>DATAQC010000028.1:0-26302 GCA_036264885.1 Acidimicrobiales bacterium | reverse complement strand
CGGGAGCTCGCCGCCGGCGGCGAGAAGCCCGCGCACGGCCTCGATCTGGAACAGCACCTGGCCCTTGTCGTCGACCGCGCCCCGGCCCCGGCACTGGCCGTCGGTGATCTGGGGCTCGAAGGGCGGGGAGTGCCATTCGTCAAGGGGGTCGACGGGCTGGACGTCGTGGTGGCCGTAGACGAGGGCCGTCGGCGCCTGGGGCCCGGCCAGGAGGTGGTCGGCGTAGACCGAGGGGGCGCCGGCCGTCTCCAGGATCTCCACGTGGTCGAGGCCGGCCCGGGTCAACAGCTCGGCGGTGAACCGGGCCGAGCGGGCCACGTCGCCGGCGTGGTCGGGCTGGGCCGAGATCGACGGTATCCGCACCCATTCCAGGAGGTCGGCCTCGATCCGCCGGCCCTCGGCGGCGATCCACGGGCCGAGGACGAGGTTGGCGGGCGTCGACACTGAGCGCCAGGCTAGCGAGGACCGCCGACTCGGACGGCTCCGGTGCGTGAGGCCTACCGACTGGTCGGGGTCAGGACGAGGCGAGAAGCCGATCGAGGTCGGGACCGGCGGGGTCGACCCGGTTGAGCCCATCGATGTCGGCGAAGGCCTGGTCGGCTGACACCAGAGCCTCGGCCCGGCGCGCCACGCAGGTGGCGGCGAGCACGGCATCGAAGCAGTCCAACGCCGGGTGCTGGCCGAACAGCACCAAGCCGTCGACCAGGTCAGTGGTCGTGGGCACCAGCAGGGGGGCCAGGGCGGTGATGAAGCTTCGGGCCAGCCCGTTGGCGTCGCCCCGACTGCGCCGCCTCGCCCTCACGTGGGCGAACTCCTGGATGACCTCGATCGTCGTCGTGGCCTCGACGCCGTCTCCGAGGGAGGCGATCAATCGACGGCAGGGCTCGCGCAGAGGGTGTTCGGTACCGACGGCGTAGACGAGCACCGACGTGTCGAGGACGATCAGGCCCATTTCGTGCGGGTCTGGGCGATCTCGGTCCCGAGGTCGTCGGGATCGTCGGGCACCGGCATGGGATCGGCTTGCAGGATCCGGGCGGCGGCCACCCGCTTGTCGGCATCGACGGCGGGGAACGAGGAGTCGATCGCCTCCCGCACCAGGGTGGCGATCGACGAGCCGCGCTCATGGGCCCGACGGGCCAGCCTGGCGTACCGGGCCTCGTCGAGCAGGATCTGCAGCCGACGAGTCAACATGCGCATACAGTAGCATGCACATCCCAGCCCAGGGAGCGGAGGAGGGAACAATGGCCGGCGAGTTCGACGACATCCGGTCCCGTCTGGAGGCGATCTCCGAGGAGCTCACCGACCTCGCCATCATCCGCCTGCGCGAGTCGATCGACGCCGGTGGCACGGAGTTGCCAGTGGACGAGCGCCGTCTCACCCGTGCGCGCCGGGCCGTCGACAAGGCCGCCGCCATCCTCTCCGAACCCGACGACGCCGGGTAGCGGCCAATCAGGCGACGACGACAAAGGTGCCGCTCATCCCCCGAGCTTCATGATCGTCGATGCCACACCGGAACCGGTAGGTGCCCGGGGTGGCAAAGGTGAGGGTGGCCATACCGGAGGCCCCCGCCTTGGTGGGGCCGATCTCACCCGACGTCGTGCCGTCGGGGCCGATGACCTCGAACTCGTGGTCCATGGTGCCCCGGTTGACCATGTCGAACTCGATCGTCTCGCCGGTGCGCACCGACAGGTTCTCCAGGCCGGTGTAAGAGTAGTCGACTGCCTGGAAAGCGACCTTTCGGTCGGCGGGCCGTACCGGCGCTCCACCGGCACCGGTGACGGTGAGCACCTGGCGGATGCCGTTGCCGGTCTGGCCGGGCTTGCAGGCGATCTCGTACCGTCCGGCGGCGAGGTCGGCGGTGAACCTCGTGGTGGTACCGGGCCCGATGTTCTCCTTCTCGGCCACCACCCGGTCGCCCGGTGCGTAGACATACACCTCGGTGACCTTGTCGCCGTCGTTGGTGACCGAGAAGGTGTGCTTTCCGGCCCCGAGGTCGGCGGTGGCGACCTTGCAGGCGCTGTCGGTGGCGACGATGCCGGTTGCCGCACCACCCGAGGTGGACGTGCACGCCGCCATGACGGCAACGACGGCGGCCACCAGCAGCGGTCGACGAGATTCTGACCAGACCATTATTAGGCACTCCTTAGAGAACTCGTCAGGCTCACCTTATACAGGTTGACGACAGCAACGCACATCCGGCCCTCGGTCCGCTGGGCACCCGATCCGGTGCGGTACCGTGGCGCGGTGAGGTTGTCGTGACGGTGAGGTTTTCGTGACCAAGCACATCTTCGTCACGGGGGGCGTGGCCAGCTCCCTCGGCAAGGGACTCACCGCCTCGTCGCTGGGCCGACTGCTCAAGAGCCGGGGCCTGCGGGTGACGATGCAGAAGCTCGACCCCTACATCAACGTCGATCCGGGCACCATGAACCCGTTCCAGCACGGCGAGGTGTTCGTCACCGAGGACGGCGGCGAGACCGACCTCGACCTGGGTCACTACGAGCGCTTCATCGACGAGAACCTCCACCGCGACTCCAATGCCACCACCGGTTCGATCTACCAGTCGGTGCTGGCCAAGGAACGGCGGGGCGACTACCTGGGCGTCACCGTGCAGGTGATCCCCCACATCACCAACGAGATCAAGGCTCGGGTCCTGCGGGTGGCGGGCGACGATGTCGACGTGGTCATCACCGAGGTGGGTGGCACCGTCGGCGACATCGAGATCCTCCCGTTCCTCGAGGCCATCCGCCAGTTCCGCAACGATGTCGGGCGCGACAACGTCTGCTACGTCCACGTCACCCTGGTGCCGTTCATCGGGCCCTCGGGCGAGCAGAAAACCAAGCCGACCCAGCACTCGGTGACCGAGCTGCGGGCCCGTGGCATCCAGCCCGACGCCATCGTCTGCCGCAGCGACCGTCCCCTCAGCGAGGGCCTCAAGCGCAAGATCTCCCTGCTGTCCGATGTGCCCGAGGCCGCCGTGGTCAGTGCCGTCGACGCCGACAACCTCTACGAGATCCCCCTCGTCCTCCACGACGAGGGCCTCGACGACTACGTGTGCCGGTTGCTCCGCTTCGAAGGCCCCGAGTATGCCCCCGACCTCACGTCGTGGCAGGGCCTCGTCAAGCGCGTGGAGGCGGCCACCACGCCGGTGCGCATCGGTCTCATCGGCAAGTACGTGGTGCTCCCCGACGCCTACCTGTCGGTGGTCGAGGCCCTCCGCCACGGTGGCTACGACCACGGCGCCCGGGTCGACATCGACTGGATCCAAGCCGAGGACGTCGAGGGCCTGCTGGCCGAGGGTCGCCTGCGCGACCTCGACGGCCTGGTGGTGCCCGGGGGGTTCGGCCCCAGAGGCATCGAGGGCAAGATCGCCGCCGTGGGTTACGCCCGCGAGCACGCCATCCCGTGCCTGGGCCTGTGCCTGGGTATGCAGACCATGGTGATCGAGTTCGCCCGCAGCGTGTGCGGGTTGGAGCGGGCCAACTCCTCGGAGTTCGACGGCGAGTCGCCCCATCCGGTGATCGACCTCATGGAAGACCAGCGCGAGATCGTGAACTACGGCGGCACCATGCGCCTGGGCGTCTACCCGGCGCGCCTGCGCCCGGACTCGGCCGTGGCCCGGGCCTACGGCGAGACCATCGTCTACGAGCGCCACCGCCATCGCTGGGAGGTCAACCCCCGGTACCGCCGGCGTCTCGAGAACGCCGGGCTGTTGAGCGTCGGCACCTCACCCGATGACCGCCTGGTCGAGTTCGTGGAGCTGTCGGGCCACCCCTTCTGGGTGGGCACCCAAGCCCACCCCGAGTTCAAGAGCCGACCCGACCGGCCCCACCCGCTGTTCCGGGCCTTCGTGGGCGCTGCTGGCGACCGGGCGTCGAACCGGTTGGACGCCGATGCCGGGGCCCTCCTTGTGGCCGAGGCTCTCGTCCCTGAGCCCGAACGAATCGCCGGGACAGCCGGGACTGCCGGGACGGCGGGGTTCGTCCGTCAGAGCGGGTAGTGCCCACCGGCGGGGGCGGCTTTTCCAGACTCGACGAGCGGGTCGTGTACGCCGGCCATCTGATCACCACCGTGCAGGCCACCTTCGCCGACCCTTCGGGCGGCACCTTCGAGCGTGACGTGGTGCGCCACCCGGGTGCGGTGTCGGTGGTGCCCGTAGTCGACGGCGGCCGCTCGGTGCTCATGGTGCGCCAGTACCGGGCCGCCGTCGACCGGGTGCTGCTGGAGATCCCCGCCGGCAAGCGCGATGTCGACGGCGAGGAGCCTGAGCTCACCGCGGCTCGAGAGCTCGAGGAGGAGGTGGGCCGGCGGGCCGGGAACCTGCGCAAGCTGGCCGAGTTCTACAACTCGCCGGGGTTCTGCGACGAGCACTCGATCGTCTACCTGGCCACCGACCTGGAGACGGTGGATGCCTCGGCCCAAGGCGTCGAGGAACAGCACATGAGCGTCGAGGAGATCGCCCTGGCCGACGTGCCCCGCCTCGTTGCCACCGGCCAGCTGGTCGACGCCAAGTCGATCATCGGCCTGACCCTGGCCCGGGAGGCCTTGTAGCTCCCGACGCCCTACCCTCGGTGGTCGTGAACGTCGGCGTCCCCCGGGAGACCAAAGAAGGCGAGCATCGGGTGGCCCTCACGCCCGACGGGACCCAGGAACTGGTGGCCCACGGGCACCGGGTGCTGGTCGAGTGGGGAGCGGGCGAGGACTCGTCGATCTACGACCGCGAGTACGCCGCCGCGGGGGCCGACCTGGTCGACGCCGCCGACGCCTGGGGGGCCGGCCTGGTCGTGAAGGTCAAAGAGCCCCAGGCGGAGGAGCTGGCTCACCTGCGGGCCGACACGGTGCTGTTCACCTACCTCCACCTCGCCGCCTTCCCGGAGGTGGCCCACGGTCTCCTCGACGCCGGCACCACCGCCCTGGCCTACGAGACCGTCCAGACGGCCGATGGCGGGCTCCCGCTCCTCGCCCCGATGAGCGAGGTGGCGGGGCGCATGGCGCCCCAGATCGGCGCTCATCACCTGGAGCGAGACGCCGGGGGACGAGGAGTGCTGCTGGGCGGGGCTCCCGGCGTGCGACCGGCGCGCGTGGTCGTGCTGGGCGCCGGCAACGTGGGATGGAACGCGGCGTGGATCGCCCAGGGCATGGAGGCCGAGGTCCTGCTCCTCGACAGGAACCTCGAGCGCCTGCGCTGGGTCGACCAGATCCACCGGGGCCGGATCATGACCCTGGCGTCGAACCGGGGAGTCATCGAGCGGTCGGTGGCCGAGGCCGACCTGGTCATCGGCGCCGTGCTCGTCCCCGGGGGCAGGGCCCCGGTGCTCGTCACCGACGACATGGTGGCGGCCATGAAGCCCGGAGCGGTGATCGTCGACGTGGCCGTCGACCAGGGCGGCTGTGTGGACACGATCCACGAAACGACCCACGCCCACCCCACCTATGTGGTCCACGACGTCATCCATTACGCGGTGGGCAACGTCCCCGGCGCCGTCCCCCACACCTCGACCTACGCCCTCACCGGCGCCACGCTGCCCTACGTGGTGGAGCTGGCCGGGCTGGGCGTGCGCGAGGCGGTGAGCCGCGATCGGGCGCTGCTGGGGGGCGTCACCACCGTGGACGGCCGGCTCACCAACGCCGCCGCCGCCGAAGCCCTCGCCATGACGGCCGCCGACCCCCTTGCCTGTCTCGCCGACTGAGGTGGCCGTAGGCACGGCGGGGGCCGAGGAGCTGCTCACGTGGCTGGCCGCCAAGGGGAGGTCGGCCAACACCGTCGCCGCCTACCGGCGCGACCTGGCGGCCTACGGCCGGTTCCTGGCGGAGCGAGGCGTGGTC
Organism: Acidimicrobiales bacterium; assembly: GCA_036264885.1. Taxonomy (GTDB): domain Bacteria; phylum Actinomycetota; class Acidimicrobiia; order Acidimicrobiales; family AC-14; genus DATAQC01. The sequence goes on along the minus strand of DATAQC010000028.1, from coordinate 20,479 downwards.
CCCGACCAGGTCACCGAGGCGGTGGTGGAGGATTACGTGGGCACGCTGCGCGCCGCCGGGCGGGCGCCGGCGTCGGTGGCCCGGGCCCTGGTGTCGGTGCGGGCGCTTCACCGGTTCCTCGAGATCGAGGGCAGGGCCCTGGGCAACCCCGCCGGGCAAGTGGGGCCGCCACGCGTGACCGCCGGTCCACCCCGTGCGTTGTCCGAGGACGAGGTGGTCCGCCTGCTCGGCGCCATCGTCGGCGACGACGCTGTCACCCGTCGTGACCGCGCCATCGTGGAGGTGCTCTACGCCTGTGGCCTGCGGGTCTCGGAGCTGGTGGGGTTGTCCCTCGCCGACGTCGACCTCGCCACCGGACAGCTTCACGTCAGAGATGGCGACGGGCCGACCGCCCAGGACCGGGAGCGGGTCGTGCCCGTCGGGGACCCGGCCGTCGCAGCACTCACCTCCTGGGTGGCGCCGCCGGGGCGGGGAGCCCTCAGCCCGGTGCGGTGGGCCCGCCGGGACGATGCCGAGGCGCTGTTCCTCAATGCTCGGGGCGGAAGGCTGTCCCGCCAGGGGGCGTGGCGCATCGTCAACCATCACGGCGAGAGGGCGGGGCTGGCCGGCCGGCTCACCCCTCACGTCCTGCGCCACTCCTGCGCGACGCACATGATGGCCCACGGCGCCGACGCGCACGACGTACAGGAGCTCCTCGGTCACGCCTCCGCCTCCTCGACCCAGGCCTACACTCGGGGCGCCGATGATCGCCTCCGGCGGAGCTACCGGGCTGTCCACCCGCGCGCTCGCAGTGGAAAGCCCAGGTAGGGTGGGGCGGTGCCCAACGACGCAGCTCTCGGTGGTCAGCGCTCGCAGCTGGAGCAGGAGAGGGCCCACCTCACCCAGCAGCTCGCCGATCTGGGCTACGGCCCGGCCGGCCGCATGTCGTTCGACCAGAACTTCGCCGACTCCAGCCAGGTGACCGCAGAGCGGGGCGAGGTCGAAGCCTTGGCCACCTCGCTGCAGGAGACGTTGGACCAGGTGACCGAGGCGCTCGACAAGCTCGAGGCCGGCACCTACGGCATCTGTGAGACGTGCGGCAACCAGATCACCCCGGCCCGGCTCGAGGCCAAGCCCGCAGCCCGCGACTGCATCGACTGCGCCTCCAAGCGTTAGGTCGCCGAGCGAGCCCCGCCTCCTCAGACCGAGAAATGCCCGAGGCTGGTTGCCGTCTCGTCGGCTGAGGTCCTGCGCAGGTAGACGGCCCAGGTGACGGCGGCAAACACCAGGTACGAGCCCAGGAAGACCCACAGGGCGGGCACCGACCAGTCAGAGTGAGCGGCGGCCACGGCCACCTTCTGGGCGGGCGTCTTGGCCGACTTGATCAGGGCGGAGACGCCCAGGTTGGCCTGGCGCAGCACCACTTGGATCATGAAGCCCCCGAAGGCGCCGATGGCCCCGGCGATGCCGATCACCGCCGCCGCCCGCCGCTTGTACTCGACGGTGACGGTCCCCTCATCGACGCCCTTCTCGGCCGCTTCGTGGCGACCGAGGGTGGCGAAGATCGACGGGATCATCTTGTAGGTCGACCCGTTGCCCATGCCCGCCAGGAGGAAGATCACCATGTAGGAGGCGAAGAAGGTGGCGAAGCTGCGGTTCTGGACACCCAGTATCGCCGTCGCCGTGAAGATGGCCATGCCGACGAACACGGCCAGAGTCACCTTGGCGCCGCCGACCTTGTCTGACAGCCATCCACCGACGGGTCGGGACAGAGAACCGATCAGCGCACCGATGAAGCCGAGACCGGCCAGATAGGTGGCGATGAAGGTATGGGCGGCCAGGAACTCCGGGAAGGTCGTCTTGATGACCAGGGGCAGAGCGAAGGAGAACCCGATGAACGATCCGAAGGTGCCGATGTAGAGGAACGACATGATCCAGGTGTGGCTGTTGCCCAGTGCCCTCCTGTACGAAGACGTGTCCGCATTGGCCTGGGTGAGGCTGTCCATGAACCGCCAGGCGCCGAAGGCGGCGAGGGCGATGAGCGGCAGCCACATCAGCCCCGCGTAGGCCATGTGCACCTGGTGCTTCGGCAGCTTCACGGCGGCGGCCGACACCCCGATGATCACCACCAAGGGGACGAAGAGCTGGGCCGAGGCGACGCCGAGGTTGCCGCCCGCGGCATTGAGCCCGAGGGCGAAGCCCTTCTTGCCCTCGGGGTAGAAGAACGAGATGTTGGCCATCGACGACGAGAAGTTCCCGCCGCCGACGCCGGCCGTGGCCGCGCAGGCGAGGAGAACCCAGAACTGGGCGTCATGGCCCAGTCCTGCCAGCCAGCCGCTGGGGACCACGACGGCCAGGAGCAACGTCGGGATGAACAGGAGTGAGGCGCTCACGATGGTCCAGGCTCGGCCGCCGAACCTGGGGACGGCGAACGTGTAGGGAATGCGCAGGATGGAGCCGACGAGGTTCGGGACGGCGGTCAGCCAGAACAACTCGGGCACCGACATGGCGATGCCGATGTTGGCCAGGTTGATGACGACGATGGTCCACAGCACCCAGATGCTGAACCCGATGTTCTCGGCGAAGATCGACCAGCCCAGGTTCCTTCGGGCGATGCGCTGGCCCTTGGCCTCCCAGAAGGCCGGGTCCTCGGGCTCCCAATCGTCGATCCAGTGACCCTTGCCAGACACCTCGGCCGCTACCCGTTCCGGCGCCGGGGCAGGACGGGTCGTGCCGATCGTCATGCTCATTGAGTGCCACCTTCCTGGCGCCGCTTCCATCGAACGGCTCACAGCATCGAAGTAGACACGAAGCCGATGTTGGCGTCGTTGCCGGCCGATGAACCAACCGTGACGACCGGCGCACGTCGCATTCGTGGCCGATGTGAGGTTGCTGAACCCAATGTGGCAGGCAGGGTTCCGGGGATATTGCGTTGCCGCGAGCAGCGCGGTGGTGCCGTTTCTGTCGCTCGATCCCGATCAATCGAGCCCCGGGCTGACTGCCGGCAGCCCGATGGACGTTGCGGCGTCGAGGAGCCGCTCGTCGTACGCCACCAAGGCCTCGAGGCCCTCCGACTCGCGGGCCAGCAGCTCGGCCGACGCCAGGTGGATGGCGTCCAGGCTCCGCAGTGTGCGGATGTCGTACGCCGCGGCCGTCGCCCTGACGGTCGCGTCGATCTCGACGATGTACAGCCGGGAAAGCACTGCCTGGGCACCTTCGAGGGCCGCCGGCGCATGGCGGCGGAGTGCCCGTGGGACCTCGACTTCCGCGAGGGCGGAGGAAACCAGCGCCGTACTCTCCCGGTGGCCGAGCCACGCCACCAGCTCAGCTGTGGAGGTCTCGACACGGATGAGCTTCACCACTCCCGACGAATCGAGATAGATCACCAGCGCTCATCTCGGCGATCGGCGACCAGAGCGGCAGCCACGTCGGTTCCATCCGCGGTATCGGCTCGCGGCATCACTATCGGGGCTCTGAGGCGCGGGACGGTGGCTCGCCCGGCTGCCGCCAACCGGTCAAGCGCAGCGGAGCCTCCGCTCAGAGGCACGAGGCGCGCCACCGGTCGACCATCGCTGGTGATGGTGATGGCGACGCCCTTTGCCACTTCCCGGAGCACTGCGCTCGTGTGCTGATTCAGCTCCCGAACGGGAATGTGTCGTTCCATGGATCCATTGTAGAACGCGCTGTTCTACAGGACCACGCCCCGGGGCTACTCGTCGAGCTCGGTCAGCACCTCGCCGATGATCTTGGTGGCCTGGTGGGCGGGGAGGGGGTCGCCACCTTCGGCTTCGGCGACCTCGGCGGCGAAGTCTTCGACCGAGTGCACACCGCCCACCAGCACGTGGCGCAGGGCCTCGCCGCTGGCCTCGGGGTCGTCGAGGGCCTCCACCGCAGGTGCCACGGCGTGGTCCGGCGACGTCGCCACCGCGTGGACGACGGCCATGGCGTCCTGGCGGCCGGATGCCGTCGACACCACCGGCTCGCGATCGGGATTCTGTTGCAGGTCCCACTCGGCGAGCGCCTCGTCATAGCCACCTTCGCCGGGATGGAGCACGCGTGTCGCCGGCGCCGAGTCGGCCGCCGCCTCACCTCCACCCTCATCGGGACCAGGCCCGTCGTCAGCGTCCTCGCTGGTCCGCGGCCGTACGGCGGGCACGGGAACGACGAGGGTTCCGTCAGGGTTGCGAATGATCTCCATGGGCCAGTTCTACCCGAGGGTGCGGCGACCGACGCCCGGCGCCTACAGCTTCGATGTGGACGGCGGACTGCTTGTAGTTGGGTTCACGCGAGACCGGGTCGAACTCGTCGACGGTCAGGCGATTGACGCACAACTCGTCGTAGTGGAAGGGCATGAACACCTCGCCCTCGCGGACCGTGGCCGTCACCCGGACGGCGACGCCTTCCACCAGGCCCCGCCTCGACCGCATGCGCACCCGGTCGCCTGGGAGCACCCCGAGGCGGACGGCGTCAGCCGGGTTCACCTCGACCCAGCCCTCGGGGGCCAGCTGCTCGAGGATGTCGACGCGACCCGTCTTGGTGCGGGTGTGCCAGTGCTCGACGGTCCGACCGGTGTTGAGCACGAAGGGAAACCGCTCGTTGGGGGCGTCGGAGAACGCCTCCGGCGTCACACACCACAAGCGGGCCCGACCCGACGGTGTGGGGAACACCCCGTCGGTGTAGAGGCGGGGTGAGCCTGCAGGATCGACGGTGCCCGTGGGACATGGCCACTGGACCCCGCCGGCGGCGTCGATGCGCTCCCAGGTGATGCCGCTGTAGTCGCACAACCGCCCGGCCGATACCCGGGCCCACTCGGCGAAGGCGTCCTCGGGCTCTTTCCACCCCGGGTAGATCTCGTCCCGGACGCCGAGGGCCTCGGCCATGACCAAGAAGATGTCGAAGTCGGCCAGGGCCTCACCGGGCGGCTCGACCGCTCTGCGGACGCGGGACACCCGACGCTCGGCGTTGGTGTAGGTGCCGTCCTTCTCCCCCCAGATGGCCGCCGGCAGGACCACGTCCGCCAGCGCGGTGGTTGGCGTCTCGAACCCGTCCTGCACCACGAGCAGATCGAGTTTGGCCAAGGCCCGTTCGAGGCGGCCGCGGTTGGGGAACGACACCGGCGGGTTGGTGGCGATGATCCACAGGCCCTTGATGGTGCCGTCGAGCACGCCCTCGATGATGTCGGGGTAGGCCCGGCCCCTCTCGGTGGGGAGGCGCTCGGCATCTACGCCCCACAGCTCGGCCAGCTGGGCCCGGTCGTCGGGACGGTCGAAGGCCCGGTAGCCGGGCATCGAGGCCGTGAACCCCGACTCTCGCGTCCCCATGGCGTTGCACTGGCCCGTGATCGAGAACGGCGCCGACCCGGCTCGGCCCACGTTTCCGGTGACCAGGCACAAGGTGTTCAACAGGGTGACCGTCTGGGTGCCCTGCACCGAGTGGTTCACACCCATGGTCCAGCCGATGAAGGCGCGCTCGGCCCGGCCGAAGGCGAGGGTGGCCCGGCGGATCGACTGGGCATCGACGCCGCACTCGGCGGCCACGCGGTCGAGGTCGTAGCCGGCGACATGAGCAGCGAGCGCGGCGAAGCCCTCGGTGTGGGCGGCCACGTAGTCGTGATCGACCAGGCCCTCGTCGATCAGCAGCTTCAGCATGCCGTTGAGCAAGGTGATGTCGGTACGTGGTCGCACGGCCAGATGGATGTCGGCGATGGTCGCCGTCTTGGTGATCCGCGGGTCGACGACGATGAGGGTGGCGCCGTCGTTGGCCAGCACGCGAGGCACGAGGAGGGGGTGGTTGTCGGCGATGTTGGCACCGACGAGCATGATGCAGTCGGCCTGCTCGAGGTCTGCGTAGGCGCCCGGCGGCCCGTCGCTGCCGAAGCTGGCTTTGTAGCCCGATACCGCACTCGACATGCACAGCGTGGTGTTGCCGTCGTAGTGGTGCAGCCCGAACCCCAGCCGGGCCAGTTTGCCGAGGGCGTAGAACTCCTCGGTCACCAGTTGGCCTGTCGACAGCACGGCCACGGAGTCAGGCCCGTGCTCACCCAGGAGTCGACCGAAGCCGCCCACCACCGACCTCACGGCCTCGTCCCAGGTGGTCGGCTCCAGGTCACCGCCACCTCCGGGGCGACGGATCATCGGGGTGGTGAGCCGCCCCTCGGCGGCCAGGGTGTGGTGCTCGGAGAGGCCCTTCGGGCACAGCCGGCCTCCGTTGACCGGATGGTCGGGGTCACCCATCACGCTCACCGCCCGGTTGCCCCGCACCCCCACCAACATGCCGCAGCCGACGGCGCAGTACCCGCACGTCGTGCGCACCCACCGGTCGGGCCGGCGCGAGGCGTTGATGACTCCGGCGCGCTCGTCGGACTCGTACCCCGGGTCGCCGGCTCGGGTCCCCAGACCGAGGAACCCGGCCACGCCGGGACCGCGAGGGCGGTTCATCATCGGCTCCCGAAGAAGCCGTCGGCCATCCGGTACGGCACCACGCTCACGTAGAAGAGGTAGCGACCAGCCAGCTCGCCCACGGCGACCACCACGAGGGCGACACCCAGGCGGCCGCCGCATGCGGCTCCGCCCAGCGGCACCGTCGTGGCCCAGACCAACAGGCCGAGCCCGACGAGAGCGCAGAAGAGACGGCCCCGGAACAACCCGTGCAACTGGCCGCCGAGCAACGCGGCCGTGCCCTGGTGCTGCCGGTCGGGACGACGCCGCACAACCGAAGAGAGGCGGGCCTGGACGGCGATCTGGGCCACCGTCCCCATGGCGGCCACCGCGATCATCGTCGCCACCCATCCGGGGCGCATGGTCGAGCGGTCGAGGCTGAGCAGGCCCACGAGGGGGCCGGTGGACACGGCGGTGGCGAAGAAGGCGACGGGTGTGCGAGGGGAGTTCCACACCGGGCGGGCAGGCACCAGGTAGAGCCGGGCGCTGGCGTAGACCCCGGCCATCCCCACCATCACTGCGGCGACGCCGAGCACCAACGTCGAGGGTCCGCCGTCTGCGCTGCCCGCCACCCACGCCGTGGCGTAGCCGAAGGACAGGAACGAGAACCCCGAGAACAGGGCGACCTCGCGGCTCAGCCACGACGTGCGCAGGTTCCGCAGCGCCTTGAGGGCCCTGCTCGGGCGGCCCAGATGCAGCAGCGAGGCGCTGAGGGCGATCAGGCCGGCGAGGAAGGCGCCCGCCGCCGGCCCCGCCAGGCCCCGGCCTCCGGTGCGGGCCGGGGTGGCCCCGCCCACCTCCAGGGCGACGGCGGTGGCGACGGTGCCCAGCGACAGCTGGGTCAACAGGGTGAGCACCACGAGTGGCCAATGGGGATCCTCGGGCCGCACCCGGTGCTCATTGGCCGCCGTCGTGCCGGGCGGCAGGTCGGGGGGCCGTGCGATGCGGGTGGTCGACAAGGTGATGCCGGAGGGTGGCAGGCCGGGAGCGTCGGCGGCACTGTGGTCGGCGCGCCACGCAGCCACATCCACCTTCTCGACGCCGATGGCGTGGGTCGGGCAGGCCAACACGCACGCCGGGCTCTGGCCCTCGTCGATGCGGGGCCGGCACATGTCGCACTTGGACACGATCTTGTTGACCGGGTTGAACACCGGCACCTCGTAGGGGCAGTTCCAGATGCAGTACTGGCATCCGATGCAGTCGTCGGGGTGGTGGGCGACGATGCCGTTGGCCAGCTTCTCGTAGGCATTGGACGGACAGCCCGACAGGCAGGTGGGCTCGACGCAGTGGTTGCAGGCCATCGACAGGCTGAAGCGCCGGGTCTCGGGGAACGAGCCACCCTCGAGCTCACCGACGCGTCGCCAAGCCTGGTCGACGGGAGTGTTGTTCTGCTCAGCGCAGGCCACCTCGCAGGAGTGGCACCCGACACAGGCGTCCATGGCGAAGCTGAACCGGTACTGCTCGCCGGCCTGCAGAGCCAACAGGTCGGGACCCCGCTCGGTGACCCCGTGGACGGGCCGGCGGCGGGTGGGGGTGAAGGCGATCGGAGCTGATGTCGCCGCCGGCTCAGGCGAGACCGGCTCGGTGACGAGCGTCACGAGGGCAGCGCCACCTGGACGTGACCGTCGAGCACCCGCACCTCGAAGACGGGCACCGACGCCGACGGGTCGTCCAGGCACTCACCGCTGATCAGGTCGAAGTTCTGCTTGTACACGGGCGACGCCACCTTGAGCCGGCCCCCCTTGCACCCGACGATGCCGCGGGACAACACGTTGGCCATCGAGAACGGGTCGTAGTTGGAAAGGGCGAACACCTCGTCGGGTTCATCTTCGGCTGCCGACGGCGAGGCATCGTCGCAGCGGCCCCGTCCCACCCGGAAGACGGCCACCTGGCACGGGCCGACCTTAGCGGCCACGCCCCGGTCGACGATGAGGTGGTCGAGTGGGCAGATGTCGACCCAACTACGGGCGGGGGCTTCCACGGTGAGGGTCATGACGTTCCTTTCAGGGCGGGGTCAGGCTTCTCGTGCAGGTAGGCGGGACGGTGTTGGTCGCGCTCGGGCACGAAGACGACGTTGGGGTCGATGTCGTCGGAGTTGACGAACGTCCGGAACCGGGCGACTCGCTCGGGGTCGTCGATGGTGGCCTTCCACTCGCACTCGTAGGTGGCCACGTGGTGGGCCATGTCGGCTTCGAGCTCGGCGCAGAGCCCCAGGGCGTCGTCGATGACCACACTGCGCAGGTAGTCGATGCCGCCTTCGAGCTTGTTGAGCCACACCGCGGTGCGCTCCAGGCGGTCGGCAGTGCGGACGTACAACATGAGGAACCGGTCGAGGTAGCGAAAGACCGACTCGGTGTCGATGTCGGCGGCGAGGAGCACGCCGTGCTGGGGCTTCATCCCGCCGTTGCCGCAGACGAAGACGTTCCAGCCCTTCTCCGTGGCGATGACGCCGAAGTCCTTGCTCTGGGCCTCGGCGCACTCACGGGTGCACCCCGAGACCGCGCCCTTGATCTTGTGCGGTGCCCGCAGGCCCCGGTACCGCAGCTCGAGGTCGATGGCCAGGGTGGTCGAGTCCTGCACACCGAAGCGGCACCAGGTCTTGCCCACGCACGACTTGACCGTGCGCAGGGCCTTGCCATAGGCGTGACCCGATTCCATGCCCACGTCAACCAGCTGGCGCCAGATCGCGGGGAGCTGGTCCACCCGGGCGCCGAAGAGGTCGATCCGCTGGGCGCCGGTGATCTTGGTGTACAGCCCGAACTCCTTGGCAACGCTGGCGATGGCGATGAGCTGGTCGGGAGTGATCTCCCCGCCGGGCACCCGGGGGACCACCGAGTAGGTGCCGTCGCGCTGGAGGTTGGCCAGGAAGTGGTCGTTGGTGTCCTGCAGGGCGGCCTGGTCGGCCCCGAGGATGTAGCCGTTTCCCAGCGAGGCCAGCATCGACGCCACCGCCGGTTTGCATATCTCGCAACCCCGCCCCCTGCCGTGGGCGGCGAGCAGCTCCGAGAAGGTGTCGATGCGGTGGAACCGCACGATGTCGAACAGCTGCTGGCGGGAGTAGGAGAAGTGCTCGCACAGGTCGTTGGTCACCTCGACGCCGGCCTTCTTCAGCTCGTCGCGCAGCAGCTCGGTCACGAGGGGCACGCAGCCACCGCAGCCGGTGCCGGCCTTGGTGGCGGTCTTGATGGCGGCGATGTCGGTGACCCCGTCGGTGGCGATGGCGGCGCAGATGGCCCCTTTGGTGACGGTGTTGCACGAGCACACCGTGGCCGTGTCGGCCAGAGCGCCCACTCCCACGGTGGCGGAGCTGGCGTTGGCCGCCGCCGGGAAGATGAGCTCCTCCAGGTGGGCCGGGGTGGGCATCTCGCCCCGCGTCATCTGCACGAGGGTCTGGTAGAGCGATGCGTCGCCAACGAGGATGCCCCCGACGAGGGGCCGGATCGGTGAGCCGGGGGCGGGAGGTCCCACGACCAGGCGCTTGTAGACGTTGGTGACGGGATCGGCGAAGGTGATGGCCTCGGCGCCTGCCGAGGTGGCGAAGGCGTCGCCGAAACTGGCCACGTCGATGCCCATCAGTTTGAGCTTGGTGGACATGTCGGCGCCGCCGAAGGTGGCGTCCCCCCCGAGGATGCGGTCGGCCACCACCCGGGCCATCTGGTAGCCGGGCGCCACCAGGCCCCAGACCCGCCCGGCGGCCACGGCACATTCGCCGATGGCGAAGATGCGCGGGTCGGAGCTGCGGCAGGCCTCGTCCACCACGATGCCGCCCCGCTCACCGATCTCGACGCCCGCGGCCCGGGCCAGGTCGTCGCGCGGGCGGATGCCGGCCGAGAACACCACCAGGTCGGTGGCCAGGTCGTCGGGTTGCTCGTCGGCCTGAGCGGTGAAGCGCATGGCCGAGACCCGACCGTCGTCGGCGGCCAGGATCTCGGCGGTGGCGGTGGCGGTGTGGACGGTCACGCCGAGATCCTCGATGCGCCGACGCAGGGCCAGGCCGCCCCCGTCGTCGACCTGCACGGGCATGAGCCGGGGGGCGAACTCCACCACATGGGTCTCGAGGCCGAGGCTGCGCAGGGCATTGGCCGCCTCCAGGCCGAGCAGGCCGCCGCCCACCACCGCACCGACCCTGGCGCCGGCGGCGTGGGCGGCGATGGCCTCGAGGTCGTCGATGGTGCGGTAGGCGAAGCACCCGGCGGCGTGGCGCCCGGGGACCGGCGGCACGAACGGGTACGAGCCAGTGGCCATGACCAGGGCGTCGTAGGCGATGCGAACGCCCTTGGTCGACACGACCTCGGCCGCCGCCGGGTCGATGGACGCCACCGCGTCGCCCACGTGGACCGCCAGGCCGCTCCGGTCGAAGAACCCGGGGGACACGAGGCAGAGGTCGTCGGCGGTGGCTCCGGAGAAGAACGAGCTCAGACCCACCCGGTCATAGGCGAGCCGGGGCTCTTCGCAGAAGGTGACGATGTCCCATTCGGCCGTCGCCCCCCGCTCGACCAGCACCTCGAGGAGCTTGTGGCCGACCATGCCGTTGCCCACCACCACCAGCGTCCGGCGGGTGCCCGGTTCGAAGTCGACCGAAGTCGGCGAGCTCATGGGTCCATTGAAGCGAACCGGTGTGTTGCGCCGGTTGCCGCTGTGTGAACGCAGAGCGACGACATTCCGACATCGACGGACCGGTCATGGTGAGGTGGCTGAACGCAGTGTGAAGCGTTCCCGGGACGATGGCCGGTCGACGAAAGGTGCCGTTCACAAGCTCTTCTCGCAGTTGCCACCTCCTACGGTCGAGAACCCGCGCACGAAGGGCCATCATGGGGCGTCATGTCTCTGCTACCTCTCGATGGCTTTGTCATCGGCATCACTGCTGACCGGCGCTCGGAAGAACAGGCCGAGCTGCTCAGCCGGCGGGGCGCGTCGGTGCTCCACGGGCCGACCATGACCACCCTGTACCTGGCGTCCGACGACGATCTCCGCAAGGCCACCGAGACCCTTCTCGAGCGGCCTCCCGACTACCTGGTGGTCACCACGGGAATCGGCATCCGCGCCTGGTTGGAGACGGTGTCAGCCTGGGGCCTCGGTGAGCGGTTGCTGACGGCACTGGCCGACACGCTGGTGATCGCCCGCGGCCCCAAGTCCGCCGCCGCCGCCCAGGCGGGCGGGCTCCACGTGTGGGCGCGGTCGGCCACCGAGCGGATGGACGCCCTGGTCTCGGTGCTGCTGGCCGAGTCGCTGTCGGGAAAGTCCGTGGCCGTCCAGGAGTACGGGATGCCCAACCCCGACCTGCGCGTCGCCCTCACCGACGCCGGCGCCAGCGTGGTGGAGGTGCCCGTCTACCGCTGGCGGCTTCCCGATGACCCCGGCCCCGCCCGGCGCCTGATCGAGGCGGCTCTCGAGGGGCGGGTCGACGCCATCACCTTCACCAGCGCCCCCGCCGTCCACAACCTGTTTGCCATCGCCGACGACGCCGGGCTGGCCGAGGACCTGCGGAGGGCCTGCAACGACGGCGTGGTGGCTGCCTGCGTCGGGCCCGTCTGCGCCGGAGGCGCCCGCGAGGAGGGCATCGCCGCACCGCTCGTGCCTGCCGTCGGACGCCTGGGCCTGCTGGTGCGGGTGCTCAGCGAGCACTTCGAGGACCGGCGGCGTGCCTACAGGATCGGCGGCGCCGACTTGGTGGTGCAGGGCGCGGCCATCGAGGTGGATGGTGAACGGGCCGACCTGACGCCGAAGGAGCGCTCGGTCTTCGAGTCGTTGGTTCAGGCGAGGGGCTCGGTGGTGAGCCGGGACAGCCTGCTTTTGGACCTGTGGGGCTCGGCCGATGCCGACCCCCACGTGCTCGATGCCACCATCGGTCGCCTACGCCGGCGCCTGGGCCCGTGCGGCGCCGCCATCGAGACCACGCCGGGACGCGGCTACCGCCTCGCTGCCGGTGTTGATACAGGGGCGTCGGGCCCCTGATTGTCTACAGTTGACAGGATGGGTCAGCGGGTGGCTGAGGATCTGGTCCGGCCACGCCGCTTCGGGCCCAAGCTGCGGCTCCGGGTCGACCTGCACGGGGTGTCGGTGTTCGGACCCGGCGAGCGGCGCACCATGATCCGCTGGGAGTGGGTGGAGGCCATCGACGTGAGCGACGCGGTGACGGTGCGGTCGGCCACTGATTCGGTGTCCTTCCCCCCGGGCGCCTTCGGCGTCGACGCCCCCACCCTTGCCCGCCGTCTGCAGGAGGCCCGTTCCATCGAGGGCCGCACCGAGGCCATCTCGGCGTTGAACGACCGGTGACGCTCCTGCGGTGGAAGTGGCTCCCGGTGGCCATCGTTGGCGCCGGGCTCGTGCTGGTCGTGCTGTTGCTGGTGACATCGGTCCACGCCAGCTTCGGCGACGACCCCCTGTTGCGCCTCCAGGGCTTCGACCAGGAGCGGTCGTTCCTGCCCACCTCCGTCGGCTGCGGGAGCGCCATCGCCAACCTGAACGTGCCCAGCGGCACCCGTACCCTCTACGACGTGGCGCGCGACGGCGCCTGTCACACCAAGGGCGTCCGGCGCTTCTGGCTGGCCCTCGCCTTCGGGGGCGTCATGGTGTCGGCCGGCGCCTCCGTCGCCGTGGTCACCCGAGAGGAAGCCTGAACATGGCCGACCAGGGGCTGGTCGTCCTGGACAAGGTCAACAAGTCCTTCGGTGACATCCATGCCCTGCGCGACGTCGACCTCAGCGTGGAACGGGGCGAGGTGCTGGTGGTGATCGGTCCGTCGGGATCGGGCAAGTCCACGCTGTGCCGCACCATCAACCGTCTGGAGACGATCGACTCGGGCACCATCACCATCGACGGGGTGGTCCTGCCCGCCGAAGGCCGGGCCCTGGCCCGCCTGCGGGCCGACGTGGGGATGGTGTTCCAGTCCTTCAACCTCTTCGCTCACAAGACCATCCTGCAGAACGTCACGCTCGGGCCGGTCAAGGTCCGCAAAGTGGCCAAAGGTGAGGCTCGGGAGAAGGGCCTCGAGCTACTCCGCCGTGTCGGCATCCAGGAGAAGGCCGACCGCTATCCGGCCGAGCTGTCGGGCGGTCAGCAGCAACGGGCGGCCATCGCCCGCGCCCTGGCCATGGACCCCAAGGTGATGCTGTTCGACGAGCCAACCTCGGCCCTCGACCCGGAGATGATCAAGGAGGTGCTCGACGTCATGGTCGAACTGGCCCGGGAAGGCACCACCATGATCGTCGTCACCCACGAGATGGGCTTCGCCCGTTCTGCGGCCCGAAAGGTAGCGTTCATGGACGGTGGTCGCATCGTGGAGCTGGCATCGCCCGAGCAGTTCTTCAGCCATCCCGAAACCGATCGTGCCCGCGATTTCCTGTCCAAGATCCTGGCCCATTAGGGCCTTGAGCAAGAGGAGGAAGCGTCATGCGTAGCCGTCGAAGCACCCGCCTGTGGACCGTACCGGTCCTGGTCCTGGCCGCAGGTCTGGTGGCTTCAGCCTGCGGAAGCAGTTCCAAGAAGGCCACCAGCACCTCCACCACTCCGGCTACCGCCCCGCCGACCTTCCCCGCGGGCACGACCATGGCCAACATCCAGGCCAAGGGCAAGATGGTGGTGGGTATCAAGTTCGACCAGCCCGGTGTGGGCCTCCGTAACCCCACCAACAACTCGTTCGAGGGCTTCGACGTCGACATCGCCAAGCTGATGGCAGTCGGGATCTTCGGCGGCTCGCCCGACACCCTGGGCAACAAGATCGAGTTCGTCGAGGCGGTGTCGGCCAACAGGGAGACGTTCATCGAGAACGGCAACGTCGACGCCGTCATCGCCAGCTACACCATCAATGACGCCCGCAAGCAGCGTGTCGACTTCGCCGGCCCCTACCTCCTCGCCCACCAGGACATCCTGGTCAAGGCTTCCGACACCACCATCAAGAGCGTCACCGACCTGAACGGCAAGAAGGTGTGCAGCGTGCAGGGGTCCACGTCGGAGAAGAACGTGATCGCCAAGGCCCCGCAGGCCCAGTTGCTGTCCTTCGACGACTACAGCAAGTGCACCGAGGCCCTCACTGACGGACGGGTCGTCGCCGTCACCACCGACGGGCCCATCCTCGCCGGCTACGTGGCCAAGAGCAACGGAGCGTTCAAGGTCGTCAATGCCCCCTTCACCGACGAGCCCTACGGCATAGGCATGAAGAAGGGTGACGACGCCTTCCGCGCCTTCCTCAACGACCGCTTGGAGAAGATCGAGGCCGACGGCCAGTGGGCATCCGCGTTCCAGGCCACCCTGGGCAAGCTCGGGCTGGCCCTGCCCACCCCGCCCCCGATCGACCGCTACGTCAGTGGCGGGTCTCCCTCGGCGACGACCAGCACCACCGCCACGGGAGGGGCCACCTCCACCACCAAGGCAGCCGGGGCCACGACCACGGCGCCGACGGTGACGACCACCGTCCCCGCGACCACCTCCACCTCCACCTCCACGCCCTAAACCGGCGAGCGCCGGCGACATGGACGTCGTCCTCGACAACTTCGGCGGGTACGTCGACGCCACGGTCATCACCGTGGAGCTGACGCTGTTGTCGTTCGCGGTGGCATTTGTCGTCGGCGTGCTGGTGGCCGCCTTCCGGGTGAGCCCGGTGCCCCCCTTGCGTACGGTCGCCACCCTGTGGGTCGAGGCCCTGCGCAACACCCCGGTCATCGTGTTGATGTACCTGTTCTTCTTCGGCCTCACCAAGGTCGGTGTGAGCTATTCGCCGTTTGTCTCGGCCGTGATCGTGCTGGCCGCCTACACCAGCACCTTCGTGGCCGAGACCGTTCGTTCGGGCATCAACTCGGTATCCCGGGGTCAGGCCGAGGCCGGGCGTGCCCTGGGCCTCACCTTCCCCCAGTTGCTGGTCCTGGTGGTGCTGCCCCAGGCCCTGCGCACCGTGGTGGCCCCCCTCGGCAGCGTGTTCATCGCCCTGATCAAGAACTCGGCCATCGCCGGTGCCTTCGCCGTGCTCGACATCTTCGGTTTCTCGAAGGCCCTCCTCAATGCCGACGCCCCGCCCATCGCCACCCTGGTGGGAGCGGCCGTCGCCTATCTGGTGCTTGCCCTGCCGGCGGGCTGGGGCGTCGGGTTCATCGAGCGTCGGGTGGCGATACGGCGGTGAGGGCGAGACTGGTGACCTCGACGCCCGACTTCCTCGGTGACGAGCTCGGCCCCCGCGGCCGGCGGCGCGTGATGCAGGCGACCGTGGTCGCACTGGTGGTGATCGCCGCCGTCGTGGTGATCGCCGTCATGCGCTTCGCCCACAAGGGCCAACTGAGCGCCGACCTGTGGAGACCACTGACCAAGTGGTCGGTCGACCGCTTCCTCCTCGGGGGCTTCGTCAACACCCTCAAGGCGGCGGCGGTGGCCATGGTCCTGGCCATGGTCATTGGGGCACTGATGTCCCTGGCCCGCCTGGACACCCACCGGGCCGTGGGCTGGCCGGCGGGCACCTACATCGACTTCTTCCGCGCCTTGCCCGAGCTCCTGCTCATCTTCTTCAGCTTCTTTGCCCTCCCGACCCTGGGGGTGCACCCCAGCGCCTTCCAGGCTCTGGTCCTAGGCCTGTCCATCTACAACGGTGCTGTCCTCGGGGAGATCTTTCGCGCCGGCATCCTGTCGCTCGACCGGGGTCAGGGGGAGGCGGCAGCGGCCATCGGGCTCACTCACCGCCAGTCGATGACTGCCGTCATCCTGCCTCAGGCCGCCCGCCGCATGGCGCCGGCCATCGTCAGCCAGCTCATCACCCTGCTCAAAGACACCGCCCTCGGTGTGATCATCGGCTACGACGACGCCCTGCGCCGGGCCGACAACATCGGGTCGTTCTACAACAACCGGCTCCAGGCCTACGTCTTCGTGGCCCTCTGCTACATAGCCGTCAACCTGGTTCTCAGTCGCATCGCCCACCGTCTCGAGGTCCGCCAGCAGCGACGACTCGGAGCCGCTCCCATCGAGGTGGCGGGGGTCGAGGACCTGGCGGTGATGGGGGCGCAGGCCTCGTCGAAGGTCTGACCGCCGCCAGGTCCGGGCGACGGGCGACCTCAGCTGTGACGCCGGCCGGCGATCCACCAGGCGGCGGCGAAGGCGGCGACGAAACCTCCGTTGAGGGCGGCGGGAACGGCCTGGCGGCGCAAGGCCCAGCCCGTCGCCACCGCCGCGGTGCCCGCCTCGGCGGCCAGGAACCGGCCCGTCCGGCGCTGGCCGAACATGGGAACGGCCCGGGACAGGGCCCAGATGGCGACGGCGTACCCGACGACCAGGGCCACGTTGCCCGCCTGCTGGCGGCCGGGGGAGACCGACACCGCCGTCACCGCGGGGCCAGCAGCCCGATGGCGTCCTGGACCCGGGCCAGGGTCTCGGCGGCGACGGCCCGGGCTTTGGCCGCTCCCTTGGCCAGCACCGCCTCGACCGCACCGGAGTCGCCCGCCAGCTCGGCGTAGCGTTCCCGCAGGGGACGCAGCAGCTCGATCACCGCCGCCGCGGTGTCGGCCTTGAGGGCTCCGTACTGGTCGTACTCGCCGGCCACCTCCTCGGGGAGGCGGTTGGTGGCCGCGGCCAGGATCTGGATTAGGTTGGACACGCCCGGCTTGTGCTCGAGGTCGTAGCGCACGGTCGCCCCCGGGTCGGTGACGGCCCGGCGGAACTTGCGCTCGATGGTGTCGGGGTCGTCGAGGGCCAAAACGACGCCTCTGGGCGACTGTGACGATTTCGACATCTTGTCCTCGGGGCTCTGCAGGTCCATGATGCGTGCCCCTACCACGGGGACGGCGGCTTCGGGCACCACGAAAGTCTCGCCGTAGCGGTGGTTGAAGCGGGTGGCCAGGTCTCGGCACAGCTCGAGGTGCTGGCGCTGCTCGTCGCCCACCGGCACCCGATCGGCGTCGTAGAGCAAGATGTCGGCGGCCATCAGCACCGGGTAGGTGAACAGGCCCACCCGGGCCGACTCCTCGCCGCCCTTGGCCTTCTCCTTGAACTGGGTCATGCGCCGGAGCTCGCCCATCGAGGCCACGCCCTCGAGGATCCATGACAGCTGGGTGTGCTCGGGCACGTGGCTCTGCAGGAACAACGTGCAACGGTCGGGGTCGAGGCCGGCGGCCATGAGCACGAGGACGGTCTCGAGGGTCTTGGCCCGCAGCTCGTAGGGATCGCGGGGAATGGTGAGGGCGTGCAGGTCGACCACGCAGAAGAACGAGTCGTGGGTGTGTTGGTCGGCGACCCACTGGCGGACCGCACCCAGGTAGCTGCCCAGGTGGACGTCTCCGGTGGGCTGGATGCCCGACAGCACGCGATCCATCCGGCCGATGGTATTCCCCAGGTCGACGGCGCCCGACCGATAACCTGGACGGGTGCCCTACGACGTCCAGACCCCGGTCTACCAGGGCCCGTTCGACCTGCTCCTCCACCTGATCTGCCGTGACGAGATCGACCTGTGGGACGTGTCGCTGTCGAGCATCGTCGACGCCTACGTGGCCGAGATCGAGCGCATCGGCACCCTCGACCTCGACGTGGCCACCGAGTTCCTGGTGGTGGCAGCCACGCTGGTGGAGCTCAAGTGCCGGCGCCTGCTCCCTGGCCCCGACGACGTGGAGCTGGACGAGGAGCTGGCCCTGTTCGAGGAGCGAGACCTGCTGCTGGCCCGCCTCCTCGAGTGCAAGACGTTCCGCAACGCCGCCGCCGCCATGTCCCGCCTGGCGGCGGCTGCGGCCGACTCCCACCCCCGCACGGCCGGGCTCGAGCCCCGGTTCCTCGCCCTCACCCCCGACCTGCTGGCCGGGCTCGGCCCCCTCGACCTGCGGGCGGCGTGGCTGTCGGCCACCACCCCGAAGCCGGCGCCGCAGGTCGACCTCGACCACGTGGCCCCCGTACGCGTCAGCGTGTCGGATGTGGTCGACGAGCTGGCCGTGTCACTGCCGGGCACCGGGCGGCGCTCGTTCCGGTCGATCACCTCGCGCCTGGCGACGCGCCTCGACGTCATCGTCCACTTCCTCGCCGTGCTCGAGCTCTACAAGCAGGGCCGGGTGGAGCTTGACCAGCTCGAGAGCTTCGGAGACCTCACCGTGGCCTGGGTGGCGGGGCGCCCGGCGGGCGACGGTGCCGGCCAGCTCGATCGGGTGGGTACCTACGATGGCTGACGAGGCCACCAGGGCGGTGGAGGCCATCCTCATGTTGGCCGAGGAGCCGGTCGAGCCCCAGCTGCTGGCCGAGCTGCTGGAGCTGTCGGTGGCCCGCGTCGAGGAGCTGTGCTCGCGGCTGGAGGCCGCCTACGCGGCCGACGACCGGGGCTTCGTGCTGGTGCGGGTGGCGGGCGGGTACCGATACCAGAGCCACCCCGACCTGGCTCCCTACGTCGAACGATTCGTCCTCCAGGGCCAGACGGCCCGGCTGTCGACCGCCGCCCTGGAGACCCTGGCCATCGTGGCCTACCGCCAACCCGTCTCCCGGGCTCAGGTGGCGGCCATCCGTGGCGTCAACGCCGATGCCGTGGTGCGCACCCTGGAGCAGAAGGGCTACGTCCACCAGGTCGGCCACGATCCCGGCCCGGGCCAGGCCCTGCTCTACGGCACCACCCGGTTGTTCCTGGAGAAGCTCGGTCTCGACGCCATCGACGACCTCCCGCCGCTGGCCGAGTTCGTCCCCGGGCCCGAGACGGTGGAGGCCCTCGAGCGGGGCCTGGGCGCGCGGGAGGCATGAGCGCCACGAGCGTGCCTTCCCCTCAGGGCGACCGGCTGCAGAAGGTGCTGGCGGCGGTGGGCCTGGGCAGCAGGCGGGCGTGTGAGGAGCTCATCGCCGACGGTGTCGTCACCGTCGACGGTGAGGTGGCCGTGCTCGGCCGGCGGGTCGACCCCGACGTGGCCCACATCGAAGTCGACGGCGTACCGCTGTCGGTGCGCCCCGGGCTGGTGCACTACCTGTTGAACAAGCCCGCCGGGGTGGTCACCACCGCCGACGACCCCCAGGGCCGGCCCACGGTCGTCGAGCTGGTGCCCGACTCCCCCCGGGTCTTCCCCGTCGGGCGCCTCGACGCCGACACCGAGGGCCTCCTCCTGCTGACCAACGACGGCGATCTGACCCACCGCCTCACCCATCCGTCGTTCGGGGTCGACAAGGAGTATCTCGCCGAAGTGCAGGGCACGCCGACCCGCGGCGAGCTACGACGCCTGCGGGAAGGCATCGAGCTCGATGACGGCCCGACCGCCCCGGCTCGGGTGGGGCTGGTGCCGCCCAACGGCATCAGGATCGTGATCCACGAGGGACGCAACCGCCAGGTCCGGCGCATGTGCGCGGCGGTGGGACATCCCGTCGTCCGTCTGGTCCGCGTCCGGTTCGGCCCCCTCGCCGACCGCAGTCTCGCCCCCGGCCACTGGCGCCCGCTCACCCCCCCCGAGGTCAGGGCGCTGGAGACGGCGGCGGCGGCGGGAGCAGATCGCGAGGGCTCCCTCTCGAATTCGGGCCCTGGTGGGCCGAGGGCCCACTAACCTGCATCGCCGTGCCTGTGGCCATACGCGCCCTGCGTGGCGCCACCACCGTCGACGAGGACACCCCGGAACAGGTGTCGGGGCGCGTCCAGGCGCTGATCGCCGAGATGCTGTCCCGCAACGACGTGAACTGCGACGACATCGTCAGCATGATCTTCACCGCCACCGCCGACATCGTGTCGATGTTCCCGGCCGAGGCTGCCCGGTCGGCCGGCCTGGGCGACGTCCCGCTGCTGTGCGCCCAGGAGCTGTCGGTGCAGGGCGCCACACCTCGATGCATCCGCATCCTCGTCCACCTCGAAACCCCGCGGTCGCGCGCCGAGCTCCGCCACGTGTACCTGGAGGGGGCCGAGGCGCTGCGTGACGACCTCTCGGGCTGATGTGGCCATGAGTGACGGGCCCGATCGCGGGTCACGGCGCCGGGCGGCGGTGGTCGGCACCGGGCTGATCGGAGGGTCCATCGGGCTGGCCCTGCGCGCCCGGGGCTGGCACGTGACCGGGTCCGACATCGACCCCGTCCGCGCCGCCCGGGCCCTGGCGCGCGGTGTGCTCGACGCCGTCGGTGACGACCCCGACGCCGAGGTGACGTTCGTG
>DATAQC010000019.1:0-20027 GCA_036264885.1 Acidimicrobiales bacterium | reverse complement strand
GCGGTCGCTGGGCAAGCCCCCGTTGCCCGGTCAGGCCGGTGCCGACCGCCACGTGGCCACCGTCATCGAGCGTGCTTCCATCCTGGCCACCGCCCTGGCCGCCGCCACCGACCTGCTGGCCGCCGACGACGACTGACCGCCTGCGCCTGGTCGGGGGGCCTCCCAAGCTCGTCTGCTGGAGGTTCGGGAGCGTCATCGTCGGTTCCAGGGCTACCGCTCCTCCGACCGGGGGGGGAACTGGGTGTCGCGCAGGGCCTCCTTCCAGGTGCGGAGGCGCTGGTGGACGGCGCCGTCGGGGCCGGTGCCCTCGCCGCTACCGTCGGGGAAGAGGCGGAACGTCCACTGGTCGCCGAGGTCGGAGTCGGCCAGCGCCATGTAGCGGGCGTCGGCCCGCACCGCCGGCCCGGCGCGCCACAGCAGCCAGCGCCCGATCCGTCGCTTGTAGGCGACCATAGGCTGGCCGATGTCGTCGCCCAGGCGGAGCAGCTCGTCGGGTGCCTCGAACCAGGCCATGGCCGGAATGTTGCGGTCGCGTTGAGGCGTGGCCGGCAGGTCGGCGGTGTGCAGCGGGGTGGTGTCGACGGGGCGGTCCTCCGAACTGGCCATGGCCCCATCGTGCCCTATGGTCCGAAACGTGGCCACCGATCCCCGTACCGTCGACGTCGACCGCCAACACGGCGTCACCGTCACCTGGGATGACGGTCACGTGAGCCGGTTCGGCCTCGAAGAGCTGCGGATGAGCTGCCCGTGCGCCCAGTGCCGCGGCCTCCGCCAGGCGGGCGGGGCGGCGTGGCCGCTACCCGGCGCGCCCGAGCCACTGCGCATCGAGACGGCCGAGCAGGTGGGAAACTGGGGCCTGAACCTGCACTGGAACGACGGTCACACCACCGGCATCTATACCTGGCCGACGCTGCGGTCGTGGTGCCCCTGCGACGAATGCACGGCCTGATCGACCCTCCCGACCCCGCCCCCGGCGCCGAGGCCGGCACCCCGGCTGCGGGTTGGGTCCGCCGGTTGCGGCCCTATCTCGCCGCCCACCGGGGCGACGTGTTCTGGGCGTTCGGGGCCTCCATCGCCGGCCTCACCGTGTCGGCGTTCACCCCGGTCGTCGAAAAGATCATCGTCGACGACGTCATCTCCGACGGGCGCCGGCGACTGGCGCCGTGGCTGGCCCTGCTCGTGGCCGCCGGAGTGTTCCGGTTCGCCGTCGCCCACGTGCGCCGCTACGTGGGCGGCCGGGTGGCCCTGGCCGTGCAGTTCGATCTGCGCAACGACATCTACGAGCGGTTGCAGCGACTCGATTTCGCCCGCCACGACGACTTCCAGACAGGACAACTGGTGTCGCGCGCCGGCTCCGACGTCAGTCTGGTCCAGGGGCTGTTGGCCTTCCTCCCATTGATGAGCGGCAACCTGGTCATGCTCGTCGTCTCGCTGGCGATCATGGCCGTGCTGTCCCCGCTGCTCACGCTGGTGACGCTGGTCGTCGTCCCCGTCATCCTGGTCGTGGCCCTGCGCCTGCGCACAACCGTCTTCCCCGCCAGTTGGGACGCCCAGCAGCGGGCGGCCGAGGTGGCCGGCGTCGTGGACGAGGCCGTCACCGGCGTGCGGGTGGTCAAGGGCTTCGGCCAGGAGCAGCGCGAGCTCGACCGGCTGGTGGCCACGTCGGAGGACCTGTTCGGCTCCCGGTTGCGGGCGGTGCGGATCCAGGCTCGCTTCGGGTCCGCCCTGCAGGCTGTGCCCGCCCTCGGCCAGGTCGCCGTCCTCGGGCTGGGCGGATGGTTGGCGCTGCACCACCGGCTCAGCATCGGCACCCTGCTGGCTTTCTCGTCGTACCTGCTCGAGCTGGTGGCCCCGGTGCGCATGCTTTCGGGCCTGACCGTCGTGGCCCAGCAGGCCCGGGCCGGCGCTGAGCGCATCTTCGAGCTGCTCGACTCGACGCCGGTCGTGACCGAGCGCCCCGACGCCGCCGCCCTGGCCCCGGTCGCCGGTGAGGTGGCTTTCCAGGCGGTCACCTTCGGCTACCTGCGCTCCGAGCCCGTCCTCCGCGACTTCGACCTCACGGTGAGGGCGGGTGAGACGCTGGCCCTGGTGGGCCCTTCGGGGTCGGGGAAGTCCACCATCTCGTTGCTGCTGCCCCGGTTCTACGAGGTGCAGTCGGGGAGCGTGCGCATCGACGGGGTCGACGTCCGCGACGTCACCTTCGACTCGTTGCGCAGGCAGATCGGGGTCGTGTTCGAGGAGTCGTTCCTGTTCTCGGACACGGTGCGGGCCAACATCGCCTACGGCCGCCCCGAGGCCACCCTCGACGAGGTGGTGGCCGCCGCCCGTGCCGCCGAGGCCCTCGAGTTCATCGCCGCCCTGCCGGACGGCTTCCAGTCCCGTCTGGGGGAGGGAGGCCTGACCCTGTCGGGTGGCCAGCGCCAGCGCCTGGCCCTGGCCCGGGCCCTGCTCACCGACCCCCGGATCCTGGTGCTCGACGATGCCACCTCGGCCATCGACTCGCGCGTGGAAGAGGAGATCCACGCCACCCTGCGTCACCTGATGCAGGGTCGCACCACCCTGCTGGTGGCCCACCGCCGCTCGACCTTGCGTCTGGCTGACCGCATCGCCGTCATCGACCACGGCGCCGTCGTCGACACCGGGACCCACGAAGAGCTCCTGGCCCGGTGCCGGCTCTACCGCCTGTTGCTGGCCGGCCCCGGCACCGCTCTGGACGAGTCGGCCACCGACACCGCCGAACCCCCAGATGCGGCCGCCGACCCTTGGCCCCAGACCGCAGACGGGGTGACGCCGTCGGCCTGGCATGCGCTCGACGGCGCCGCCGCCGGGCTTGTGGGGTCCCCGGCATCGGCCGCCGCCGTGCCGGTGGGTGGTGGCGGTGGTGGTGGCGGCGGCCCACGGATCGGTGGCGGGTTCGGCGGTGCCGGCATGGGGACGGGTCGGGGGGGCGACGCCCTGGCCGTGCCCCCGACGCCCGACCTGCTCGACGCGGTGGCGGCCCTGCCCCCCCTCGTCGACCACCCCGACGTCGACGTGGTCCACGAGTCCGAACCCGACCCGGGGTTCACCCTCAGGCGCTTCCTGCACCCCTACCGGTGGCCACTCGTGGGCGGCCTGGTCCTGGTGGTCCTCGACACCCTCGCCACCCTCGCCGGACCCGCCCTGGTCAGCTCGGGGATCGACGGGGGAGTGGTGGCCCGCTCCCAGAGCGGCCTGTGGGCGGCCACTGCCGCCTTCGGAGCGGTCGTGGTGGCCGACTGGGTCGACACCTGGGCCCTCCAGCGCTACACGGGGCGAACCGCCGAGCGGCTGCTGTTCGCCCTGCGCATCCGCATCTTCGCCCATCTCCAGCGCCTGGGCATCGACTACTACGAGCGGGAGATGGCGGGCCGCATCATGACCCGCATGACCACCGACGTGGAGGCGCTGTCGACGCTGTTGCAGAACGGCCTCATCACCGGCGTCGTCGCCGTGCTGACTCTCGTCGGGGTGGCGGTGGTCCTCATCGTGATGAACGTGGAGCTGTGGCTGGCCACCTGCACCGTGCTCGTGCCCCTGGTGGCGGCGACCATCTGGTTCCGTCGTCTCTCCGACCGGGCCTACGGCTTGGCCCGCGAGCGCATCGCCACCGTCAACGCCAACCTCCAGGAGAGCGTCTCCGGCGTGCGGGTGGCGCAGGCCTACGGCCGTCAGGACCGCAACATCGACGACTTCCGCCGGGACGCCCAGGGCCACCTCGACGCGCGCATGCGGGCCCAGCGGCTGGTGGCCACCTACTTCCCGTTCGTGGAGATGCTGTCGGAGGTGGCGGCGGCCGTCGTCCTGGGGGTGGGCGCAGGGCTGGTGGGGGGCGGGGGGCTGAGCGCCGGCGAGCTCATCGCCTTTCTGCTCTACCTCGACCTGTTGTTCTCACCGGTCCAGCAGCTGTCGCAGGTGTTCGATACCTACCAGCAGGCCCGGGCCTCGCTGGCCAAGATCGGCGAGCTGCTGGCCATCGCGCCGAGCGTGGCCGATGCCGTGGCGCCCGTCGATCCCGGCCGCCTGGCCGGGGCCATCAGCCTGGTCGGGGTGCACTTCCGCTACCCCGACGCCCCCGCCGATGCTCTCGACGGCATCGACCTCGACATCGTCGCCGGTGAATCGGTGGCTCTGGTGGGTGAGACGGGGGCGGGCAAGTCCACGGTGCTGAAACTGATCGCCCGCTTCTACGACCCCAGCGAGGGCCAGGTCCTGATCGACGGCCGTCCCCTGGCCGATCTCGATCTCGGGTCGTTCCGCCGCCAGCTCGGGTACGTACCCCAGGAACCGTTCCTGTTCTCGGGGACGCTGCGCGACAACATCGCCTATGGGCGGCCCGACGCGACCGACGCGGCGGTGGAGGAGGCGGCCCGGGCGGTGGGCGCCCACGACTTCATTGCCGCCGCCGGGGGTTACCACCAGCGGGTCACCGAGCGGGGACGTTCGCTGTCGTCGGGCCAGCGCCAGCTCATCGCCCTGGCCCGGGCCCGCCTGGTGGACCCCGCCATCCTGTTGCTCGACGAAGCCACGTCGACCCTCGACCTGGCCAGCGAAGCCCGGGTGGTGGCGGCCATGCGCCTGGTGGCCAGCGGCCGCACCAGCGTGTTGATCGCCCACCGTCTGCAGACGGCCATGGGCGCCGACCGCATCGTGGTGATCGACGGCGGCCGGGTCACCGAACAGGGCCCCCACCACCAGCTCCTGGCCCGCGGTGGACGCTATGCGGCCATGTGGCACGCCTTCGACGGAGGCGCCGCCACCCCCTCCCGGGGTTAGGGTCAGCCGCCGACGCCCGGATGTCGCTCAGCAGGAGTGCGACGCGGCGCTGGCGAGGGCCTCGTCGCGGTACCGCCGGGCCAGCGACAGGCGGCGCTGTGGGTCGCCTCCCGATATCTCGATGAACCGGGCGATGGTCTCCTCGGTGCGGGCCTGCTCGAGGCGGATCTCACCCCGGTGGTCGTCGGGCGCGTACTGGAGGGCGGACTCGAGATTGGCCTCCGACTTGGCCAGCCATTTGGCCGCCTGGTTGAAGTAGTGCACCGAGTCGTCGGGGCCCTCCAGGGCCTTCTCCAGGCGCTGCTCGCCCACCCGCCGTGAGCAGATGCCCCGCATGCGCCGGCAGTGGAAGTCGCACTCGTCCCCGGCCGCCATGGCCCTGCCATACCCGATGTGCGCCTCTTTGAACTGGCCCTTGCCGTAGTCGGCTTCGGCAGCTGCGATCAGCTCTCGATAGTCGCTCACCGGTCCTCCTCGCCTCGGATCGACGGCCAGGGTTTCAACCGTAGCCCGATCCACCGCCGTCCACACGGCTACGACCAGTCGGACCTGCGGGCCGCCACCGGGCCTACAGTGGGGTGGTGTCGACACGCGGGCGAGCATCGGGTCGCGGCCGCCACCTGGTGACGGCGCTGGCCGCGTCGGCCGTGCTCGTCGGCGGCCTGACCGCCTGCAGCGGCGGCGGCGGGGACCAGGCCAAGGGCGGGCTGTCGATCGTGGCCCCCGGCGGCGTCGACTCGTCCACTTCCACGTCCACCTCGACCAGCACATCAACGCCCACCACGGCGACGACGGCCCCTCCGCTGCCCGGACTGGGTCCGGGGGCCACCGGCCCGGTGGTCGCCCAGCTCGAGGCCAAGCTGAACAGCCTGCACTACGAGGTGGGTTCGGTCGACGACACCTACGACCAGGACACGGCCTACGCGGTCACCGCCTTCCAGAAGGTCACGGGCGCCGAGCGCACCGGGCGGGCCACCGACGACGTGGTCGCCGCCATCAACGCCGCTACCACGTCGCCCGCCCCGCTCATGGCCGGTGGGGGCCCCGACCGTGTCGAGGTCGACCTGGCCCGCCAGGTGCTGTTCCTCTACGAGGGCGACAGCCTGGCCAAGATCCTCACCGTGTCGACCGGGTCGGGCGAGCGCTACTGCTCTGAGGGCTATTGCCGCAAGGCCATCACCGACTCGGGCTCGTTCAAGGTCTACCGCCAGGCCCGGGGTTGGGAGACCGGCCCCCTCGGCCCCCTCTACAACCCCAACTACTTCGACGGCGGCATCGCCATCCATGGGGCGACGTCGGTGCCCGCCTCGCCGGCCTCCCACGGCTGTGTCCGCATCCCCATGCACGCCGCCGAGTGGATGCCGTCGCACCTGACCCTGGGCACGCCGGTCTACGTGGCCGGGCCCGACGGCATCCCCCCGCCCCTGCCCGAACCTGCGCCCGACACGCCGCCGGCCCCCGACGTCACCAGCCCCACCACTGCCCCCACCACCACCGTGCCCGCCACCACCGCTCCCACCACGACGGTGGCCAGGGCCTTGCGTCCCTTCGGCCCCAAGACCCCCTAAGGGTTCCCCTCACTCGTAGCCGGCGTAGCCCGTCTGTTCCAGCTCCTCGGCCAGCTCGGGTCCGCCCGACGCCACGATGCGCCCGGCCGACAGCACCGAGACCCGGTCGGGAAGGAGCTCGCGCAGCAGGCGGCTGTAGTGGGTGATCACCAGCACGCCGAGGTCCTGTTCGGTGGTGAGGGCCTCCACCCGGCGGGCCACGATGCCGAGGGCGTCGACGTCGAGGCCCGAATCGATCTCGTCGAGGATGGCTATGCGGGGACCGAGGACGGCCATCTGCACGGTCTCGTTGCGCTTCTTCTCGCCGCCCGAGAGGTCGACGTTCATGGACCTGGTGAGCAAGGTGTCGGACAGGCCGGCCCGGCCCGCCTCGGCCACCACCAGCTCGGGCACCGCCTGCGGGTCGCGCCCACGCGCCGCCAGCGCCTCGGACAGGGTCTCGGCCAGTGAGACGCCGGGTACCTCGATGGGGTACTGCATGGCCAAGAAGATGCCGGCCAGGGCCCGCTGCCAGGTGGGCAGGGCGAGCAGGTCGACCCCGTCGAGGGTGACACTGCCGCCGGTCACCTCGTAGCCCGGTCCGCCCATGATCACGTGGGACAGCGTCGACTTCCCGGACCCGTTGGGGCCCATGACGGCGTGGACCTGTCCCGACGAGACCTCCAGGTCGACGCCGCGCAGGATCTCCTTGCCCTCCGCCGTCGCCCGCAGCCCCGACACCACAAGTGTGCTCATCGCTGATCCGTTCGCTGTTGGGTCAAGGCAGGTCGACGACGACGTCGGCGCCGTCGACGACCACGTCGTAGACGGGCACCGGTCGGGTGGCGGGGAACGACTGGGGCTCGCCAGTCTCGAGCGAGAACGTGCTGCCGTGCTTCCAGCACTCGATCTCACAGGTCTCGGGCCAGACCTCGCCTTCGGAGAGCGAGAAGTCGGCGTGACTGCACCGGTCGCCGATGGCGTAGAAGTCGTCGCCGATGCGCACCAGGGCGATGCGGTGGGGGCCGATGTCGAAGCGCCGGGCGGTGCCCGGCTCCATCTCGTCCACCCTGCAGAGCCGCTCGCGCTGTCCCATCGCTAGGCCTGGCGGGCGGCCAGGCGCCGGGCCACCGCCGAACGCAGTCCGGCGACCAACGACGGGGTGGGGAGGGCGTCGATGACCTCACCGAGGAAGCCGAGCACGATGAGGCGCTCGGCCACGTGGGGCGGCACCCCCCGGCTCTCCAGGTAGTAGCGCTGCTCGTCCTCGATGGGGCCGACGGCCGAGGCGTGGCTGCAGCGCACGTCGTCGGTCTCGATCTCGAGGTTGGGAACCGACTCGGCGCTCGCCCCTTCGGACAGCACCAGGTTGCGGTTGGTCTGGAAGGCGTTGGTGCCCCTGGCCTCCTTGCGCACCCGGATGAGGCCCGAGTAGACCGACCGGCCCCGGTCCTGCACCACCCCTTTGAACAGCAGCTCGCTGGTGGACGACGGGGCGGCGTGGTCCTGCAGGGTGCGGAAGTCGTGCATCCGGTCGCCGTCGGCGAAGTAGGCGGCGGTCAGGTAGCCGGTGCCGCCCTTGCCGGTGATGCGCGAATCGGTGCGCACCCGGGCGTAGCAGCCACCCACCGCCACCATCGACGAGCGCAGGGTGGCGTCGCGCCCGACCGAGCTCACCTGGTAGCCGATCTGCCAGACCCGCGGTCCGAGGTCCTGCACGTTCACGTAGCTGAGCCGGGAGGCGTCGCCTACCCGCAGCTCGACCACGGGGTCGACGAAGGCGGCCACATCGGCTGACCCGTGGTGTTCGACCACCGTCACCCCGGCGTCGGCACCGGTCTCGACAATGGTGCGGGGGAAGGCGGCCACGCCCTCGCCGTCGATCCAGTGGAACACATGCACGGGCATCCCCACGTCGAGCCCGGCCGGCACCCGCACCACCACCGCGCCGGGGCCGAAGGCCAGGTTCAACTGGCCGAAGGCGTCGACGCCGGTCAGCCCGTCGCCGTCGGTCAGCGCGTCGCTGTCGGTCACGTCGTGGCCGTCGGCCAGGGCGGCGCCGTCGGCCAGCACCAGGCCCTTGGCCGCCAGGCCGGGGTCGACCTCCACATGGGCGACTCGGCCGTTGCGGACCACGACCAACCCTGCTCGCTCACCGGCGGCGGCCACCGCCGGAGCCAGGGCGTCAGGGATGACGGCGGCGCCGGAGACGGGCGGGTCGAGGGCGGGGGCGTAGGCGTCCAGGTCGAGGTCGCCCACGCGGCTGTAGCGCCAGATCTCCTCGGTCTCGCTGGGCAGCGACATCGACGCGAAGCGCTCGGCGGCTGCCCGGCGTCGGTCGCGCAGCCAGTCCGGGCCCGCCAGGGCGGCAGCATCTTCGGGGGTGAACCGGCTCAGGGGAGACCTTTCGGCGAAGGCTTCGGGGGTCGGGACCGGGGAGGACCCGGGGCCACGGCGAGTCTACCGCCGGGCTTTGCGACGCTCAGCGGGGGCGGCGGGACCTGACCTGGTCGGCGTTGGCCTTGGCCGTCTGGTCGGACGTCGCCTTGGCGTCGCCGTTGGTCGGGACGGCCTCCCTTATGGCGGCGGCCGGCCCGCTGAACTCGGGGAGGCGGTGCGGGCGCCGCACCTGGTGGCCGGCGGCCTGGTCGACCAGGCGGCCCACCTCGGCACCGTCGATGGTCTCGTTCTCCAGCAGGGCGCTGGCCACCGCGTCGAGTCCCGAACGGTGGCGGCGCAGAACCTCGCGGGCCCTGTCCTCCTGCTCGCGCAGGATGCGCTCGACCTCCTCGTCGATCACCCGGGCCGTCTCGTCGCTGTAGTCACGGTTGTGCATGAGGTCTTCGCCGAGGAAGACCATGCCCTGCGAGCCCCAGGCCATCGGCCCCACACGGTCGCTCATGCCCCACTCCCGCACCATCTTGCGGGCCAGCTCCGTGCAACCCACCAGGTCGTTGTTGGCACCGGTGGAGATGTTGCCGAAGATCAGTTCCTCGGCGATGCGGCCGCCGAGGCGCACCACCAGTGAGTCCTGGATGTAGGGCCGCTGGTAGATGTGGCGCTCCTCGAGGGGGAGCTGCTGAGTGTTGCCCAGGGCCATGCCCGAGGGAAGGATCGTGACCTTGTGCAGCGGGTCGGCGTGCTCCATGGCGTAGGCCAGCACGGCATGGCCGCCCTCGTGGTAGGCGATGATCTCCTTCTCCTCGTCGGAGATGGCCATCGACTCCCGGCGCTGTCCCATGAGGACCCGGTCGCGGGCTCCCTCGAAGTCCTCCATGTAGATCTTCGCTGAGCCGCGGCGCACGGCGAACAGGGCCGCCTCGTTCACCAGGTTGGCCAGGTCGGCGCCGCTCATCCCCGGCGTGCCCCGGGCGACCACCGACAGGTCGACGTCGTCGTCGAGCTTCTTGTCCTTGCTGTGCACCTGGAGGATGGGGAGGCGCTCGTCGAGATCGGGGAGGGGCACCACGATCTGGCGGTCGAAGCGGCCGGGACGCAGCAGGGCGGGGTCGAGGATGTCGGGGCGGTTGGTGGCCGCCATCATGACGACGCCTTCGGTGGCCTCGAAACCGTCCATCTCCGACAGCATCTGGTTGAGGGTCTGCTCGCGCTCGTCGTGACCGCCGCCCAGGCCCGCCCCCCGCTTACGCCCGATGGAGTCGAGCTCGTCGACGAAGATGATGCAGGGTGCCTGCTTGCGGGCTGTCTGGAACAGGTCCCGCACCCGGGCGGCGCCGACACCGACGAACATCTCCATGAAGTCCGAGCCGGTGATCGACATGAACGGCACACCCGCCTCGCCCGCCACGGCCCTGGCGATGAGGGTCTTGCCCGTTCCCGGCGGTCCCACCAGGAGGACGCCCTTGGGGATGCGCGCGCCGATGTCGCGGAACTTCTGGGTCTCCTTCAGGAACTCGACGACCTCGGCGATCTCCTGTTTGACGCCGGGGTAGCCGGCCACGTCGGCGAAGGTGGTCTTGGGCTTCTCGGTGTTGTACACCTTGGCCTTGGACCGCCCGATCGACATGATCCCGGCCATCTGGCCCTGGGCCCGCCGGCTCATCCACAACCAGAAGCCGATGATCAAGGCGATGGGCAGGCCGTAGACGAGGATGGTGCCGAGCAGGTTGGAGCTGGGCGGGTGGAAGTCGACCTTGACGTTCTTCTCGCGGAACAGGTCGAGGTCGGCGTCGGGGATCTTGGCCGGGGCAGTGGTGCTGAACGACTTGCCGGTGACGGTCTTGCCGGTGATGTGGGACGTATCGTTGTTGACGTCGATCTTGGCGACCTGCCCCTTGGTGACGTTGTCACGGAACGTCGAGTAGTCGACGGCGTCGGACTTGGAGCGGGTCAACGACGGAGCCAGCACCAGGGCGAGCACGGCCAGGGCGATCAGCCCCCAGATGACCGGCCGGGGAAACCCAGGGCGGCCGGGAAGGTTCGGCAGCCCCCCGGGGCCCGGGCGGCGCGCGTCGCGAGGCGGGGAAGGGGGCTCGGGGGTCACCGTCCAATGGTAGGCCCTCGTCGGGTCCTACCGGGCCCCGGGCGCCACCGTCAGCCCGGCGTCCGGCCTGCCCCGAGCGTGGGTCCACCATCCGACATCGGGCCGGGCGCGATGGCTAGCGTTGGCGGAATGGACCGCCCACGGCTTTGCAACCGCCCGGCGTGCGGCACACCGGCAACGGCCTCCCTCACCTTTCAGTACGCCAATCGCCGGGTCTGGCTCGACAACCTCTACGACGAGCCCGATCCATCCATGATCGCCCTGTGCGCCCTCCACGCCGACCGGGTGAGCGTGCCCGTCGGCTGGTCAGGCGAAGACCGACGGACGGTCGCATCGGACAGAAGCGAGTCTCTGGCCGGTTGAACGGATCCTCCGGGGCGGCAGCGTGACCAGTGTCATCGCCGTGCGCGGCCTGGTCAAGCGGTTCGGATCGGTGGTCGCCGTCGATGACCTCAACTTCGAGGTCGAGGGGGGGACGGTCACCGGCTTCCTCGGGCCCAACGGCGCCGGCAAGACCACCACGCTTCGGGCGCTGCTGGGGCTCGTCATGCCCACCTCGGGCACGGCCACCGTCTTCGGCCAGCCCTACGCCGGGCTCCGCGACCCGAGCCGGCGTATCGGGGCGGCGCTGGAGGCATCGGGGTTCCATCCCGGACGCAGGGCTATCGACCACCTCAGGGTCGCCGCCCTGGCCGCCGGCATCCCCGAGGCCCGAGCCGCCGCGGCCCTCACCGAGGTGGGCATGGAGCCCGCCGCCCAGCGGCGGGTGGGTGGGTTCTCGCTGGGCATGCGCCAGCGCCTGGCCCTGGCCGGCGCCCTGCTCGGCCGGCCCGAGGTGCTGGTGCTCGACGAGCCGGCCAACGGGCTCGACCCCGAGGGCATCCATTGGATGCGGGGCTTCCTTCGCGCCTTCGCCGACCAGGGAGGCACCGTACTCATCTCCAGCCACGTGTTGTCGGAGGTGGCCCAGACGGTCGACCATGTCGTGATCGTCGCCGGCGGCCGCCTGGTGGCTTCGTCGACCCTCGCCCAGCTGACCGATCGCACCTCCGGCGGGGCCGTGCGCATGCGCTCCGAGCAGCCGGCGCCGTTGCACGACGCCCTGGTTGCCCGGGGGATGTCGGCCACGCTGGTCGACACCGATTCAGTGGTGGTCACCGGCGCCGGCGCCAGGGAGGTGGGCAGGATGGTCGCCCAGATCGGCGTACCGGTGTTCGAGATGACCACCGAGGGTTCCAACCTGGAGGACATCTTCCTCGAGCTCACCGCCGCGGGACGGGGCACCCGGTGATCTCGCTCATCCGCGCCGAGCTACTCAAGCTGCGGACGACGCGCGTGTTCCTCGGCCTGTGCGGGGCCACGGTGCTGTTCACCGTCCTCGGCGTGGTGGCCGGCGTGCTTTCGGCCGGGAGCTCGGGGTCACCAAAGCTCGGGACGGCCGCCAGCGCACGCAACATCTTCGGCAGCGGAGGGCCCGCTGCCCTGTTCGCCCTGGTGCTCGGCATCCTGTCGGTCACCGGCGAGCTGCGGCACGGCACGATCACGCAGACCTTCTTGGTCACGCCCCGGCGGACGCTGGTCGTGGCCGCCAAGCTCGTCGCCATGCTGATCGCCGGCACCGCCCTTGGCGTGCTGGCTGGGGTGGTGACAACGGCCGTGGCGTGGCCATGGCTGGCGGCCAAGGACGTCAGCGTGTCGCTGGTCAGCTCCGACGTGGGCCCGGTTCTGGCCGCGGTGGTGGTCGGCGCCGCCCTGTTCGGCGTCATCGGCGTGGGTGTCGGCGCCCTCATCCGCAACCAGATCGCCGCCGTGGTGGTGGCTCTGGTGTGGGAGTTCGTCCTCGAAGCCATCCTCATCGGCGTGGTGCCCGACGTCGGCAGGTGGCTACCGGGTGGGGCGGCCAGGGGACTGACGCGCGAGACCCTCTCGAGCGGGAACCTGCTGCCCGCGTGGGGCGCAGGGCTGGTGCTGCTCGCCTACGGCCTGGCCTTCGCCGCCGCCGGGTCCCACCTGCTGGTCCGCCGCGACGTCACCTGAGGGCCGGCCTCCTACCCTTGGACGCGTGACTTCTCCGCTGAGGTGGCGCGCCCCGTCGGGGGGACGCGGGGGACGCGACGGCCCTGTCGCCGCCGGCGGTGAAGAGCGCCCGCCCCTGCGCTGGGGAATCACGTACTCCGTCGCCGGGCTGATCGCCGGGATCCTTCTGTCCAGCCTGGCCGCCGGAGCCTGGCTGGCTGCCACCGGCGAGTCCGACCTCCCCCTCGGTGGCCTGGCCCTCAGCCAGATCGGTCTGTGGATCGGGCTGGCGGGAGCCGCCGTGTGCGCCTCACGCGTCCACGGAACCGGACGGGTGGGTGTCGATCTCGGGTTGTGGATGCGCCCCCTCGATCCCGTCGTCGGCGTCGTCGTCGGCGTGGCTGCCCAGGTCGGGCTGGTCAACCTCATCGCCATCCTGCTGTCGCCTCTGGTCGGCCACCCCGACGTGTCCCAGGAGGCCACCGACCTGGTGGGCAAGACCCACGGCGTCGGGCTGGTCGGCCTCATCGTGTTCGTGGTCATCGGAGCGCCGATCGTCGAGGAGCTGTTCTTCCGGGGCCTGTTCCTCCGTTCCCTCCAGCGACGGCTGCCCGACTGGGCTGCCATCACCCTGTCGGGGCTGCTGTTCGGTCTGGCTCACCTCCAGGACGCGAGCGCCGGCGGCCTGATCCTGTTCGTGAGCCTGTTCGCCTTCGGCGTGGTGCTGGCGGTGGCCGCAGTGCGCAGTGGCCGCCTGGGCCCCGGCATCTGGGCCCACGCCACTTTCAACGCCTTCACCGTGGCGGTCCTCCTCCTCACCTGACGGCCGCCGCCGGCCCCTTTTGGAGAAATCCCTCAAGCCCCCGGCCGCAGGTGCCGATACGAAGGACAGCCTGGGAGGGCTACGAAGGAGGGGAGTGCGAGATGAGATGCCCCACGTGTCGCGTGGTCGAGCTGAGTGTGATCCGCTTGCAAGTGGGCGGGAGGGACCTCACGCTGCACTCGTGCGTTCGCTGCGAGCAGCGCTGGTGGGACCGGGACGGGAAGATGGTCTACCTCGACCACGTCCTCGACCTGATCGGCTCCCGAACCACCGTCGACGCCTGACCTGAGACGCGGGCCGTGGCCCGGCCTCGCTGCCACCGCCGCACCGAGGTCCCATGTCTTGACAGTTCTTTCCGAACGCCATTAGGTTTTCCTATCAATGGTTGTCGAACCGATCCGTGATCGACGCTCCGAACGGCATGAGGCCACCCGTACGGAGATCCTCCAGGCCGCATGGCAGTTGGTACGAGCCGAGGGCCTGGCCGGTCTCTCACTGCGCGAGCTCGCCCACAAGGTGGGCATGCGGGCGCCGTCGCTCTACTCCTACTTCGACTCCAAGAACGCCATCTACGACGCCATGTACGCCCAGGGCAGCCGCGCCTATCTCGAGGAGGAGAGAGGCTGGCTGGTGACAGGTGATCCCCTGGCCGACCTCAAGGCCGGTCTCCGGTCCTTCGTGGTGTTCTGCACGCGAGACCCGGCGCGCTACCAGCTTCTGTTCCAGCGAACCATCCCGGGTTTCGAACCGTCGGCCGAGTCGTTCGCCATTGCCGTCGAGGGCCTGGAGGCGCTGCGGATGCGCTTGGATGCCATCGGGCTCACCGACCCCGAGGCCCTTGACCTGTTGACGGCCATCGGGACCGGGCTCACCGACCAGCAGATCTCCAACG
The DNA here is from genome assembly GCA_036264885.1 of Acidimicrobiales bacterium. Classification (GTDB taxonomy): domain Bacteria; phylum Actinomycetota; class Acidimicrobiia; order Acidimicrobiales; family AC-14; genus DATAQC01. Next base: position 5,451 of record DATAQC010000019.1, on the reverse strand, counting down.
ACCCCGGGGGTGACCGCTGGACCCGCCTGATCGACGAGGCGGTGGAGATGTTCTACGACCACGTGTCGAAGCGATCGACGAAGCGGAGGAACCACGCATGACCGTCAGGACCACATCCACCGACTCGCTGCCTGCGCCCGATGGCGCCGCTCGGGCGGCCTTGGCCGCCACCGAGAACCTCCGCTTCGGCGAAGTGGTGGCGGGGCTGGGCGCCGACGACTGGTCGAGGCCGACAGACTGCCCGGTCTGGGACGTTCGGGCCTTGGTCGCCCACGTACTCGGCATGATGGAGGGCTTCTCGTCACTGCGTATCTGGGTGCACCAGATGCGGGCGGCGAAGAAGGCCGCGGGCGACGGGCCCATGATCGACGGCCTGACCGCCGTTCAGGTCGCCGAACGGCGACACCTGGGGCCCGAGCAGCTGACGGCGCGGGTGACGATGACGGGTCCCCGACAGGCTCGGGCACGTGCCAGGGTGCCGGCCCCTCTGCGCCGGATGCCCTTGAAGCAGGAGGTGGGGAGTGCCACCGAAACGTGGCGCCTCGGCTACCTCCTCGACGTCGTCCTCACTCGCGACACGTGGATGCATCGCGTCGACATCGGCCGGGCCACGGGCAGGGAAATGGTGCTCACCGCTGACCACGACGGCCGCATCGTGGCCGATGTGGTCGACGAATGGGCCCGCCGCCACGGTCGACCATTCTCCCTGGAGCTCGGAGGCCCTGCCGGCGGCAGGTTCGCTCAGGGGAGCGGTGGGGAGGAGCTCGCCCTCGACGCCGTCGAGTTCTGCCGCACCCTGTCCGGACGGGCCGATGGTGCCGGCCTGCTCACCCAACAGGTCCCGTTCTGATGGACACCAGGTCGACGAGATCGCCGATGGCATCTACCCGCAGGAGACAGACCGCTGGAAGACCCTCTACCGCACCCGGACAGTTTCCTCTCCCGGAGGACCTTGTGGGTGGCAAAGGAACCGCCTAGCGTGACGCACGCACGCACCACTCGACGCACGCTCACAAGGCGGGAAGGCGGCAAATCAAATGAGACGCCATCTGAGGTCATCCATCGTCATCACCATGGCTCTGGCCCTGGTGGCTGCCCTCGACCTGATGGGGGCGCCGGCAGCACTGGCCGCCACCGTCAACGTGGGCCCGGGTCAGTCCATCCAGGCCGCTATCAACGCCGCCAGTCCCGGTGACACCATCGTCGTCGCTCCCGGCACCTACCGCGAGAACCTCGTGATCCACACGGACAACATCACCCTTCAGGGCACGCCCGGGGGAACCGTCCTCGCTCCTCCCGGCGCGGCCAAGGCCGCCCACAACGCCTGCTTCGTGAGCGCCACCAACTTCGACGGCATCTGCCTCGCGCAGGTGAGCGGCGTGACGGTCAGCGGCTTCACCGTGCGGGGCTTCCCCGGCATCGGCATCCACTCGTTCAACTCCGATCACCTCAGGATCGACAACAACCGGCTCAACAACAACGGCCTGGACGGGATCGCCGACTACGTGGGTTCCCAGAACCTCATTTCCAACAACCAGGCATCGGGCTCGTCGGAGGCGGGCATTCTCGTTGCCAACTCGATCAAGGGCGGGATCACCGTCGACGGCAACACCACCACCAACAACGGCGCGGGCATCTACATGCGCGACGACGCACGAGATCGCAACGCCCCCTTCGATCCCAATGCTCTCACTGAGAACTACGTGATCAACAACGACTCGGAGGGCAACTGCGTCGGCATCCTGGCCCTGGACACGCCCGCCGCTCCCGACGTCATGGCAGTCAGCATCGGCGGCGCTGGCGCCGGCGACGAGCAGGGCGGGGGCAACCGGGTGATCGCCAACAACAAGACCTGCCCGCCCACCCAGTACCTACCGGTTACCACCTCGGGAACGGGGATCCTGGCCCTCGGTACCACCCCCAACCCCGCTGACGCAGCAACCGAGAGCGTTTTCGTCATTCGCTTCAACACCGTGCGTGACAACGTGCCCAGCGACATCCGCCTGCCCTACGCCGGTGGCATCGTGTTGGGCACCTACCCCGGCAGTCCGCCCCTGACCGACTCCAACATCTGCTGCAACACCGCCTTTGGCGACCAGCCTTTCGACATCCGCTACATTCCCGGCGCTAACGGCAGGGCGTTCAGGCCCAATACTGGCTACAGGGGTATCGGTACGGGCGTCATCATCGTGCTCAACAACTGCGACACCTCCTCACCCAAGAATGCCCCGATCTTCACCGGTAGTGGGGTCGTCTACGCCCCGATCTGCCGCCCGGAGCCAGCACCGACGGGATTCTGAGCTACGGCTGATTTTCTCAGACGGGAGGCGCCCCCGACGAGCGCCTTCCGTCTGGGCTGCACCCACCACTCGCCTCGAATGACACGGGCAGCAGCGGGCGAAGCGCCGGAGCCTCGGAACCGGCGCACTCCCTCGCCCTCCAGGCGGTGGGCGCCCTCACGCTGCGGGGGCCACTGGGGCGAAGGATTCCGCGGCACCTCCGTGACCGAGCGGCGTGCCGAGGTCCTACCGGATATGAAGGGGCGGTCCCGTTCTCCCCGGATTCACAACCGTGACGAGCTTCTTGCGACGCGACCGCCGCGTCTGACACGCTGCACGTACTTGGGTTCTAACCTTTTTCGGCCGCGGCATAGTCAGGTAGCGGGGGTCAAGATCGACCTTCACCTCGATCTGTTAGGTCACGTCGGCGGTTTGGCTGCTGTCCCCGAAAACCGGCGCACCCCGTGTGACCAGGGCTTTACTGGATGGAGCGGGCGACGGGAATCGAACCCGCGTAACCAGCTTGGAAGGCTGGGGCTCTACCGTTGAGCTACGCCCGCGTGCGGCGACCTTCGCCGGTCGGGGAGAGGGGATTTGAACCCCCGACCTCCTGCTCCCAAAGCAGGTGCGCTACCACTGCGCCACTCCCCGGTTACCGCTGTGCTTGCTCTGGTCGTTCACCCCTCGACGGCGCCCGGTGACCGGAGCACACCGCCGGTACATTACCCAACGGGCGCAGCGCCGGCGGCGCACCTCGACGGTTGCTCAACCGGCGACCAGGTCCTCCTCGTCACCGCCCGACCGCTCGTAGCGGGCCACGGTGAAACCGATGATCAGGGGGACGTCGACGGCGAAGATCACAAGCATGAGGGTGACGACCACGAGCGGGCCGGCAGGGGTGTGGTCGCGGACGAAGGCGAACTCGATCATCCCTGCCGACACCACGTAGGCGGCGAGGGCCCAGCGACTGACCCGGAAGAACGTCGGCCAGGCGAACGTACGCAGCCGGGTCAGCATCACCCCGCCCGCCACCGCCAGGGCGGCACTGGCGACGAGGAGGACGATGGGCAGCCCGAGTGGCGGCCGCCGGGGGATGTACGACGCCATGACGATCCCACCGACGACGACCAGGGCGAGCGATGCGACGATGACCTCGGCCACCGGGGGCACGGGCGCTCTCGAGGGCGCCGTCACCGGGTGGTCGGTAGGGGCGGTCACTGGGTTGCCACCCGGGTCATGATCACGAGCGTGGCCACCTGCATGATCCCGGTGATGCCGGCGGTGTAGACGAAGCGGCGCATGAGCTTGGCAATGACGGCCCCGTCGGGCTCGGGCTTCTTCATCTCGAAGAGCACGGCGATGTTGGCCGGCTCGAGCACACCGAGGGCGATCACCGCCATGATGCCCACCACCACGAAGGAGGCGACCAGCCACGAGTGGTTCGGGCTGTTCGGGCTGAGATTGCCGAGCTTCAGTGCCAGTTGGAAGCCGGCGGCCAGGGTCATGACGACCACGGTGGGCATGATCAGCACCATCTTGGGCATGAAGCGGGCCGTGAACTCCGCTCGGGCCGGGATCGACAGGCGACCGAGGATCGGGCCCAGGACGAGCCCGACGAAGAGGTCGATGGACGTCCACAGGCCACCGCCCACCACGTGGTAGAAGTCCAGCGCCCACCACCAGTTGCCGGCGATCGACACGATCAGGAAGACGAGGACGACGCCGACGACGGGCAGTCCCCGCACGGGGACGACCTGGATCTCCGGTCTTTGCGGAGCGCTGACCGGTGCGCTCCCGGCGGGGGCCGGCGGAACCTTCGGTGTCGTGTCGGTCATGCACACCTCCAGCTGGTCATGGCCCCGTCGACCTGGCGGCATTGGTCGAAACCGGCGCGTTGACGTCGCCATTCTGCTCGCCACCCGCGACGTGTGCCAGCTTCTTTTTCGACCGAGCCTCGGCGCGACGGGGGCTCTCGGGGGAGGTTGCGGCGACCACTGGGTCGCCCGGCTTATGGTTGCCCGGATGCGAACCGTGACACGGATGGCCACGGCCGACGACGGCACCCTCATCGGGTACCGCCTCACCGGCAACGGGCCCGCCATTCTGCTCGTGCACGGCGCCGCCGCCGATGCCCGCCAGTGGGCCATGATCATGCCCCTCCTGGCGTCGCGGTTCACTGTCGTGGCCATGGACCGCCGGGGCCGGGGGACGAGCGGGCCACTCGGCCAGGACCATTCCATGAAGGTCGAGTGCGGCGACATCGCCGCCGTGGCGGCGGCTCTCGACCGGCCCGTGCACCTCGTCGGCCACTCCTCCGGCGCGCGCTTCGCCCTCCATTCCGCCCCCGACCTGCCCGAGCTGGCCAGCCTGACCCTCTACGAGCCCCCGCCCCCGGAGGACTTCGCCAACGGCGCCCTCGACGCGCTGGCCGACCTGGAGGCGGCCGGTGACCGGGTGGGCATCCTCCGGACGTTCCTCGTGGACATCGCCGGCAACGACGAGGAGGCCTTCGCCTTCATCCAGCGCCGGCCCATCTGGCCGATCATGGTCGACAACGCCTTGACCCTGCCGGCCGAGCTGCGGGCCGTTCGCGACTACCGCTTCGAACCGGCTGCCTTCGCCGACCTCGACGTCCCGACCCTGTGCCTGCTGGGCCAGCTCAGCGGCCCCGAGCTCGGCGTCGTGGTGGCCCAGATCGCCGACGCCCTCCCGATGGCCAGGGTGGCCACCCTTGCCGGCCAGGCCCACGGGGCCATGATGAGTGCCCCCAAGCTGTTCGCCGCCGAACTGCGGCGGTTCTTCGACACCGTCGAGGCCTGATCCCTTCGTCTACCTGTTCCGTTGTTGACCGAAGTTCTTGCATTCCTCGGTGGGGGTGGTAGGCTACGAACACCAGTTCGGTTGGCACTTCCCCCTCGGTCAGGCCCTTTGGTAGGGGGACGTCGGCCATGTGCGTGGCGATTGCGGAGCTCCGGGAGTCGATGGGTCGCTATGCGGCGGGGTTCGACCCGTCGTTGGTCAGCGCCGGCGATGCCGCCCGGGTGCTCGACCAGGCCGCCGCCATCGAGAAGATGGCCGCGGTGGTCAAGGCTCTGGCCGCGGTGCGGGTGGCCGACACCGAGGTGTGGCGGCGCGACGGCGACCGCTCGGCGGCCCATCACCTGGCCCGCAC
>DATAQC010000001.1:0-58627 GCA_036264885.1 Acidimicrobiales bacterium | reverse complement strand
TCAGTGGACGATCTTGGCCAGGGGGACCTCGATGATGTCGGAGGCGCCGGCGTCTTTCAGGGCAGGGATGAGGATGTTGATGTCGGCCTTGGGCACCACCGTCTCCAGGGCGTAGGCCTCGGCGCCGAACAGCTTCGACATGGTCGGCGCCTTCAGGGCGGGCAGCAGGGCGATGACGGCGTCGAGATCGGTGGCGCTCACGTTGAGCTTCACCAGCACGTTGCCCCGGGCCTCGAGCGAGCCCTGGAGCAGGGTGTGGAGCTGACCCATGGCGTGACGCTTGGCCGGGTCGTCGTAGGCAGCTGGGTTGGCGATGAGCTCGGTGAAGCTCACCAACATGGTGTCGAGGATACGTAGACCCGCCGCTCGCAGGGCCCGACCGGTCTCGGTGATCTCCACCACCGCGTCGGCGATCTCCGGCACCTTGGCCTCGGTGGCCCCGTACGACAGGCGGATGTCGGCCTCGACGCCGTGCTTCTCGAAGTAGCGACGGGTCAGTTCCGGGTATTCGGTCGAGACGCGCAGGCCCGAGGGCAGGTCCTCGACCCGCTCCATCTCGGAGTCACCCCCGACAGCCAGCACCACCCGCACGGGTCGGGCGGTGGCCTTGGAGTAGTGGAGCTGGCCCAGGGACACGACCTCGCGACCGGTCTCCTCGATCCAGTCGCGCCCGGTGATGCCGAGGTCGAACAGTCCCTCGGCCACGTAGTGGGGGATCTCCTGGGGCCGCAAAATGCGGACCTCGTCGATTCGCGGGTCGTCGACCGAGCCCCGGTAGTCGACGTCGGATCCCCGGCTCACGCTGAGGTCGGCGTCTTCGAAGAGGGCCATGGTGGCCCGCTCGAGTGAGCCCTTGGGCAGGACGAGACGCAGCAACGCCTACACCGGTCCCTGGCTCTTGGGGAGCTGGCGAAGCAGGTCGACCATCTCGATGGCAGTGGTGACCGCTTCGAATCCCTTGTTGCCGACCTTGCCCCCGGCCCGCTCAAGGGCCGCTTCGGTGGTGTCGGTCGTGAGCACCCCGAAGACCACGGGGACGCCCGTGTCCAGGCTGACCTGCCGGAGTCCTGCCGCGCACTGCGTGCACACGTGGGTGTAGTGGTCGGTCGACCCCCGAACGACGGCCCCCACGCACACCACCGCATCGTGGTCGCCCGACTCGGCCAGGCGCCGGGCCACCAGGGGCAGCTCGAAGGCGCCCGGCGCCCACGCCAGGGTGATCGACGCGTCCTCGACGCCGTGACGCACGAGGGCGTCGCGGGCCCCGGCGACCAGGCGATCGGTGACGAGGTCGTTGAAACGACTGGCGGCGACGGCGATGCGCATCCCGTCGCCGCGCAGGCGACCTTGGTAGGTGTTCAATCGAGTCCCTCCAGGAGATGACCGAGCCGTTGCTGCTTGGTGCGCAGGTAAGCGATGTTCTCGGGATTGGGCTTGGACTGCAGCCCCACGCGCTCGACGATCTGCAGGCCGTACCCCTCGAGGCCGCCGTACTTGGCCGGGTTGTTGGTGAGCAGGCGCATGGTGGTGATGCCCAGGTCGACGAGGATCTGGGCGCCGATGCCGTATTCGCGGTTGTCGACGGGGAGGCCGAGGGCCAGGTTGGCGTCGACGGTGTCGGCCCCCTGGTCCTGGAGGGTGTAGGCCCGCAGCTTGTGGGCGATGCCGATGCCCCGACCCTCGTGGCCCCGCAGGTACACGACCACCCCGAGGCCGTCCTTGGCGATGAGCTCGATGGCCGCCTCCAGCTGGAGCCCGCAATCGCAGCGCAGCGAACCGAACACGTCGCCGGTGAGGCATTCGGAGTGCACCCGCACGAGCACGTCGGCCTCGCCCTGCACCGCCCCCCGCACCAGGGCCAGATGGCGCTCACCGTCGAGCAGGCTCTCGTAGACGTAACACGTGAAGTCGCCCCACTGGGTGGGAATGCGCGCCTCGGCCACCCGCTCGACCAGCTTCTCGGACTGGCGCCGGTAGTGGATGAGGTCGGCGATGGAGATGAGGGCCAGACCGTGCTCGGCGCTGAAGCGGGTGAGCTCGGGAAGGCGCGCCATGGCAGCCTTGTCCTCGGTGACGACCTCGCACAGCACGCCGGCCGGCGAGAGGCCGGCCAGGCGGGCCAGGTCGACGGCGGCTTCGGTGTGGCCGGCGCGCTTGAGCACCCCGCCTTCTCGGTAGCGCAACGGGTACATGTGGCCCGGGCGGACGAGGTCGGCCGGTTGGGTCTCGGGGTCGATGAGGGCGGCGATGGTCGCTGCCCGGTCGGCGGCAGAGATGCCCGTGGAGGTGCCGACGCGCGCGTCGACGGAGATGGTGAAGGCGGTGCGGTTGGATTCGGTGTTGTCGACCACCATGGGCGGCAGCTCGAGGGCGTCGAGGCGGTCGCCGGTGAGCGGAGCGCAGATGACTCCCGAGGTGTGACTCAAGAAGAAGGCGATCTTCTCCGGGGTGGCGAACTCGGCCGCCATGATGAGGTCGCCCTCGTTCTCGCGATTGGCGTCGTCGACCACCACGACGATTTCACCCCGGGCGAAGGCGGCCACCGCGTCGGGGATGCTGGTGAACGGGCTGCCGCTCGATGCCTCGCTCTTGGATGCGATGGGCCCCACTGTCGACGGCCCCATCTTTGGCGGCCCCATCTTTGGCGGCCCCATCTTTGGCGGCCCCATCTTTGGTGGCATGGCGGTCAGCTCCCGGTGACGAGTCTCTCGACGTATTTTGCGACGACGTCGACCTCGAGGTTCACCCGATCCCCGGGCTTCCTCCTCCCCAGAGTAGTGACCGCAGCGGTGCGGGGAACGATGGCCACGGTGAAGCCTTCGCCGTCGACGGTGGCGACCGTCAGGCTGCAGCCGTCGACGGCCACCGACCCCTTCTCCACCAGATACCGGTGCAGGCCGGCCGGGGAGGCCACCGCCAGGTCGGGCGCCGGGGCGGTGACCCGGCCCACGGCGTCGATGTGACCTTGCACCAGGTGTCCGCCCAGCCGGTCGGCCAGGCGCACCGGCCGCTCGAGGTTCACCGCCTCGCCGGGCGCCAGGTCGCCGAGGGTGGTCCGGGAGAGGGTCTCGGAAACCACGTCAGCCGACCACCAGCCAGGGCCGTGGTCGACGACGGTCAGACAGCAGCCGTTCACCGAGATGGAGGCGCCCAGCTCGACGTCGTCGAGCACCCGCTCGGCGCCGAAGGTCAAGCGGCTGCCATCCCGGGAGCGGAGGTGGCCGAGCTCTTCGATGATGCCGGTGAACACGTTCGCTACCCGTCTGCCCCGGGCACCTCGGGCTCCCCGGGCACCTCGGGCTCCCCGGGCTCCCCGGGCACCTCGGGCCCGGCTGCCGGCGCCAGGTCGACCCGCAGGTCGTCGCCCAGCCGGCGCACGTCGACGATGCGGCCCCGCCAGATGTCGGCCATGGTGGGCGCGCCGGGCCCGGCCAACACGGGACGGCCGTCGTCGCCGCCGAGGAGGGCGGGCGCCAGGTAGAACACGTAACGGTCGACGAGCCCGGCCCTGTGGAACGCACCGGCGACCGTGGCCCCGCCCTCCACCAGCACCTGGAGGACGTCGCGTTTGCCGAGGTCGTCGAGCACGCCTCCCAGGTCGCCGTCGAGCTCGAGGACGGGCTGCACCCGCGCCCGCGCCGGCGCCTTTCCCAGCACGACCCGCAGAGGAGATCGCACCTGTGCCATCGGCTCACCGTCGCCCGACCCGCCGGCGTCACGCACGGTGAGGGCAGGGTCATCGGCGCGAACGGTGCCGGCGCCCACGAGCACGGCGTCGCTGTCGGCCCGCAGGCGGTGGGCGTCGACCCGGGCCTCGGCGCCGGTGATCCAGCGGCTGGAGCCGTCGGCCGCCGCGGTGCGGCCGTCGAGGGTGGCGGCCAGCTTCACCACCACCCACGGCCGACCCGTGGTCCGGTGCTTGAGGTAGGGGGCCAGTTGGGCGGCGACGGCGGAGGCGCCGACGCCTGTTGCGACGTCGATGCCCGCCGCCCGCAACGCCGCCACGCCGGCGCCCGACACCCTCGGGTCGGGGTCGGCGATGCCCACGACCACCCGGGTGACACCGGCGGCCACGATGGCCTCGACGCACGGCGGGGTGCGGCCGTGATGGGCACAGGGCTCGAGCGTGGTGAACAGCGTCGCCCCTCGTGCCGCCTGGTCGGCGGCGGCCAGCGCCACCACCTCGGCATGGCGCCCCCCCGCCGGCTGGGTCGCGCCCTCGAACCCGCCCGGCTCGATGACACAGCCCACCCACGGGTTCGGTGACGTGGTGGCCCGCACAGCGGCGGCCACGGCCATGGCCCGTCGCATGGCCGCTTCGTCGTCCGTCGCCGGGCTCACGGGCCGCCACCCAAGTGGTTCATGCCGGGTGGGCCGTGGGCCGGCCGGCCAGGAGGGCGACGGCGTGGGGGAGGACGTCGAGCACGGCCTCGAGACACTCGACTGCCCCGGCCGACGATCCTGGGGTGTTCACGATGACGACCTGACCACGCGTGCCGGCCACGCCTCGCGACAGTCGTCCCTTGGCGGGGTTGGTCAGGCGCATGGCCTCGGCCAGCCCCGGTGCCTCCCGGTCGAGTACGGCGCGCGTCCCCTCGGGGGTGAGGTCGCGCGGACCGAACCCGGTGCCGCCGGTGGTGACGACCAGGCCGGCGAACCCCTCGACCAGGTCGGCCAGCGTGTGGGCCACGGCGTCGTCGCCGTCGGCGGTCACCCGGTGGTCGGCCACCTCCCATCCCGCGTCACGCAGGCGGGCGACCAGCGCCGCCCCCGAGAGGTCCTGTCTGGTGCCGGCTACGACCCCGTCGGAGACGGTGAGCACCTTGGCCCGCAGCACGGGGCCGTCGGCGTCAGTCACCGAGGTGGTCCTCGGGGGTCAGGCGGGCGCCGTTGCGCCAGGCCCCTGCACTCTGCACTGGTCGACCCTCGGGCTGCACCTCCACCAGTTGGAGACCGCCGTCGCCGGTGCCCACGACCAAGGTGGTGGGGTCGAGGGCACCGGGCGACATGGTTGCGTCATGTACCAGGCGGGTGCGGTGGACCTTGATGCGAGACCCGCGAAACGTTGTCCAGGCCTGCCCCACCCGCACCACCCGGTGCAACTCCACGGCCGGGAGGTGCCAGTCGAGGTGGTGGTCGGCGGGGGCCAGCTTGGCGGCGTAGGTCGGTTCGCCCACCTGGGGGCGGGGCGGGGGCAGCTCCTCTTTGTCCAACAGGTCGACCAGCAGGGCGGTGCCGCGGTCGCCCAGCCGGGCGCGCAACTCGTCGCCGGTGTCGTCCGGACCGATGGCCACCTGCTCGCTGGCGTAGATCGGGCCGGTGTCGAGGCCCTCCTCCAGCGCCATCACGCACACGCCGGTGACGGTGTCGCCGGCCAGGATGGCCCGCTCCACCGGGGCCGCACCCCGCCAGCGGGGAAGCAGCGAGAAGTGGATGTTGACCATGGGAACGGCGGAAAGCACGTGGGGCCGGATGAGCCGCCCGTAGGCCACGACCACTCCCAGGGCGGCGCCGGCTTCGATCACGTCGTCGACCCGATCGCTGGTCGCCAGGCCCAGCTCGGTGGCCGCCGCCTTGACCGGGCTGGCGACCAGGCTGGCACCCCGGCCCCGCTTGCGGTCGGGCTGCGACACCACCAGGGCCACGTCGTGGCCGGCGGCCACCAGGGCCCGCAGTGGTCCGACGGCCACCTCGGGGGTGCCCAGGAAGGCGAGCCGCCGCCGCGTGCCTATCGGGTGACCGATGCTGTCTGGTCGGCCCCGGTCGCCGTGCGGTGGCGCCCGTCGCCCGCCACTTCCCGGTCGGACACAGCCGTCTCCTGCTCGGGAAGCCCGAGGGCCCGCTGGCGCAGCGCCCTCATCGCTCCCTTGCGCTGGCGCTTGTCGAGGCGCTCGAGGAGCAGCATGCCGTTGAGATGGTCGCACTCGTGCTGGAACATGCGGGCCAGCAGGTCGTCGGCGTCGATCGACAGCTCGTTCCCGTCCAGGTCGTAGCCGTCGAGGTGGACCCGCTCGTAGCGCACGATGGGCCACGACAGCTCCGGCACCGAGAGGCAGCCCTCCTCGTAGGTCCACTCCCCCTCCTGGCCGGAGAGCCGGGGGTTCACCACCGCGTGGGGGCCTCCACCGATGTCGTAGACGAAGAGGCGCTTCTGGATGCCGACCTGGGGGGCGGCCAGGCCGATGCCCGGCGCCGCGTACATGGTGGCGAGCATGTCGTCGGCCAGCCTCACCAGCTTCTCGTCGATCTCGGCGACGTCCTGGGTGGTCTGGCGCAGGACCGGGTCACCGAACACTCGGATCATGAAGGGAGCCACCCTGCGAGGGTACCCGTCGGCCGGCGGGTTCGGCTGCAACTCTGCGCTACAAACAGAGGAATCATGCGTTGCCCCGGCATGCCTACCGAGGCTCGGGAAGACCCATCTCGTGACGGACCCCGTGATCGAGACTGGTGATGCGGGTGGTGTCGCAGGTGCCGTCACCGACGTGGCTCGACATACGTAGTGGTTCGACGCTGCCGTCGGCGACGGGGTTGCCGAACACGGCGCTCACCTCGGCCAGGTCGCTGCAGCGGCGTAGCGCCGGGCCGTAGTACTCGGTCCACATCACCGACCAGGGCCGCAGGCCATCCCAACCCGGCTTCGCCATGAGCCGGCCGATATGGCGCTCGTCCGCGGTGTGGAGATCGAGCACCGACGCCGCCCACCAGGTCCCTCGGGGCGTGACGCCGTCGATGCCGACCCGGAGACGGTAGGTCGTCTCCTGCTCCCAGTGGTAGGCGATGCGCGCGCTCCACCCCGTGCCTTCCCCGCTGAACCGGACCACGCCCGGGCCCTCAGCGCCGGCGGCGTCCCAGAGGGAGAAGATCGCCATCTTGCCGAGCGACCCGTCGGCCCGGTTGCCCCTTGTCTGCAACCCGATGTACCCGCCCTCGCCGCCCTCGAGGCCGAACTGGTGGGCCCAGAAGTAGGTGGCCTGGGGCCCCGGGTCGATCTCGGGCGTCAAGGTGTGCTCGAAGGTGGAGAACCCCTGCCGGCCTCCGGCGGAGGGAGGGGTCGGCCAGAACCACTCGGTGTAGGGGCCCCGTGCCCTCGGTGGCGGCACGCGCCTCAGCCTCATGGCTGACGGGTGTCCGGCGGGGTCGCGATGAGGCGACCCTATTCCGGACCTTTGGCAAATTGCCTCAAAAACCTTGCAAACACCTGAGATGGCGGGTAACGTCGAACATGTGTTCGCAGTGGCCATGGCAGCAGTGAGTCTCCTTCGGCGGGCGGTGGCGTCGCTCGAGCCCCGCACGTTGCGGGGCGACGCCGCCGAGCGACTCCTGAAGCTGTTCGCCGAGGCCGAGCGCCTAGCGGCGGCGGGCAAGGCGCTCATGGCCCGACGGGTGGAGGAGACCAGCCAGTGGCGGGGTGGCGGCTGTCGCAGCGCAGCCGAGTGGCTGGCCTCGGCCACCGGTTCGTCGGTGGGTGCGGCGGTAGGCACGCTGGAGACGGCTCGGCGCCTCGAAAAGCTCCCCGCCACCGCGGAAGCCCAACGCGACGGACGTCTGTCGGAGGTCCAGGCCAAGGAGATCGCTGGTGCTGCCGCGGTCAACCCGAGAGTCGAAGCCGACCTTCTGGCCGCCGCCACGCGGGAACCGGTCTCGGCTCTGCGCCAGCGCTGCGACCGGATCAAGGCGTCGGCCGCCGACGACGAGGCCGGCCGCCAGCGGCGCATCCACGCCAGCCGTCACCTGCGCCACTGGAACGACGCCGACGGGGCGTTCCGCATGGACCTGCGCACCACGCCCGACGCGGGTGCGGTGATCCTGGCCAACCTGAAGCCGTTCTGCGACCGAGCCTTCGCCCAGGCCCGTGCCGCCGGTCGCCGGGAGCCCACCGAGGCCTATGCCGCCGATGCTCTGCAAGACATGGCCGGAGCCGCCGGCGGCGCCGACGCCGTCACTGGTTCCCCGGGCCCCCGGGCCATGGTGCACGTGCGCGTCGACCACGCCGCTCTCGTCCGGGGCCATACCGACGGCGATGAGATGTGCGAGGTCCCCGGCATCGGCCCTATCCCTGTGGCGACCGCCAAGGCCTGGGCCGGCGATGCCGTGCTCAAGGCCCTCGTCACCAACGGCGTCGACGTGGTGGCCGTGGCCCACGCAGGGCGAACGGTCACCGCCGCCCAGCGCGCCGCCCTGGAAGAGCGCGACCCCACCTGTGTGGTGCCGGGGTGCGCCACCGCCAGGGGCCTGGAGATCGATCACGTCGATGGGTGGGCGCTCACCCGAACCACTACCCTCGATCGCCTGGCTCGATTGTGCCGGTGGCATCACTACCTGAAGACCCACGGGAGCTACCGACTCGAAGGGTCTGCCGGCGACTGGCGCCTTGTTCCGCCCGACGACGATGCGGCGCCGCGACCCTCAGCCGCTGGCGCGATTCCTGCAACTCTTGATCTCGGACTCGCGGCGACACCGAGCGGGTAGGCGGCCACCCGCGGGCGGAGCGACCATGTGCTGGCCCCGACAGTCCGCCGACCGCACCGGGACTACCGTCGAATGAGTGGACCACCCCGCGCCTGGGCCGGTGGAGGACGTGATCACCACGGCCATCGCCTTGGTGACCGGCCGCCTGGCGCCACGGGAGGCGGTCACCATCCTCGCCACCCTGGCCCCGAGGGCAGCAGGGGCGGCGGAGGCGGCGCGCGACGTTCATCCCGACCAGGCCGCCCATCGGGTCGCCGTGCTCCAGGCACTGATGACCGAGATCGGCGCCGGTGACGACGAGGTGCGGCAACGTCGACAGGTGGTCGCCGACCTGGCCACCGTTGTGGTCGCCCTCGGTGGGAGCGCCGAACGCCAGGCCCCGCCGCCGGCCTGAAGGCGAGTCAACCGGGGTACACCTGGTCGTTCCACTTCAGCACGGCACGCCATTCGTGCTCGTGGCCGAGCAACGCGAGGCTCGCCGTCCCAAGCGCCAGCAGACGGCCCTGGAAGGCGGGAAGCCCGAGGTAACGAGCGGTGAGCACGCGCGAGAAGTGCCCGTGTCCCACCAGCGACACCACGTCGTCACCCTCCTCGGGCGCCAGCGAGGCCAGGAGGTCGTCGGCCCGGCGGCCGGCGTCCTCGATGGTCTCGCCCCCCGGGCAGCCATCGTCGAACAGGTCCCAGTCGGGCCGGTCCTTGCGGATCTCAGCGGTGGTGCGTCCCTCGTAGTCGCCGTAGTCGACTTCGCACAGGCGCTCGTCGACGACCAGGCCGTCGCCCATGCCGGCCAGCCGGGCGGTCTCCATGGCGCGCGCCCGGGGACTGCAGAGCCGAACGGTGGGAGCGAGGCCCAGCTCACCCAAGCGGTGGCCCAGGGCGGTGGCCCCTGCCTTGCCGGCCGGCGTGAGCTCGACGTCGGTCGAGCCGGTGTGCTGGCCGCGGCGCGACCACTCTGTCTCGCCGTGGCGGACTATGACGAGGCGCTTCATACCCGGAGGGGGTCGACGGCGACCCGGAGACGACCTTTGGGACGGGCCACGCCGGCCAGGGCCTCCGACAGCCGTTCATGGTCGGCGGCGCGTACGAGCCACTCGCCGCGGTTGGGCCCCAGGACCTCGACCCCCGGTCGGGTGGCCACGGCGGCGGCGAACACCTCGGCGGAGGCGCCCGAAACCACGGCTACGGCCCGGTGGGGCGGGAAGCCCAGGGCGGCGCGGCGCGCCGACTCGACAACAGCCAGCCGCGACGGGTCGGCGCGAACGGCGGCGTCGACCACCTCGTGGCCGGGAAGGCGGGTCTGCACGACGATCCGCCCGCCCTCGCTGCGACCGCCCACGACCCGCGCCGCCCGGACCAGTTGCACCATCGCCTGCTCGGCGGCACGCCAGCGGGGGGCGAGGAGTTCCTGGTCGAGGTCGAGGAAGACCACGGCCCACGCCCGGGTCACGCGATGCAGCACCGCCGAGGTGCCCACCAGCACCGGCGCGGTGGGCAGCGGGCCCGGGGCGGCGTCTCCGGTGACTTCGTCGACCGGCAGGCCCGCCAGTCGCTCGAGGTCTTCGCGCGCCCGGCTCACGCCCACTCGCAACACCCGCAGGCGCGTCGACCCGCAGGCTGCACACAAGACCGGTCGCTGGGCCAGACACCGGCGACAGCGCAGGAGGTTGGACGCCGTACCGGTGTCATCGACCTCCTCGACCACCGCCCCGCACGGCTCGCACCGGGCCAGCTCCCCGCACGCCGAGCAGGCCAGCAGGCGCGCCCGGCCCCGCCGGTTGAGCACGCACACCACGCGGCGACCAGCTTCGGCCTGGCGGACCAGGGCCACCAGGCGAGACGAGTACAGCCCGGTGCCCGGCTCCTCGTTGCGCCGGTCGATGACCTCGACGATCGGCCAGCCTCGGCGCTCGTCGCTGCGCGACGGCGTCAGGAGTCGCATCGACGCGAGCGTATCGAGGGAGGGGCACGCCGACAGCAGCACGCACGGCACCCCGGCCCGCCGGGCGCGCTCAACGGCCACGTCGCGCCCGTTCCACGTGGGAGCCCGCTCCTCCTGCCACCCCTCGTCGTGCTCGTCGAGAACCACGACCGCCGCCAAAGAGGGACGCGGCGCCCATGCCGCTCCCCGGGCGCCCACGGCCACGCAGCCGCCGGCCGCCGCTCGGGCCCAGCCGCCGGGGAGCAGGGCCACGGCGTGACCGGACCGCCGCAGCCGGGCGGCGATGAACGCCGCTGCAGCCACGGAGGGGGCCAGCACCAGTGCGTCACCCCGCCGGGCCGCCTCGGCCAGGTAGTCGAAGGCGTCGCACGCCGGCGGGAGCCGGACCACGACCGGTCCGCCGGAGAAGGCGTCGACCACCATCGGCGGCGGCCCCACCCCGTTGTGGTCGGGTTCGGGGTCGCCAGGACGACCAGAGACCCGACCCGAACCATCGGGGGGTGAGCCGCCCGGCGCGGGTACGGCAGGCAATGTGCGCACTGCTCCCGGCGGGGAGGCGGCGCGCAGGAACGTCACTCGTGGCCCTGCCCATCGCCACGCCGCCCACCTGGCCAGGTCGACCAGGTCGACGCCGGGTCCCCAACCGGTGACCTTGGCCACCGGTTGGAGAGGTCGGTCGGTCGCCGCCTGCGACACCCGCTCGATGACCCAGCCCCGCACCCGAAGGCCGTGGAGCGGGACCCGCACCACCGTGCCGATGCGGATATCGCCATCGAGGTGGGCGGGAATCAGGTAGTCGAGGGGCCGGTCGAGTGCGGTGACGTCGGGGACGACCTTGGCGATGTTGTCGCCGGCGGGCACATCGTCTACGCCAGGTCGAGAGCCCGCTTGACGTCGTCGAGACGGGTCAGGTGCTCCCAGGAGAACTCCTTGTCGGACCGGCCGAAGTGACCGTAGGCGGCGGTGCGCCGGAAGATGGGCTGGCGCAGGTCGAGGTCGCGGATGATTGCGGCGGGCCGCAGGTCGAAGACGTCGTCGATCATGGACTCGATGCGGCGCGGGTCGACGGCCTCGGTGCCGAAAGTCTCGACCATGATGGACACCGGCCGGGCCACACCGATGGCGTACGCCACCTGGATCTCGCAGCGCCTGGCCGCCCCCGAGCCCACCACGTGCTTGGCCACCCAGCGGGCGGCGTAGGCCGCCGAGCGGTCGACCTTCGACGGGTCCTTGCCCGAGAAGGCACCGCCGCCGTGGCGAGCGGCTCCGCCGTAGGTGTCGACGATGATCTTGCGGCCGGTGAGGCCGGTGTCGGCGTGGGGACCACCCAGCTCGAACGTGCCGGTTGGATTGGCCAGCAGCTCGTAGTCGTCGTCGGCCAGCTCAGCGGGCACCAGGGGATGAATCACGTGCTCGCGCAGGTCGGGCTTTAGCAGCGTCTCGACGTCGATGCCGGGCTGGTGCTGGGAGGAGATGAGCACGTTCTTGAGCGCCACCGGCTGCCCGTCGCGGTACTCCACGGTGACCTGGGTCTTGCCGTCGGGGCGGAGGTAGGGCAGTACCCCGGCCTTGCGCACCTCCGATAGGCGCTGGGCCAGCCGGTGGGCGAGCCAGATGGGCAGCGGCATGAGATCGGCGGTCTCATCGCAGGCGTAGCCGAACATCATCCCCTGGTCGCCGGCGCCCTGGGCGTTGAGCGCGTCCTCGCCGCTGTGGCCCTTGCGCACCTCGTAGGCCGTGGTCACGCCTTGGTCGATGTTGGGCGACTGCTCGTCGATGGCGGTGATGACCCCGCACGTGTTGCCGTCGAAGCCGTAGGACTCCCGGTCGTAGCCGATGTCACAGATGGTGGAGCGCACGAGCTTGGGGATGTCGACGTAGGCCGAGGTGGTGATCTCCCCGGCGACCACCACCAGGCCGGTGGTCAACAGGGTCTCGCACGCCACCCGCCCCTGGGGGTCTTCGGCGATGATGGCGTCGAGGACGGCGTCGGAGATCTGGTCGGCCATCTTGTCGGGGTGGCCCTCGGTGACGGACTCCGAGGTGAAGGTCCAGGTGGTCACGGTGTGCTCCTAGGCGTCGAGGCCCGCAGGCCGGTCGGATGAGTGGGGCTGTCAGTGTCAGGGTGAGTGCTGGCGTCGGGCGGTACCATGTCGGCGTCGGCCAGGGCCGTGCCGGCGTCGAGGTGGCGGGAGACGACGTCGAGCACCACCGAGGCGAGCACCCACTTGTCGACCAAGGGCACGTCGGTCGTGGTGCCGTCGGCCTCGACGATAACGGCACGGTTGGTGTCGTGGTCGAAGCCGGCGTCGGCCGCCGACACGTCGTTGCCGACGACGACATCGACGCCCTTGGCCGCCAGCTTGGCCCGGGCCCGGGCGCCGACGTCGTCGGTCTCGGCCGCGAAGCCGACCAGCACCTGCCCGGGGCGGCGGGCACGGGCGAGGCCGGCCAGGATGTCGGGAGTGGCCTCGAGGACGAGCTGGGGCACACCGTCGGCCTTGGAGAGCTTGGTCTCGGGGTGCCCACTGGGGCGGAAGTCGGCCACCGCGGCGGCCATGATGACGGCATCGGCGTCGGCGCTGCGTGCGACCACCGCCTGCTCCATCTCGGCGGCGGTGCGGACGGGCACCACCTCGACACCATGGGGTGCCGGGAGGTCGGAGGCGGTGACGAGGGTGACACGCGCTCCCCGGGCAGCGGCCTCGGCGGCGACGGCGTGGCCCTGCTTGCCCGACGAGCGGTTGCCGATGAAGCGCACGGCGTCGATCGGCTCGCGGGTGCCTCCGGCGGTGACCACCACCCGGCGCCCGGCCAGATCGTGGGCGGTCTCGAGCACCGCGTCGACGGCGGCCACGATGTCGGCGGGGTCGGCCAGGCGACCTGGTCCCTGGTCGCCGCCGGCCAGGCGGCCCACGGTCGGCTCCACCACCCGGACACCCCGGTCTCGCAGCACGGCCACGTTGTGGCGGACGGCGGCGTGTTCCCACATCTCGGTGTGCATGGCGGGGCACACCACCACCGGCGCCCGTGTGGCCAGCAGCGTCGCCGTGAGCAGGTCACCGGAGAGGCCGGCGGCGTAGCTGCCGAGCAACCGGGCGGTGGCGGGGGCGACCACGACCACGTCGGCGTCACGACCGAGGCGGACGTGGGGAATCGGGTGGTCGGCGTCCCAGAGCGAAGTGTGCGCCGGCTCTGATGCCAGCGCCGAGAAGGTCACGGCGCCGACGAAGCGGGTGGCGTCGTCGGTGAGCACGGGGATCACGTGGGCTCCGGCGTCGACCAGCCGGCGGCACACCTCGACGGCCTTGTAGGCGGCGATGCCGCCGCACACGCCCAGCACCACGCGAGGGGGCCGCAGGCCGGTCGTGTCCATCGCTTCGGTCACCATGGTCGTCCGGCAGCGTCCATCGCCTCGCTCCCGCCGGGAGAGGCGACCTACTCCGTGCCGTCCACGGTGTCTTTGCCGTCCACGGTGTCTTTGCCGTCCGCGACGTCTGTGCCGTCCTCGGCGTCTTTGCCGTCCTCGGTCATCTTGCGTCGTGTGTAGGTGACCTTGCCGGCCACGATCTCCTCGAGGGCGATCGACAGCGGCTTGCGCGACACCGATGCCACCTGGGGAGGGACGATCGACCCCAGGCCCTCACCCAACTGGCTGAAGTAGGAGTTGATCTGGCGTCCGCGCTTTGCTGCCAGCGTGACCAGGCTGAACTTGGAGTCGACCCGGGCGAGCAGGTCCTCGATCGACGGATAGATCATGGTGGCGCGCTCGGCCATCGGGCATCTCCGGGTGAACGTTGGGGCGGTGGGCCGCGGGGCCGATCAGGCCGACGGGGCCTGGTCGCGCTTCGAACGGCGGTCCTCCACGATAGCAGTGACCTCCCGCGTCGCCCGGGAGAGGTCGTCGTTGACCACCACGTGATCGGCCAAGGCCCTGCCTTCGGCCTCCTCGTGGTCGGCTTCGGCCAAGCGGCGGGCCACCGTGGCCTCGCTCTCCCCGCGGCCGCGCAGGCGGTCGGCCTGGACCTTCCGAGAGGGGGCCACGACCAGGATGATGACGGCGTCGGGCCGCCGGGACCTGACCTGGGCGGCGCCCTGCACGTCGATCTCCAGGACGACGTCGTGGCCGGGCGGCGGCTGGGGGACGGGGGTGCCGTAGCGGTGGTCGAAGACCTGGGCGGACTCGAAGAAGCCACCCGACTCGGCCTGGCGGGTGAAGGCCTCGTCGTCGACGAAGTGGTAGGCGTCGGCCGCCTCGCCGGGGCGGCGGGGACGAGTGGTCCACGATCGGCTCAGCCACAGGCGGGGCGTGCCCGCTATCACCGCGGCGGCGATGGACCCCTTGCCAGCGCCCGAGGGCCCGACGATGACGAAGAGGAGCGGCGAGGGTGGGGGGACGCTCAGGGCGAGGGGAACTGCTTCTTCAGCGCCTCGCGCTGTTGTGCCCCGAGGCCCCGCACCCGCCGCGAGTCACTGATCTTGAGCTCCTCCATGAGCCGGCGGGCGCGCACCTTGCCCACGCCCGGGAGCGACTCGAGCACCGAGACCACCTTCATCTTCCCCACCACCTCGTCACCGTCCGCCTGGACCAGCAACTCGTTGAGGGTCGTCGACCCCATCTTGAGCATTTCTTTCAGCTCGGCGCGCTGGCGGCGGGCAGCTCCCGCCTTCTCGAGTGCGGCCTGACGAGCGTCGGGGGAGAGCTCCGGAGGCAGAGGCATGCCGGGCACCATAGCGCGCCGGATCGCGACGCAACCGGGGGGATCGACCGCTCCGGCGGGGGCTCGGGGGTGGGTCAGGAGGAGGCTGCCGCCACCGCTTCGGTGAGGGCCGTCGCAGCCGCCTCGGGGTCGTCGGCGTCGGTGACGGCCCGGCCCACGACGAGCAGGTCGGCCCCCGAGGCCACGGCTTCCCGGGGCGTGGCCGCTCGGGCCTGATCGTGGGGCTCGCCCTGGGCCAGACGGATCCCGGGCACCACCGCGATCATCCGCGGCGCCAGCTCCTTGGCCTCGCGCACGTCGGTCGCCGCGCACACGATGCCGCCGCATCCTCCCTCGACCGCGGTGCTGACCCGCCGGCCCAGGATGTGGGCCGGCGCGCCCGAGTCGCTGGTGAGGATGGTGACGGCGACGGCCAGCGGCGGCGGCAACCCCGCCGCCGCCGCGCCCTCGGCCAACCCGTCGACGCCGGCGCGCAGCATCACCGACCCGCCGAAGGCATGCAGTGTGAGGTAGCTGGCCCCGTAGGCGCCGACCACCCGGGCCGCCTTGCGCACGGTGGTCGGGATGTCGTGCATCTTCAGGTCGAGGAAGACGCTGAAGTCGTTGTTGACCATCGAGGCCACCGCGTCGGGCCCGGCGGCGGCGAACAGCTCGAGGCCCACCTTGACCACGCCGAACCATGGCTGCAGGCGCCGGGCCATTCGCAGGGCGACGACCAGGTCGTCGACGTCGAGAGCCAGCGCCAGCCGGTCACGCACCTCCATGCACACGTCTCTTTTCGCTCGTCGTCAAAGTCGGGCCGATCAGCTCTGTGGTGAGAGCGCCGGTCGGACGGTACCAACTAGGTCGGCCACCCGGGCCACATGGTGGGCGGCACACCACGCCGCCAGCTCGGCGCCGACCCGCTCGGTGGCCCGGGGATCGGCGAAGGTGGCCGTTCCCACCTCGACGGCGTTCGCCCCGGCCATCAGCAACTCCACCGCGTGGGCACCGGCCGACACGCCGCCCACGCCGACGATGCCGGCGGTGGGGAATGCCTGGCGGCACTCATGCACCGCTCGTACGGCAATGGGCCGCAGCGCCGGGCCCGACAGGCCCCCGCCGCCGGCGCCCAGGACAGGGCGACGGGTCTCGGGGTCGACGGCCAGCCCGCGCACGGTGTTCACCAGGGTGAGGCCCTCGGCGCCCGCTCCCAGTGCCGCGCCGGCCACCTCGGTGATCGACGGAACCTCGGCGCTGAGCTTGGCCCACCGAGGGCGCCCGCAGCCCTCGGTCGCCGCCATCACCTCGGCGGTGGCCGACGGCGAGTGGGCGAACACGTGGCGCCCCCCTTCGAGGTTGGGGCAACTGAGGTTGACCTCGACGGCCACCACCCCCGGCGGTGCCGCCGCCACCAGTTCGGCGGCCCGGGCGTAGGCGGCGACGGTCATCCCCCAGATGCTGGCGACGACACGGGCGCCGCTGCACATCAGCGCCGGCAGCTCGTCGTCGATCCACGCCCGCACGCCCGGGTTCTGCAGGCCCACACTGTTCAGCATCCCCGCGTCGGTCGAATGCAGCCGGGGTGCGGGGTTCCCCTCCCACGGCTCGGCCGACAGCGACTTCACCACTACCGCCCCGATGGCACCCAAGTCGAAGTAGGAGCCCAGCTCGGTGCCGTGGCCGGCCGTGCCCGAGGCGGTCAGGACGGGGTGGGGCAGACAGATGGAACCGATCGTCGTCGCCAGGTCGACGGCGACGGCGGGCCCTCTTCGGAATTTCACCGGTGCCGCACTACACGTCGAGTCGCAGCTGGCCGGCGGCGTGGAACTCCTGCAGGGAGCGGACCGAGAGCCGGTACTTCGCCCAGTCGGCGATGCCGGCGGCGGCGGCCAGGGCGGCGGCAACGGTGGTGAGACAGGGCACCTTGTGGACGTTGGCCGCCCGCCGGATGTAGGCGCCGTCCGCCCGCGGGCCCCGGCCCCTGGGAGTGTTGACCACCAGGTCGATGTCGCCCCCGGCGATGAGCTCGGCGGCCGAGGCGACGGCGTCGGAGTCCTCGCCCACCTTGGCCACCACCGCTCCCACCGGCACCCCATGGGCCTCGAGGTGACGGGCGGTGCCGGCGGTGGCGGCGATGGCGAAGCCCAGATCGACGAACCTTCGGGCGGCGACCACCCCGGCGGCCTTGTCGCGCCCGGCCAGTGAGAAGAAGACCGTGCCTCCTTCGGGAAGGCGGTCGCCCGCCGCCCGCTGGCTCTTGGCGAAGGCCAGCCCAAAGGTGGCGTCGATGCCCATGACCTCGCCGGTGGCACGCATCTCCGGGCCCAGCAGGGTGTCGACGTCGGGGAAGCGGTTGAAGGGCAGGACCGCTTCTTTCACCGAGACATGGCCCCCGCCGACGGCGGCCTTGAGGAGGCCCTCGTCGCGCAGCTGGGCGAGCGTGGCCCCGGCCATCACCCGCGCCGCCACCTTGGCCAGCGGGACTCCGGTGGCCTTGGCCACGAACGGCAGGGTCCGGCTGGCCCGGGGGTTGGCCTCGATCACGAACACCTCGGGCTCCTGGTCGTCACCCTCGTCGGGGACCCGCTGGCGGCGGGTCCCGACGTTGGTGACGGCGTACTGCACGTTGAGCGGGCCACATACCTCGAGGGCGTCGGCAATGGCCCGGGTGTGGGCCTCCATCAGCTCCACGGTGGCGCGCGCCAGGGTGGGGGGTGGGATCACGCATGCGCTGTCGCCGGAGTGCACCCCGGCCTCCTCGACGTGTTCCATGACCCCGCCGATCAGCACGTCGCCGGTGGCGTCGCGCACGGCGTCGACATCCACCTCGATGGCGTCCTCGAGGAAGCGGTCGACCAGCACCGGGCGCCCGGCCGACAGGCCACCTTCGCGGCCCAGGCTGCCGAACAGCTCCAGCTCGGTCATGGCTCGGGCCAACCCGTCGTCGTCGTAGACGATCTCCATGGCCCGGCCTCCGAGGACGTAGCTGGGGCGCATGAGCACGGGGTAGCCCACCCCGGTGGCCACCTCCAGGGCCTCGGCATATCCGGTGGCCGTGCCCCCTGCCGGCTGGGGGATGTCGAGCCTGGTGCACAGCGCATTCCAGCGCTCGCGGTCTTCGGCCTCGTCGATGGATGCCGGACTGGTGCCGAGGATGGGGAACCCGGCGGCCTCGATGCCGCGGGCCAGCTTGAGCGGCGTCTGGCCCCCGAGACTCACGATGACCCCGGCCAGCTGGCCCGACCGGGCCTCGGCTTCGAGGACGTCGCCCACGTCCTCAGGGGTGAGCGGCTCGAAGTAGAGGCGGTCACTGGTGTCGTAGTCGGTGGAGACGGTCTCGGGGTTGCAGTTGACCATGACCGTCTCGTAACCGGCATCGCGCAGGGCGAAGCTGGCGTGCACGCAGCAGTAGTCGAACTCGATGCCCTGGCCGATGCGGTTGGGCCCCGAGCCGAGGATGACCACCGTGGGAGCACCGGCGGCGACGGTCTCGTCCTCGTCCTCGTAGGTGGAGTAGTGGTACGGCGTGGCCGACTCGAACTCGGCCCCGCAGGTGTCGACGGTCTTGAACGTGGGCGTCACGCCAGCGGCCACGCGTTGCTGGCGCACCGCCGCTTCCTCGACACCCCACAGCCAAGCCAGCTGGGCATCGGCGAAGCCCAGGCGCTTGGCTGTCCGCCATCCTCGCCGGTCCATCCCGTCGAAACCCACCGCCGCCAGGTGGGCCCGCTCCTCGGTGATGGCCGAGATCTGGTCGAGGAACCAGGGGTCGACGCGCGTCACGTCGTGGATGCGCTCGACGCTGATGCCTCGGCGCAGGGCCGCCTCCAGATGGAAGGGGCGGTCAGGGGTGGCGATGGCAGCCCGCCGGACCAGCTCGTCGTCGTCCCATGCGTCGGCAGCCGCCTCGCCGGGATCGCAGTTCAGCCCCCAGCGGCCGTGTTCCAACGACCGCAGCCCCTTCTGCAGCGACTCGGCGAAGGTGCGCCCGATGGCCATGGCCTCGCCCACCGACTGCATGCGGGTGCCCAGGGCGTCGGACGAGCCGGGAAACTTCTCGAACGCCCACCGGGGCACCTTGGTGACCACGTAGTCGATGGTGGGCTCGAAGCTGGCCGGGGTGCACCGGGTGATGTCGTTGGGGATCTCGTCGAGGGTGTAGCCCACGGCCAGGCGGGCGGCGATCTTGGCGATGGGGTACCCGGTGGCCTTGGACGCCAGGGCGCTCGACCGCGAGACCCGCGGGTTCATCTCGATCACGACCATGTCGCCGTTGGTCGGGTCGACGGCGAACTGGATGTTGGAGCCGCCGGTGTCGACACCGATGCGGCGGATGCACGCGAAGGCGGCGTCGCGCATGTGCTGGTACTCGACATCGGACAGCGTCTGGGCGGGGGCCACGGTGATCGAGTCACCGGTGTGCACACCCATGGGGTCGAGGTTCTCGATGGAGCACACGACCACGCAGTTGTCGGCGTGGTCGCGCATGACCTCGAGCTCGTACTCCTTCCACCCGGCGATCGAGCGCTCGATGAGGATCTCGGTGATGGGGCTGGCGGCCAGGCCGACGCTGGCGATGCCCTCCAGGTCGTCGGCGTCGGCGGCGATGCCGGTGCCGCTCCCGCCGAGGATGAACGACGGGCGCACGATCACCGGGTAGCCGATCTGGTCACCCACCTTGAGGGCTTCCTCGACGTTGTAGGCGAACCCCGACGGCGGGACGGCCAGGCCGATCTCGGTCATGGCCGCCTTGAACAGCTCACGGTTCTCGGCGGTGCGGATGGCCTCGGGCGAAGCGCCGATGAGCTCTACTCCGCAGGCGTCGAGGACCCCGGCGTCGGCCAGGCCCAGGCCCAGGTTCAGCCCCGTCTGGCCGCCCAGGGTGGGCAACACCGCGTCAGGGCGCTCGCGCTCGACGATGGCCGCCAGCACGTCGACATCGAGCGGCTCGACATAGGTGCGGTCGGCGAAGTCGGGGTCGGTCATGATCGTGGCCGGGTTGGAGTTGACCAGGATCACCCGGTAGCCCTCGGCTCCCAGGATGCGGCACGCCTGGGTGCCCGAGTAGTCGAACTCGCAGGCCTGGCCGATCACGATGGGGCCCGAGCCGATGAGCAGGATCGACTCGAGGTCGTCACGCCTGGGCATCAGGCTCGGCCCCCGCCTGCGTGGCGGTAACCCGATGACTGCATGAGGGCGCGGAACTCGGCGAACAGGTAGCGGGCGTCGTGGGGACCGGGGCCGGCCTCGGGGTGGTACTGCACACTGAAGGCGGCGACATCGCGCGAGCGAAGGCCCTCGACCACGCCGTCGTTCAGGTTGACGTGGGTGACGTCGGCAGCGGCCACCGATCCGACGGACACCGCGTAGTTGTGGTTCTGGCTGGTGATCTCCACCGCGTCGTCGCGCACGCGCCGCACCGGGTGGTTCCCACCGTGATGACCGAACGGCAGCTTGTAGGTGTGGCCCCCCAGAGCGGTGGCCAGCAGTTGGTGGCCCAGGCAGATGCCGAAGATGGGCACCTGGCCCAACAGGTCGCCGATGGTCTCGACCGCGTAGGTGACCGCCGCGGGGTCGCCGGGGCCGTTGGACAGGAACACGCCGTCGGGAGGCCGGTCGAGCAGCTCGTGGGCGGGCGTGCTGGCGGGGACGACCTCCACCTGGGCGATCTCGCCCAGCAGGCGCAGGATGCTCGCCTTGATGCCGAAGTCGTAGGCCACCACCCGGAGGGGCCCCGACCCCACGGTGTAACGCTCCGGCGTGCTCACCCCGCTGACCAGATCGACGCCGTCGGTGCCGGGCTCGCCCACCGCCGCCGCCTTCAGGGTGGTCTCGTCGGCGGTGCCGAAGGCGCAGGGCAGGGCCCCGGCGTCACGGATGTGCCGGGTCAGGCGGCGGGTGTCGACGCCACTGATGCCGGGTAGGCGGTGGCGGCGCATCCACGTCCCCAGGTCGCCCTCGGCGCGCCAGTTGGAGGGTCGCCGGGCCAGGTCGCGCACGACGACGCCCCGGCAGTGGGGACGGCGGCTCTCGCTGTCGTTTTCGGACACGCCGTAGTTGCCGATGTGGGGATAGGTGAAGGCGATGACCTGGCCGGCGTAGGAGGGGTCGGTGAGGACCTCCTGGTAGCCGCTCAGCACGGTGTTGAACACGACCTCGCCGGTGGTGACCCCGTCGGGCGGTTGGTACCCGACAGCCTCGCCCTCGAAGGTGGTGCCGTCGGCCAGCACCAGCAGTGCCGGCAACGGCCGAGGGTTTGGCTGGTCGAGGCTCATCGCTGGGCCTCGGCGTCGATGACCACGGGCTCGCCCAGCAGCACGGTGTGTCGCACCCGGCCGGTGAGCTTGCGGCCGTGGTAGGGCGTGTTGCGACTGCGACTGGCCAGGTGGGCGGCGTCGACCTCCCAGGTGGCCGCCGGGTCGATCACACAGAGATTGGCCGGACGTCCCTCGGCGACCGGTCCACCGTGGGTGGCGTCGAGACCGGCGATTCGTGCCGGTTGCCACGACAGCAGGGCCAGGACGGCGTCGATCGGAAGGTCGAGCCCACCGAGGGCGAGGGCCAGTGCCGTCTCGAGGCCGAGCATCCCCGGGGGGGCCTGGTCGAAGGGGAGCTCCTTGTCCTCGGGGGCGTGGGGGGCGTGATCGGTGGCGATGGCGTCGAGGGTGCCGTCGGCCAGGGCCGCCTTGACGGCGTCGACGTCGGCCTGAGGCCGCAGCGGCGGGTTCACCTTGAACACCGGGTCGTAGGACGCCACCGACGCGTCGGTGAGGGTGAAGTGGTGGGGAGCGGCCTCGGCGCTCACCGCCAGGCCGGCCGCCTTGGCGGCCCGGACGGCGGCCAACGACGCCGCCGTGGAGAGGTGCTGGAAGTGGACGCGGGCACCCGTGCCGGCGGTGAGTCGGAGCAGGGTCAGGTCGCGCAGCACCATGACCTCCTCGGCCGCCGCCGCCATGCCCGGGATGCCGAGGCGGCTCGACCACTCACCCTCGTGCATGTGGCCTCCGGCGGCCAGCACCGCGTCTTCGCAGTGCTGGGCCAATGTGACCCCCAGGTCGGACGAGTACTCCAGGGCCCGGCGCATGAGGCGGCCGTCCTGCACCCCGGCGCCGTCGTCGGTGAACAGGCGAACGCCCAGGCCGGCCATCTCCGCCATGGGGGCGAGGGTCTCGCCCTGCCGCCCGCACGTGATGGCTCCCGCCACCCGGACCTGGCACAGAGCCCCGACACCGAGCTCGAGCACCTCGCGCACCGCCGCGGCGGTGTCGATGGGCGGTTCCGTGTTGGGCATGGCTACGACGGCCGTGTAGCCACCCAGGGCGGCCGCCCTGGCCCCCGTCTCGACCGTCTCGGCTTCCTCCTTGCCCGGTTGACGCAGATGGGCGTGGAGGTCGACCAGGCCGGGCGCCACCACGCACCCGCCGGCGTCGAGCACCCGTGCGCCCGCCGGCGCCTCCAGGTCGGGGCCCACGGCCGCCACCCGGCCGTCGGCGACGGCCACGTCGGCGACGCGGGTGCCGCTGAGGTCGACGACCCGGCCACCCTTGAGGAGGAGGGCGTCAGCCACGTCAGCCACGGGGGTTCGACCCGAGGAGCAGGAAGAGCACAGCCATGCGCACGGCCACGCCGTTGGCCACCTGGCGGGTGATGAGCGAGCACGGCAGCTCGGCCACGTCGGCGGCGATCTCTACACCCCGGTTCAACGGCCCCGGGTGCATCACCAGGGCGTCGTCGCCCAGAAGCTCGGCCCGGGCCCGGGTGAGGCCGAAGCGGGCGGTGTACTCGCGCAACGAGGGAAGCAGCCTTTCTGTCTGGCGCTCGGCCTGCATGCGCAACAGGTAGACCACGTCGCACTTGGGGAGCACGGTGTCGAGGTCGTGACTCACCGCCACCGGCCAGCCGTCGAGGCTGGGCGGGAGGAGGGTGGGCGGGCTGACGATGGTCACCTCGGCGCCGA
The DNA here is from genome assembly GCA_036264885.1 of Acidimicrobiales bacterium. Lineage (GTDB taxonomy): Bacteria > Actinomycetota > Acidimicrobiia > Acidimicrobiales > AC-14 > DATAQC01. The sequence continues at coordinate 35,556 of DATAQC010000001.1, read as the reverse complement.
GCAGGGAGAAGGCGAGCACGTCGGAACGCGCCACCCGGGAATGATTGATGTCGCCGACGATGGCGATGCGCAGACCGGCCAGAGAACCCAGCCGGTGGTGGGCGCGGATGGTGTAGCAGTCGAGGAGGGCCTGAGTGGGGTGCTCGTGCCAGCCGTCGCCGGCGTTGATCACGGTGGCGCCCACCCACGATGCCACCTGGCGGGGCACACCAGCCGACGAATGGCGGACCACGAGGGCGTCGACGCCCATGGCCTCGATGGTCTGCACGGTGTCGCGCACCGACTCACCCTTCTTCACCGACGACGATCCCACCGAGAAGTTCATGGTGTCGGCCGAGAGCCGCTTGGCCGCCGCTTCGAACGACAGTCGGGTGCGGGTCGACTCCTCGAAGAACAGCGAGGCGATCGTCCGTGCCCGCAGAGCCGGGACCTTGGGCACCGCCCGCTCGCTCACCTCCACGAAGGAGTCGGTGACGCCCATGACCTCGTTGATGCCGTCCACCCCGAGGTCGGCCACGGACAAGAGGTTGTCGCTCACGGGCGCCTCCGGTTCGACGGGACCATGACCCCGAGGTCGACACCGTCGTCGCGCACGTCGACCACCTCGTCGCGGCGGGTCGGCAGGTTCTTGCCCACGTAGTCGGGGCGGATGGGCAGCTCCCGGTGACCGCGGTCGACCATGACCGCCAGTTGCACGGCACGGGGGCGGCCGTAGTCGTTGAGGGCGTCGAGGGCGGCCCGCACGGTGCGTCCCGTGAACAGCACGTCGTCGACCAGCACCACCACCTTGGCGGTGAGGTCGAAGGGGATGTCGGTGACCGCCTCGGGCATGACCGGGCGCAACCCGATGTCGTCGCGGTAGAAGGCCACGTCGAGGGTGCCCAACGGCACCTCCACGTCTTCGACCCGACGGAGGGCCTCGACCAGGCGGATGGCCAAGCTGACGCCGCCGGTCTGCAGTCCGACCACCACCACGTCGTCGAGGCCCTGGTTGTGCTCCACCACCTCGTGGGCGATGCGGGTGAGAGCTCGGCGGATGTCGTCGCCGGTCATGGCCTGGGACCGAGCGAGAAAAGCGCCCCCGTACAGGGGCGCTGCGGAGCGTTCTCGTTCGGCCAACCTGGCTCCTCGGACCGTGCCGGCCTCACAGGACCGGCCTTAACGGATGCCCGAGCTTATCGCGCCGGGCCCGGGCGGCGGGCCTCGGCGGCGACCGCGGCGAGCACGCCGTTGACGAAGCGACCGGAGTCGTCGGTGGAGTAGCGGTGGGCCAGGTCGACGGCCTCCGAGATCACCACCGCGGTGGGGACGTCGGGGCGGTGGACCAGTTCGAACACCCCGATCCGCAACAGGGTGCGGTCGATGGCGGGCATGCGCTCGAGGGCCCAGTCTCGGGCGAACCGCCGCAGCCATCCGTCGATCTGGTCGCCGTTGGCGGCCACGCCCGCCACCAGGTCGACGGTGAACCCGTCGGGGGCCACCGGCAGGCCGGCCAGCACCACCTCGGGCCCCACCCCCTTGGCCTCGGCCTCGTAGAGAAGCGTGAGCGCCCGTTCCCGGGCCTGGCGGCGGATGCCCACAGTGGCCGGGGCAGGAATCTCGGGCCCGGACAGACTCGGGCCCGGCATCCCGCTCAGAGGGCCGCTCGGGCCCGGGATGGTGGCCGACGGGGCGGTTGTCGGCACCCACCTGGACCACCGTGGGGGAGAAGGACTCGAGCTCGGCCTCGCTGAACTCGGCGTAGGTCAACACGATGACCCGATGGCCGACCTCGACGAGGCGGGCCGCCGCCCCGTTGAGTTGGAGCTCGCCCCGGGTGCCGGGGATGGCGTAGGTCTCGAACCGGGCGCCGTTGTCGATGTCGAGCACGGCCACCTGTTCCCAGTCGCGTATGTCGGCCAGCGCCATCAACTCGGCATCGATGGTGACCGAGCCCTCGTAGTGCAGATCGGTGGCGGTGACCAGCGCTCGGTGGATCTTGCTCTTGAGCATGCGGCGACGCATCAGGCGCTCCTTCGCTCGTGCTCCGGGCCGACGGTCGCCGTCGGGGCCATGGCGGGCTCCGAGGTGAGACCGACGTTGTCGATGAGGCGGGTGGCGCCGACGGTCGCAGCCAGGAGCAGTCGGACCTCGCCCGCCAACGAGCGAGCGGGCGTGAGGTCGTGGGCTGTCACCACGGCGGCGTAGTCCAACCGCACCAGTGGCTCCCTGGCTACGGCTTCGACCAGATGGCGGCGGATGACGGTGGGGTCGCCCTCACCGGCGGTGGCGAGGGCCGCGGCGCCGGACAGCGCGCCGGACAGTGACAGGGCGGCGGCGCGCTCGTCGGGCGAGAGCCGGGCATTGCGACTGGAGCAGGCCAGGCCGTCGGCGTCGCGAACCGTCGGGCAGGCGACGACGTCCACGGGCAGGGCCAGAGCGTCGACCAGGCGACGCACGACGAGGACCTGTTGCCAGTCCTTCTCGCCGAAGTAGGCCCGGCACGGCCCGGCGATGCGGAGGAGCCTGGCCACCACTGTGGCCACACCGGCGAAATGGCCGGGACGGCTGGCCCCCTCGAAGACGTCGCTGAGCTCCGCCAGTGGCCGGCAGTCGAGGCGGACGTCGCCGGCGTCGGCCTCGGGGTACATCTCGGCGACCGACGGCGCGAACACCAGGTCGGCCCCGCCCCGGCCGGCCGCCTCGATGTCGGCATCGAGGTCGCGGGGATAGATGTCCAGGTCTTCGCCGGGGCCGAACTGCAGGGGGTTGACGAACACTGTGACGACCACCACGTCACAGTCGTCGGCGGCTCTGCGCACCAGGGAGAGGTGGCCCTGGTGGAGGGCGCCCATGGTGGGCACCACACCGACGGTGAGGCCGGCGGCGCGGGCGCCGTCCAGACGGGTCGACAGGTCGTGGGCCCGGTCGATCACCGTGGCCCGGGGTGACCGGGCGGCGCCATCGTGGCGGTGGGGCACTCGTACCTCCGACGTTCCGGCCCCGGCGTTCGGGTGCCGTTCGTACCCTTACAGGGTACCCACCCGGAGGACCTCGCCCACCGCCGTCTCCTCCCACCCCGGGGGCACCAGGTCGGGAGCGAGGTCGGCCAAGGGCGCCATCACGAAGCGTCGCACGCTCATGCGCGGGTGGGGAACGACCAGATCGGGCTCGTCCACCCGCAGGTCGCCCACCACCAGCACGTCGACGTCGAGTGTCCGGGGCCCGTCGGGCTCGCGCCTGACCCGCCCGGCCGCCGACTCCAGGTCATGGGCCAACGCCAGCAGCTCCCGGGGCTCCCGATCGGTGCTCAGCTCGACGACCACGTTGAGGTAGGGACGCTGGCCGGGAGGGCCGCCCACGGGCTCGGTCTCGTAGACCGGCGACACCGCCACCACGTCGGGCAGCTCGGCGACAGCACTGCACAGGAGGGCGCGGCGATCACCCAGGTTCGAACCGAGGCCGAGGAAGGCCCGGCGCCGCTTGACGGTCACCCGCCGGGCGCGGTGCGGGTGACCCTCACCCCGGCGGTGGCCAGGTCGAGCGGCACCGGGGGTCGCAGCTTGCGCACAGCCACGGTGACCGAGGTGACCCGGCCATGGCGGCCCACTTCGTGGGCGATGCGCTCGGCCAGCCCTTCGAGGAGGGTGAAGCGTCCCTCGGCGGCCACTCGCTGGGCGGTGCGGACCAGGGCCCCGTAGTCGACGGTGTCGCTCAGGGAGTCGGTGCGGCCGGGAGTGGACAGGTCGGTCTCCACGTCGAGGTCGATCTCGAGTGGTTGGGGACGCTCACGCTCCTCGGCCAGGGCGCCGCAGATGGCGAGCACCCGCAGGCCTCGCAGCTCGATGCGGTCGGCGTCAGCCACCGCCGGCGCTGCGGTTCACGCCCCTGGGCTCGGGCGCCCCTTGGCCCGGGCGGCCGAGCGGGGTGCCGCGGCGGAGCGGGCGCGGGGCCGGGCGGCGCCCGTCGTACGGGCCTTGGGACGTGGCGGCGCCACCGGCTCCACCATGTCCGACGCCGCGCTCACCACCTGGCGGCCGATGGGTCCCATCTGGCGCTGGTTGAGCTGTTCGACGATGGCGATGGCCTGGGCCGGGTCGGTGACCAGACCGGCGTACACGAGGTACCCGGCGGCGATGCCCTGGAGCCTGTCGCTCAGCTCCTCCTGGTGGACGAGGACCTTCTCCCCGGCGCCCAGCCATTCGCGGAGCCGGGGCAGCAGGTCGTGGAGCACCTCGACCACGCTGTCGTGGGGGCCGAAGGGGACGTGCACCGACATGACTCCGGCCTCGTCGTAGGCGTGGAGGTTGTGAGGAGACGGCAACAGCGACACCACCCGGTCGAAACCCTGCTCGCGGATCCAGATGATCTCTTCCTGGCGGCGCACCGGGCGGTGGGAGCGGGCATAGCCTCCGGGCCGCTCGCTGACGGCGAGGGCGTCTTTGATGATCCAGGCGAAGTTGCGAGGGGCGATGCCCGATGCCCACTTGCCCTTCATGGCACCAAGCGGGACAGTTGCACGGTGGCGGCCACGTCGTGGACCCTGACCATGGCCGCGCCCTGACACATCGCCCACGCGGCGGTGGCCAACGACGCCTCCAGGCGGTCGTCGACGGGGTCCGGGGGTGCGCCGGTGATCTGGCCCAGGAACGACTTGCGGCTGGCGCCCACCATGACGGGGAAGCCGGCGTCGACCAGAACGCGGAGGTGCCGGAGCAGGGCCAGATTGTGGTCGGCGGTCTTGGCGAACCCGAGGCCGGGGTCGACCCAGACCTCGTTCACGCCGCCGTCACGGGCGCGACGGGCGCGCCGGGCCAGGGTGTCGCGCACCTCGACGACCACGTCTTCGTAGCGGGCGTCGGATTGCATGGTGGCGGGCTCACCCTTCATGTGCATGGCCACCCAGCCGACACCTGCGCCGGCCGCCACCTCCCAGAGCGAGGCGGACACGTCGTTGACCAGGGTGGCGCCGGCGGCCACGGCGGCCTCGGCCACCCCTGCCTTGCGGGTGTCGACCGAGACCCGCACGTGAGGGGCGAGCGCCTGGATCACGGGGAGCACACGTCGGCGCTCCTCGGCCTCGTCGACGGGATCGGCCCCCGGCCGGGTGCTCTCGCCGCCCACATCGACCACGTCGGCCCCCTCGGCGACCAGATCGAGGCCGTGGGCCACTGCCGCATCGGTGTCGAACCACCTGCCACCATCGAAAAAGGAGTCGGGAGTGACGTTGAGGACTCCCATCACCAGCGGCGGCACACGCCGATCGTAGTGGTTCGCCGAGATGTCAGAGTGATGACTGCGGCCGAATCACCGCCGGCCGCGGATGAAGTCCATGGCCTCTGCCCTGGTGGCGGGCTCCAGGAACTGGCCCCGGACCGCTGAGGTGACGGCGGTGGTCCCGGGGGTACGGACACCACGCATGGTCATGCACAGGTGCTCGGCCTCCACCACGACCAGCACCCCCCGGGGCTCCAGGCTGCGGACCACCTCCTCGGCGATCTGGGTCGTCAGGCGCTCCTGGACCTGAGGCCGCCGGGCGTAGGAGCCGACCAGGCGCACCAGCTTCGAGAGGCCGGTGATACGACCGTCGTCGGCGGGGATGTAGGCCACGTGGGCCTTTCCGACGAAGGGGATGAGGTGGTGCTCGCACATGGAGGCGATGGGGATGTCCTTGACCATCACCATCTCGTCGTGCTCGGCGGCGAAGGTGACGGCCAGGTGCTCGCCGGAACCGTCGTCCAGGCCGGCAAACAGCTCGGCGTACATGGCTGCCACCCGCTCAGGCGTGCGGGCCAGCCCTTCGCGGTCGGGGTCCTCGCCGATCGCCTCGAGGATCTCCCGGACGGCCCTGGTGAGGCGTTCCTGGTCGACGGGCAGTGCCGACCCCGCTCAGGAGGTGGACAGGGGCCGCACCCGCCGGGGGGCTGCCCCGCCGGTGGTCGTGCGCCCCGATCCGCGCTGCACGTCGGAGAAGATCTCCATGACCTCGGGCGTGTCGAGGGTCTCCTTCTCGATGAGGGCGTCGGCTAGGCGGTCGAGGGTGGCTCGGTAGGTCACCAGCACCTCGCGGGCCTGGTCGTGGGCGTCCTCGATGAGACGGCGCACCTCGGCGTCGATGTTGGCGGCCACCTCGTCGGAGTAGTTGGGCTGATGACCGAAGTCGCGGCCGAGGAACACCTCACCGTTCTTCTGGCCCAGGGCCTGGGGCCCGATGGCGTCGCTCATGCCGTACTCGGTGACCATGGCCCGGGCGATCTGGGTGGCCTTTTCGATGTCGTTCTGGGCGCCGGTGGTGGGGTCGAGGAAAATGAGCTCCTCGGCGGTACGACCGCCCAGGAGCATGGCCAGCTGGTCACGGAGCTGGGAGCGGCTCACCAGGTACTTGTCCTCGGTGGGCAGGGCGAGAGTCCAGCCCAGGGCCCGACCCCGGGCGATGATCGAGATCTTGTGGATGGGGTCGGCGTCGGGGAGGGCGTGGCCCACCAGGGCGTGGCCCCCCTCGTGGTAGGCGATGACCCGCTTCTCCTCGTCGGAGATGAGCCGGGACTTGCGCTCGGGTCCGGCGATGACCCGGTCGATGGCCTCTTCCAGCTGGGGCATGCCGATCTCGGAGAAGCCGCGGCGGGCCGTCAGCAGGGCCGACTCGTTCATGAGATTGGCCAGGTCGGCGCCGGTGAACCCCGGGGTACGGCGGGCCAGCACACCGATGTCGACGCCCTTGGCCAGCGGCTTGTCCTTGGCGTGGACGTTGAGGATGGCCCGGCGGCCTTCGAGATCGGGGCGGTCGACGACGATCTGGCGGTCGAAGCGGCCCGGGCGCAGGAGGGCGGGGTCGAGGATGTCGGGCCGGTTGGTGGCGGCGATGAGGATGACGCCGGCGGTGGTGTCGAAGCCGTCCATCTCGACCAGGAGCTGGTTGAGGGTCTGCTCCCGCTCGTCGTGGCCGCCGCCCATGCCCGCTCCTCGGTGGCGTCCCACGGCGTCGATCTCGTCGACGAAGACGATGGCGGGGGCACTGCCCTTGGCCTGGGTGAACAGGTCGCGGACCCGGCTGGCACCCACGCCCACGAACATCTCCACGAAGTCGGAGCCGGAGATGGAGAAGAACGGCACGCCGGCCTCACCGGCCACGGCCCGGGCGAGGAGGGTCTTGCCCGTTCCCGGGGGGCCGAACAGCAGCACCCCCTTGGGGATCTTGGCTCCCATGGCCTGGAACTTGGCCGGGGCCTCCAAGAACTCCTTGATCTCCTGGAGCTCCTCGACGGCCTCGTCGGCGCCGGCCACGTCGGCGAAGGTCACCTTGGGCTGGTCCTTGTTCACCGTCTTTGTCTTGGCTTTGCCGAACTGCATGACCCGGTTGCCGCCGCCCTGCATCGTGTTCATCACGAACAGGAAGGCGCCGATGAGCAGGATGAACGGCAGCAGGTTCTCGATCAGCGACAACCACAGCGGCGTGGCCTCGTGGTCGACGGTCACCTTGGCGAGGTTGGCCGCCCGAACCTCCTCGAGGACCTTCTGGCTGTCGTCTTTGACGTAGTTGACCTTGTAGTCGTCGCCGTTGGCCAGCTTCCCGCTGATGGTGCCGGAGCGGTCGGCGACCGTCGCGGTGCGCACCGAGCCTTCGGCCAGCTGGTGCTCGAACTGGTCGAGCCGGAGCTTGGTCGAGCCGCCCCCGGCCCGGAAGATACCGCCCACCACCAGGATGGCGACCAGAGCGACGAGGATGTAGACGACGGGCCGGCGCAGAAACTTGATCACAGTGTTCTCAGGCTACCGGGCGACGTGCGCGCTCGGGACCCGGCTAGTGCCCCTCGGCCGGCGGGCCGGCGTACCTGTAGACGCAGGGCAGGTTGCGGTAGCGCTCGCCGACGTCGAGGCCGTAGCCGATCACGAAGTGGGGCGGGATCTGGAACCCGACGTAGCGCAGGTCCGGGTTGTGGGTCTGCATCCCGTCGCGCAGCAGGAGGGCGCACACCTCGAGTGAAGCGGGGCGGCGGGCTCGGAGGTTCTTGCGCAAATACGACAACGTGAGTCCGCTGTGGACGATGTCCTCCACGATGATCACGTGACGATCGCTGAGGTCGAGGTCGAGGTCCTTGACGATGCGCACCACGCCGCTGGTCTTGGTGGCGCTGCCGTATGACGACACGGCCATGAAGTCGAACTCCACCGGCAGGTCGATGGCCCGGGCCAGGTCGCTCATGAAGACGAAGGCCCCCTTGAGGACCCCGACGAGGAGAGGCGTCTTGCCTGCGTAGTCGGCGGTGATCTGCGCGCCCAGGGCGGCGATGCGCTCGGCCAGCTGCTCTGTCGTGATGACGACGGGCCCGACGTGGTCGTCGGGAGCGGGAGTCACGGCCGCGACGGTAGACGACGCGCCGCGCTGGCGGACAACCCTGCCGTCACTCCAGACGGAGGCGGCCGGCGGTCCTCGACACCCGGCGGCCGTCGTCGACTTCGGTGGCCCGACACGTGCCGCGGGCGACGTCGAGCACCCGGTCGACGGCGGCTCCCGAGGGGGGGTGGTCCCTGCCTGTCGTGAGCCAACGGCGGAGCGCCCGGCGGGCCAGGGGGGCCGGCGCCGCCGCCACGGCCCGGGCATCGGTGGCGTCGAGCGAGGCGGCCAGGCTGTCGAGGAGGACGGCCTCATCTCGCAGGATGGCGGCTTGGCGGGCGAGCACGCCAGCCACGTCGCGCTGGGCGACGTCGTCGAGGAGGGGCAGGACCTCCGAGCGCACCCTGTTGCGGCGGAAGGCGGGGTCGGCGTTGGACGGGTCGTCGACGGGGCAGAGCCCGGCGGCGGCCACAAGGGCCCGAGTCTCGGTGCGGCGCAGCCCGAGGACGGGGTGGCGGGCGGGGCTCATGCCGGCCAGGCCGTCGAGACCCGCGCCCCGCAGGAGGTTGAGGAGCACCGTCTCGGCCTGGTCGTCGGCCGTGTGGCCGGTAAGGACCTCCGGTGGGAGCACGGCGAGGCGGGCGGCCCGGGCCCGGGCCTCGAGATTGGGGCCCGGGTCCACCGTGACCCGCTCGGCCCGGAAGGCCACATCCAGATCGCCGGCCACCCGGGCCACCAGGTCGGCCTCGGCCGCCGAGCCCGGGCGCAGGCCGTGATCGACGTGGACGGCGGTGGCGGCACAGCCGGCGACGTGGGCCAGCAGGAGCAGCGCCAGTGAGTCGGCCCCACCCGAGACCGCACACGTGACCGGGGTGCCGGGGGGCGGGAACGTGCAGCGGGGGAGGAGCGACCCCGACAGCTGCGCGAACGGAGTACCGGCTCCGTGCCCGAACGGAGTGCCGGCTCCGTGCCCGAACGGAGTGGCCGTCAGCTGGCTGCGGCCTCCGCCGAGGCCACCCGCGCCAGCCACAGCTCCGGCGACTTGATCTCGGGCAGGGTGGGGATCCATTCCGGGCCTCGCCACAGCAGTTCGACCGACGCACGGTCGTGACGCTCGACCGCCTCCAGAAACTCCTCACCCTCCTTGTACTGGCGCATCTTGGCCTCGAGGCCGATCAGGCGCTGGAACAGGCGAGTGGCCCCACCGCTCTGGCGCCGCTCGTGCAGCACCTTGTGGAACCGTTCGGCACTGGGGATCAGCCTGGCGCCCGCCCGGCCCATGACCACGTCGCCGTGGCCTTCGAGCAGGCTCATGAGGCCCTGGATGCGCTGGAGGACGGCGTGCTGCTCGGGACCGGCCAGCAGCGTCACCAGCCCCCCCTCGTCAAGGGGGTTCTTTCCGGCCTTGGCCGCCTCGACGGCGCGGCCCAGGGCGGCCACGAACCGTTTCGGGTCGGGGTCGAAGGCGGCCATGCTGCTGTCGATCAGGCTGAGGAAGTAGGGCCGCATCCAGGCAACGCCGGTGAACTGGGCCCGGTGGGTCACTTCGTGGAGGGCCAGCCAGAGCCGGAACTCTCGGGGTGGGAAGGCATAGCGCTTCTCCAGGGCGAGCACGTTGGGTCCCACGTAGTAGACGATGTCCTGGTCTTCGGGCTCTTCGTTCTCGATGACCAGCAGGTCGTACTGGCCCAGCACCCGCGTCGACATCCATCCCAGGAGGGCGCCGACCTCGGCCCCGGCCACCGACCGACCGGCGTCGGCCATGCGGCCGGATCCCATGCGCTCGCCCAGGCGCTCGGTGAGCGGGCGCAACATGCGCTGAAATGACTTCAGGTTGGCGTGGATCCAGCCGGCCCGGTCGGTCACCCGCACCCGTGCCGGCCCCGACAACGAGCGCAGTCCCGTCTCCTGGCCGACCAGATCCTCGGCCTCGGCAGTGAACTCGGCGAAGTCCGGAGCCAGCGACGAATAGAGGTAGGACTCGGCGAGGGGCTCCCGCCGGGCCACCTTCACCGCGACCCGCTCGGCGACGTCCCAGGCCACGGGGTCACGGCGCTGGTCGGTTGACATGGCCTCCTACTGCTTCGGGTAGCGGGCGGCCGTCACCTTCACCAGGTAGCGGATGAAGAAGCTGAGCACACCCAGGATGGTGACGAGGGTGACCACGGGGGCCAGCCAGTAGGTCCACGGCTTACCGAAGGCGACGAGAAGGTCCACGGCGACGATCCTACGCCCTGGGGCACCCAAGGGCAGGTCGAGTGGCGGCGGCCTTCACCTTCGCCGGGCGCCCGGGGTGCCAGCCCGAGGGCTGTACGACCAGGCGCCGGTGCGGGCGTCAGGCGATCTTCTTGCCCCTGAGCCGGGGAACCGACATCGGCTCGTGCCGGTAGCAGAACATGCCGTCGTTGTAGATGGAGAGGCGGGTCCCACAGTCACTGTGGCGACAGACCCTTCCCGGCTTGTAGGCCTTGGAAGGACGGTCGTTGCCGGAGATCGGGTGGGCTCCAACAGATGCTTCGGACATACTCCGACCAACCCCGCGGGCGCCGGCGACATTCCGGGCGGGAGCGGTCAGTCCTGCAGCTGGCGCAGGGCGTTGGCGACCCGCTGGCGGAGCTCGTCGGGCACCCGGTCGCGGCACCGCTGCGAGATCACCGTCCGGAGCTCGGCTTCGAAGTCGAAGGCGTCGAGGCAGGGCGGACAGGCGTCGAGGTGAGCAGCGATCAGGACCCTGCGCTCCTCGGTGAGCTCTCCGTCAATGTAACTGTAGAGCAGCTCCGCTGCCTCGGTGCAACGGCTACCCATGTGCTGTGCCCTCACGGTCGGGGACCTCCGAAACCAATCCACGCTGGCGTCCGAAGTCGTATAACCGCTTTTGGAGCGCTCTTCTTCCACGGTGGAGCCGGCTCATGACCGTTCCGATGGGGACATCGAGGATCTCGGCGATCTCTTTGTAGGAGAATCCCTCCACGTCGCCGAGGAGCACGGCCATCCGGAACTGCTCGGGTAGCGCCTCGATGGCCTCCTTGACGTCGGTCTCGGTGAAGTGGTCGAGCACCTCGTCCTCGGCGCTGCGGCCCGACGCCGCGCCCTCCAGGCCTCCGAGCCGCCGGTACAGGTAGAGGTTCTCGACGTCGTCGATGTCGGTCTCCTCGGGCCGCCGCTTCTTGGCCCGGTAGGAGTTGATGTAGGTGTTGGTCAGGATGCGGTAGAGCCAGGCCTTGATGTTGGTGCCCTCCCGGAAGGTGGCAAACGCCCGGTACGCCTTCAGATAGGTCTCCTGCACCAGGTCTTCGGCATCGGAGGGGTTGCGGGTCATGCGCAGGGCCGCGGTGTAGAGCGACGGCATGTGTTCCATCGTCAGCTCGGTGAAGCTTGCCTGGTCCGCCACCGCGCCACCCTATCGGGCGACCACCGGCATCGATCTCGACCCCGGTGGGCGGGGTGCGATGGAGCGGTCAGCGGGCGACGCGGTGGTATCGGGAGCCGATTTCGGTGAGCGCCGTCTGGGGATCGTCGGCGGCTGGAACCTGGCCGCCGTGTTCGGCCCGTGTCGGTTCGCCCGGTGTCGGTTCGGCCGATGTCGGTTCGGATGCCGCGGCGCCGGATGCCGGCGCCCTCACGGCGCCAATCTCATGCCCGTGACCAGGGCGTCGCGGTAGACCTCGTCGTCGCCCGTGCGGGTCAGGGCGTCGGCCAGGGCACGAGCCGGCCACCGGTCGCGCATGCGCAGGGTCTGGGTCCACGACGGACCCGATTCCAGTTCCACCTCGGCGACCAGCGCCCGCTCGTCGGCCGGCCGCCGCACGGTGAACTGCCCGTGCCTGCCACCGGATGTGGCGGTGAGACGGATCGACATGTGGGTGGCGTCCTCGAGGGTGACGGCTTCGGGTGACAGGCCGAGGCGGGCACAGACCCAGCCGGCCATCAGGTGGCGGGGGGCGAAATGACCGGCCACATGGACGTGGTCGACGCCCTTCAAGAACGGCTCGTTGACCTGGCCCTGGAACAGCCCCGACAACTGCTGGCGCCACGGGGCCAACCGCAGCCACGACAGGTCGGTCACCGGAACCAGGCGCAGGAGTTTGACCGCCTGGGCCAACGCCTTCTCGGGGCTGGTCACGGCCCGCGTGTCGATCAGCAGGCGGTCACAGATCCCCAGCATGGGGTCACCGAGGGTGGGCACCTCGACGGGCATCCAGATGAACACGGGCAGGTCAGGCAGGGTCAGGGGCCGGATGATCGAGTCGACGTGGAACCGGGCCGGCCCCCGCACGCGCATGACCACCAGTTCATGGCACACCGCCCGGCTGTCGATCTCCACCACCTGGACCGAGGCGGTGGCGTCGATCCGCTGCTCGCCGTCGGCGTCGTCGGTGATCACCATCAGGGTTCGGGCCGGCCGCCGAGGCCCCAGCTCGTGGATGGTGGCCAGGGCCTGGTCGGCGGTGGCCTGGTCGGGCACCACGCAGCCGAGGGTCAAGACGCCCGTGCGCACCGCGGCCTGTTGTTCGTGGCGGCGCAGTTCGGTGAGGGCGCGCTCCACCTCGGCGACGCTGACGGCGTCGGCCGACCAGGACCCCAGGGTGGTGATCAGAGGATTCGCCACTGGCGGTCCTCGCTCTCCAGGAGCTCGTCGGCCTCTTTGGGGCCCCAGGTCCCGGCTTCGTAACGGGCCAGTGGCGCGCGGCCTTCGTCCCACGCCGTCAGGATCGGATCGCAGATCCGCCAGGCGTGCTCCACCTCGTCGCTGCGGATGAACAGCGTGGGGTCGCCCAGGAGGGCATCGAGAATGAGTCGTTCGTAGGCCTCGGGCGTCTCCTCCAGGAAGGCGGCACCGTAGAAGAAGTCCATGGACACCGAGCGCACCCGGAAGCTCTGGCCGGGCACCTTGGCCCCGAAGCGCAGGGTGATCCCCTCGTCGGGCTGGATGCGCAGCACGAGGGCGTCAGGGGCCAGCTTCTCCGGCAGGTCGAAGGGGAGGTGGGGCACCGAGTGGAACTGCATGGCCACCTCGGTGGCCCTCTTGGGCAGGCACTTGCCGGTGCGGAGATAGAAGGGGACGCCCGCCCACCGCCAGTTGTCGACTCGCAGCCTCATGGCCACGTAGGTCTCGGTCTGGCTGTGAGGCGACACCCCCTCCTCCTCCCGGTAGCCGGGCATCTCCACGCCCCCGGACCAGCCTCGCTGGTACTGGGCCCGCACCACGTCTTTGGCCACGTCGTCGGCGCTCACCACCTCGACGGCCCGAAGGGCCTTGACCTTCTCGTCGCGAATGCCCTGGGCATCGAAGGAGGCCGGAGGCTCCATGGCCGTGAGCGCCAGCACCTGCATGACGTGGTTCTGCACGATGTCGCGCAAGGCGCCGGCAGCTTCGTAGAACCCGCCGCGGTGGCCCACACCGAGCGACTCGGCCACCGTGATCTGAACGTGGTCGACGTAGCGCCGGTTCCAGATGGGCTCGAAGATGGCGTTGGCGAACCGCAGCGCAAGGACGTTCTGGACCGTCTCCTTCCCGAGGTAGTGGTCGATCCGGTAGACCTGGCTCTCGTCGAACACCGAGTGCACCGTGGCGTCGAGTTCGGCTGCGCTCTGCTGGTCGTGCCCGTAGGGCTTCTCGATGACGATCCGTACGAAGGCACCGTCGTTGATGGGGCGGTTCAACCCCGCCCCGGCCAGGCCGGTGGCGATGACCGGGAACTGGGACGGCGGCGTTGCCAGGTAGTAGAGGCGGTTTCCCGCCGTGCCCCGGTCGCGGTCGAGGTTGTCGAGCACGGTGCGCAGCCGGGCGAAGGTGTCAGGGTCGCCATAGGACCCGGCGACATAGCGGAAGCCCCCCTGGAAGGCGTCCCAGACGTGCCTTGCCTGTTCACCACCACCACCCGCCTTTTCGACCAGAGCATGCGTGCGTTCCATGAACTCGTCGTCGCTCATGGGTGTACGCGCCACGCCGACGACCGAGAACCCCCCGGGAAGGAGGCGTCGCAGGGCAAGGGCCTCGATGGCGGGTATGAGCTTGCGGCTGGTGAGGTCGCCGGACGCTCCGAAGACCACGAACACCGCAGGCGGTGCGGCGCGGGTCTCGTCAGCATCGGAGAGGAGGCCTGTCGGGTCCGTCATGCTCGGTTCCACATCAAGCACCTGCCTCTCGTCCGGCGAATGAGCGATGCGGTGCGCAAAACTCGATGCGATTGATGGCCCTTCCGACGCTCACGGCCGACTGTAACGTCCAAGGCGCGGTGGCTGCTCTGGGCGGCGAGACGTCACTTCCTTTTCTGCTGATGGTCCTTCGGCTTCTTCTTCTTGGTAGTGGCCTTCGGCCGGTTGGCCCCGGTGCGGGGGGGTGGACGCCGGCCCGACGGCGCCGTGGCGCGACGGCCCCGGAGGCGCCGGTAGGCCGGGGGGCCGAGGCCGAACAGCAAGGCGAGGGCGACGACGACGATGACGACGACGATCACGCCGCCGTTGCTGCCGCTGCCCTGTCGTTGTGGCGGCACGGTGGTGGCCCCGGTCGTGCCCAGGAAGTAGCCGATGCGGGAGTCGGTCGCCGGTCCGTTGTTGGCGCCCTTCGGCAACTGCTCCCAAGCCCGACCGTCGGGAGCGTAGAGGAGCACCTGGAACGGTTCGGGCATCCCGAACACGAGGTTGCCGGGCTTGGTGAAGTGGTCGACCGCCGTGCCCGATGGTTGATAGGTGGCCTCGACGCGATAGGCGTTGCCGTTGGGTCGCCCATCGGGGACACCACCGAGGGTGGCCGGGTCGAGGGGGGTGATGGAAAGGACGACTTTGGTGTCGCCGGCACGTGGCGCGATGGCTCCCGCCGGCAGGTTGACGACCACCTGGCCGTCGGGGGTGGAAAAGCCCAGAGGCTTGGTGCCGGCGTCGTCCAACTCGATGTCGGTGGTCGCTGGTTCGGGTTTGACGTTGCTGGCTGCGAAATCGGGCGGCGGGTTGACCCAGCGATAGGGCGATGTCGGTCCCACGCCTTCGAACAGCGGACGAAGGGCATGCCCAGCCATACGCAAGGTGAGGGCGCCCGCCAGCGCGTAGGCCACGAGGATGACGACGCCCAGGCGACGGATCGCCGGCTTCGGCGGCGTCACCGGCTGATGGGCAGGGCCACGACGGGGCTGGTGGCGTAGGCGGGCGGCCAGACCACGGAGCGCGTCCCGGGGGCGGTCCACTCCCAGATCACTCCGGCGGCGTTGCGGTTCTCGCCGGCGTCGGGCGCCCCCGCCGGCCCGAGGGCGAACCCGCCGCCGTTGGCCAGACTGCCCTCGGGCAGCGTGACGGTGGACGCCGCGTCGGCCAGGTCGGCGGGGCGCAAGCTCCGGGCCGCGGGCAGGACGTGGACGACCACGGCATAAGCGTTCGAGAACCCCGACAGGGCGGGGGAGGTCATCGGTTCGTGGTACAGGTCCTGATAAAGGGGCTTCACCCACTCCAGGGCGGCCCGGCCCTCGGGATTGAGTGCTTCGGGGCGAACGTCGGCGGCATCGGGCTTGTCGGACGCGAACAGGCCGACGGCGTCGTCGCCGAGGCGATCGCCGAAGACGGGCTGGCAGTAGCTCGAGCTCGTGCCGATGCTGGCCTTCAGGGGAAGATGGGCGGCGACGGTGGCTTGGCGCAGGGCCACGCCGTCGTCGATGTAGGCGGCGACGAACAGCACGTCAGGCCGGGCCTGGGCCAGTCGGGCGACGAGGGGCGCGAAATCAGTCGTGTCGGGGGCATAGGGGAACGTCCCGACCGACGTCTGGCCGCTCCGCTCGATACGGTCGGCGGCCCCCATGCCCACCGCCCTCCCGTAGGCGTCGTCGATGTAGGCCACGGCGTAGCGGAGCGGGGCGGACGGCGAGGCCGCGGTGGGCAGTTTGGTGGCCAACTCGTCGCGCACGAAGTCGATGGCCGCCCCGCCCAGGTTGGCGCCCATCGGAGCAAGACGGAAGAAGTTGCGGCCCGACGCCACTTCGGGCGGGACCTCTCCCACCGCTCCGGTCTCCCACAAAATCATGCCCTGGCGGGTGGCGTCCTGGGCGGCGGCGGCCGACACTGCGGAGCCGTGGCTGCCGATGACCACGGTCACCCCCTTGGCTTTGAGAGAGGCCATCGCCGCCGGCACGCTCTCGGGCCGGTCGACGTCGGCCGTCTCGACCGCCAGCTGCCGGCCCCGCAGGCCACCGTGGTCATTGGCCCAGTCGATGGCCAGGCGAGCGCCCCTTGCCTCCTGTGTGCCACCGAGCGCCTGTGATCCCGATGTGGGGTACAGCAGACCCACGACCGGGGACCCCGAGCTACGAACGCTGCTGGTGCGCCCACAGCCGGTCACCAGCACCGCAAGTGTGAGCACGACAACCATGGTCCTGCGCATCTCAGATCACCACCAAAAGGTTGGCCACCACGTGGGTGACGGCGGGGGGGAGCCACGAGCCGGTCGCCCACCGCTGCCAGGCGAGGAGCAAGCCGGCGGCCAGATCGAGAGGCAGCGCCCAGACGCCGTAGACGGGGACGTGGACGACGGCGAACATCGCCGACGACGCGGCCACGGCGACGAGCGGGCCACCGGGAAGAAAGACGCCGTACAGGAACCGGCGGAAGAAGGCCTCCTCGGCCACCGCCGCCAGGGTGTTGAGAGCGATGACGCGAAACGCCAGAGGCCCCGGCGCCCGGCCGCCGCCCATCAGGCGCCCGACGGCGAAGGCGGCCACACCGCCGGCAACGACCCACCGGGTGGTGGACCGGTCCGTCAGCGGCGAGGAGGCCACCGGCCAGATCAGCCCCACGCCGAGCAGCGCCACGAAGACCATCACGAGCACGACGACGGGATCGTGGGTCGCGCGCAGCAGTGGCGGCCGCACGGCGAGGGTGACGCAGCCGATCGTCGCTGCGGCCAGGGCGAGGCGGGGACGCGTGAGGGTGGGGTTCACGGCCCCACCGTGAACATGACAGCGGCCACCACCCGGTTCTTGAACGGAGCGTGGTCGGTGGCCACGAACTCCGCCTGCACCAGGTGGGAGCCGGGCGTGAGGCCGGTGACGGGCTGCTCGGTGCCATAGGCCATGGACACGAGCTTGCCGTCGACGCTCACGTGGATGTGGCCTTCGGTCGGTGACAGCGGGCCGCTCGTCTGCTGGACGATCCGGGCGCCGATGAGGTCGAGTTTCAGATCGATGTTCGAGCCGGTCACCTCATTGGCCGCCGGTGACACGATCTGCAGGCGGGCCGTCGTCGTCGGCCGGGCTGCGGCCGGTTTGGACGAGCTGCCGCACGCAGCCAGTGTCATCAGTGCGGGCACCAGGAACCCCAGCGCCAGCAGGCTGCGCCTCCTGTGTCGGGTCGTAGGCATGATGGTCTCCAGGAAGACGAGGGCGGGAGGGTCAGAAGTCCTGTTCTTGTGTGGCCGATCTGGTGGTTTGCCCCACCGGGGATCTCCGGCGAGCGGCGAGAGCCACAGCCGCCACGGCGACGACACCGGCGACGATGGCGACCGCCAGGGCGGCGTTGGCCTTGCCCGACCCGCTCGACGTCGAGGTTGCCGCTTCTCTAGCACTGTTCGCAGGGGCGACGACAGTCGTGGTCGCCCCCGCCGGTGCGGCGTCGGGGGCGACCGCGTTGATGACGACGTCGGACTCCTCGGTCTGGCCATCGGCGAAGCCCAGGGTCACCTTGTACTGGAGCGGCCCGGGTTGGGCGACGCCGTCCACCTCGAAGCCCCACTGTTCGTAGCCCTGGGGCTTCACCGTGCCGCCGGACCAGGTGACGGTGCCGTCGCCGTGCTCGACGTTCCACCCCTGGGGCTGGCGGGTGCTCTCGCCGGGGGGGGCTCCGGTCGGCCCAGCCAGCGTGATCTTCACCAGGTCGACCTCCTTCTCGTTGGCCGCCGTCAGGGTCAAGAAGACGGGCTTGCCGGAGGGGAAGCTCGACGGGTTGATCTCTTCATGGGCCCACGCCGGGCCGGCGCAGAGAACAAGAGCGGTCGCCAGGAGGATGGTGGCAGTGGCAAGCAGGCGTCGCATGGGATTCCTTTCAGCCGGCCTTGGCAGGCGCATTCAGTCGAAAACGGAAGGTCGTGGACAAAGGCTCCGGCGCACCCGAGCCGTTCACCGCGAGGCGCCACGGACCGCGGCTGGCCAGGTTGGTATCGCTCACGAAGTGCCCGGCAGCGATGAGGCGGAGGGCGAGGGGGTGGGCCACCCCGTCGGCGCCGGTGAGGACTGCAGTGGCGTTGACGACCTCGGCGGCGCCCAGGCCCTGGGGGTCGACGAAGCTCACATGAACTTCGTTGGCGCCGGGCGCACTGGGATCGACGAGGAGCTGGACCGTGTAGGTACCGGCCCGCTGGTTCTGGTTCACCGGCCCCCTGGCGGCCAGTGCGATGGACCGGCCGGGGACGAGGACGACGAGGATGGCCGCCAGCCCGACGGCACCGGCCAGCACCGCCGCTTCGAGGGCGCTGGTCCGGCCGAACGAGCGGGCACGGCCGGTGGCGGTGTTGCCGTCCAGGTGACCGGGTAGGCGCAGGTGCCGCCAGGCCAGGGCGAGGGCGACGAGGAGGAGGAGGATCTTGAGACCCAGGACCCGGCCATAGGCCACCTGCCACAGGTCGGCGACGCGGTCGAGGTTGGCGAAGCTGTTGACGACGCCGGTGGCCACCACGACGGCGACCGCCCCGATCGCGAGGCGCGAGAAGCGAGGGACGACGGCTCTGAGCAGGCGCACCCGGTCGCCGACGTCGAGGACACGGGCCGACGGCAGCCCCACGCCGACCAGGGCCCCGAGGCCACCGACCCACAGGCCCAGCGCGAACAGGTGCAATGCGATGGACGCGATGGCCAGGGCGGGCCAGGCGTCGGTACGAGCGTGGCCGTTGAACGCGGCGGCGCCACAGACGCCGGCGGCCAGCACGCCACCCAGTGCGATCCACACGTCGGGACGAACGCCGCCCACGCCCCGCCGGCGGGCCAGCCCAGCGACCGGCAGGACGAGGGCGATGCTGAGCACGGTCTGCACGAGCCACGCCCGTCCATAGGTGGTCTTGAACAACTCGCGCAGCACCGACGGCTTCGCCGACGAGACGAGGGACAGGCCCGAGACCGTGGCCGCCTGGAACACCAGCGCCGCCAGGCCGGCGATCAACAGCACGGCCAGCGCCCCCGGCACGACGACGGAGAACCGCCGCCGGAACCGGTCGGCGGCGGCCGACGACGACAAGCCACCGGTTCGCACCGCGGGTGTCCACACCCAACGGCGGACTGCAACCAGGCCGATCAGGGCGAACAGGGCGAGGAACCAGGTGAACCGCAGGACCCCGAAACCCCAGGTGGTCGCGGTAGACGCTTTGGCCACTTGGCTCACCGGCACCGCCGAGATCGACGACGGCGCCCCGACATAGAACTGGAACCCGCCGCTCACGGGATGACCGTCGGCGGACACGGCGCGCCACGTCACCGTGTAGGTGCCGTCATTCAGGTGGGGCAGGGTGACGGACACCTGCTGGTTGCCCTGGGCGCGCCGGACGGGCCCGGCGTCGATGACTTTCCCGTCGACGTCGAACACCCTGACGGCGCCGAAGGCGACCTCGACCGGCTCGGAGAAGTCGAGTCGGACGGCGGCCGGCGACGACGACAGCGTTGTCTGGGGGGACGGCTCGGTGCGCAGGAGGATCGCGTGTGCGTCGGCCGGCGAGGCCGGCACGAGCACGACGGCGATCAACGCCACGACGGCCGCCGCCCAGCGCTTCACGCGCACGACAGCAACCTCCCTGTTGGGGGGCCGGAACACAGCGGCCCCGGGGCAGCTAGAGCTGGGCGATGACGGTGGGAGGCGGAGCCCGGGAGCGGCTGGACGACCAGCCGGGAAGGCCAGGCAACCGGTGCTGGCCAACCGGACGCAGTACCGCACGAGGGACGTGCCGAGCTCGGTCAGCGAGGGCGTTGGCGACCAGAGAGCCGAGCCGTTCGAACCACCGGGTCAACATGAGCGCCAAAAGGGCGACTGCCACCTGCACGGCCAAGCCGATGCCGAACTCGGGGCTGGACAACAGGACGGTCGGCGATATCCCCGCGTGCAGGCGCTCCATGCTCTCCATGGCCCCGAACAGCAGCATCTGCCAGGTGGTGAGCCCGGCCAGGCGCAGCCAGAAGGGCACGGCCTCGGACATGCGGTGCGGCCCCCGGGCGAGCAGCCATCCGTTGTGGACGGCGGCGGCGAGCGACGCGGCCGCTGCCGCCACCGCCAAGGCGACGGCGATAGGCCAGTACCCGTGCCCGGTGGCATCCAGGTATACCGCTCGCTGATGTCCGTGCGGGTAGACCGCCGTGTAGCCCACGACATGGGCGACCACCACTCCGGACGCCCCGGTGAGGGCCAGCCAACCGGCTCGAACGCGGCGCCACGGCACGACCGCCGAGCCTAGGCAGGTTGTCGCGTCAAAGGCCATCGCCCGCGGCCACTGCCCGGTTCCCGTTGTTCCCGCCCCCGGCTGGGTTGACGATCTCCTCCCGGGGTAGGACGACCAGCTCGAAAGGAGCTTCGTGAGGTCTCTCGTCGTCGGAGGCGCCGGCTACATCGGCAGCGTGGTCGCCCGTCACCTGGTGGAAGCCGGTCATTTCGTTACCGTGCTCGACAACCTCTCGAAGGGCCACGAATGGGCGGTGCCCGACGGCGTCGCCCTCAGGCGGGTCGACCTGCTCGATACCGTCAGGGTTTCAGAGGTGGTGGCCGAGGGCTTCGACGCGGTGTTGCACTTCGCCGCACTCTCCCTCGTGGGTGAGTCGGTGGCCCAGCCCGTGAAGTACTTCCGGACCAACGTGGGCGGGACCCTGAACCTGCTCGACGCCATGCGCGCCGCCGGGGTGACGCGGCTGGTGTTCTCCTCGACGGCAGCTGTCTACGGTGAGCCCGACTCGGTACCGATCGACGAGGCGGCGGCCACCCGACCGACCAATCCGTACGGCGCCTCGAAGTCCGCCGTCGACCAGGCGATCGGGTACGAGGCGGCGGCCTCGGGCTTGGGAGCGGTGAGCCTGCGGTATTTCAACGTCGCCGGCGCCTCGGGCCGCCAGGGCGAGCTCCATGATCCGGAAACCCACCTGATCCCATCGGTGCTCAAAGTCGCCTTGGGAGAACAGGAGGCGGTGCGCATCTTCGGCACCGACTACCCGACACCTGATGGCACCGCCATACGCGACTACATCCACGTCGACGACCTGGCCCGGGCCCACCTGCTGGCGGTGGAGGCGACGACACCGGGAACCCACCGCGTCCTCAACCTGGGCAACGGCGCCGGCTTCTCGGTCCGCGAGGTCGTCGACACCGCCCGCCTGGTGACCGGCTGCCAGATCCCTGCGGTCGAGACGGGTCGCCGCTCGGGGGACCCTGCGATGCTCGTGGCATCCAGCGGTCGCATCCGGGCCGAGCTCGGCTGGGTGCCCGAGAAGCCGGCCCTGGAGGACATGGTGAGCGATGCCTGGCACTGGATGCGTGCCCGGCCCGATGCCGAGCGTGGTTTTGCCGCCGGAGGGCCCGGGTAGGTCGGGCTGCGGTTGAGCAACCAGCCAGTCCGATGGAGTGGCCGCCTGCCGCCTTGGCGAAGCGATGCTCCCCGGCGCACCGAACCACACGATGCGACAGCGAGGAGTGGGATGGCCAACGGGCTGACCGCCGCCAACCGAGTCGACGTTCCCACCGCCCAGCTCGGCTCCACCCCGTTGCAGGTCAGCCGGGTCGGTTTCGGAGCGTGGGCCGTCGGAGGCGGTGACTGGCAGGGCGGCTGGGGCCCCCAGGACGACGACGAGTCCGTCGCCGCCATCCACCACGCCATCGACCTGGGCATCAACTGGATCGATACCGCCCCCGCCTACGGGCTGGGCCATGCCGAAGAGGTGGTGGGCCGGGCGCTGCAGCAGTTGCCCGAGGCCGACCGCCCCTATCTGTTCACCAAATGCGGCCTGGTCTGGACCGAGGGGGCACGCAGCGTCACCAACGTGCTCGCCCCCGAGTCCATCCGCGGCGAGTGCGAGGCGTCGCTGCGCCGGCTGGGCCTCGAACGTCTCGACCTTCTCCAGATCCACTGGCCGACCGACGACGGCACACCCCTCGAAGAGAGCTGGGCCACCCTTGCCGCCCTGGTCGAGGAGGGCAAGGTCGGCTACATCGGTGTGAGCAACTTCGGCACCGACCTGCTCGAGACGTGTGAGGCAGTGCGCCACGTCGACACCAATCAGCCCGAGCTCAACCTGGTGACTCGTCGGGCGGCGGCTGACATCGTCCCCTGGTGTGCCGCCCACGGTACCGGCGTCCTCGCCTACAGCCCCATGCGCTCGGGGCTGCTTACCGGCCGCTTCTCCGCCGAGCGCGTGCGTTCGCTGCCCGACGACGACTGGCGTGCCTCCGACGCCGACTTCGCCGAACCGCGTCTGAGCCGCAACCTCGCACTCGTCGACCGCCTCCGGGCGATTGCCGATCGCCTCGGTTGCTCATTGCCCGAGCTGGCGGTGGCGTGGACGTTGGCCTGGCCCGGGGTGAGCGCCGCCATCGTCGGGGCCCGCCGGCCCGATCAGGTCGACGGATGGGTCGGAGCGGCGGCTGTCAGCCTGAGCGACGACGACCTCGACGACATCGCCGGTGCCGTCCGCGAGACCGGGGCGGGGGAAGGACCGAACCGCCCTTCCCGGCCGTGACGACCCCGGGATCGACGGCGACCGCAGGTGCGCCGATCGACGTGATCGGGGCGTTCGAGTCCACCTACATGCCCGCCCACGACCGCGACGTCACCGAGACCACCCAGCACGACCGTCGCTGGCGTGACGACCTCGCTCTGTTGGGGTCGTGCGGCGTGACCAGGCTCCGCTATCCGATCCGCTGGCACCGGATCGAGGTGGAGCGGGGCACCTACGACTGGCACGCCACCGACGAGGTCCTCCAGCACATGCGCGACTGCGGGCTGCACCCCATCGTCGACTTGGTGCACCACACCAGCTATCCCCCTTGGTTGGGCGACTTCGCCAACCCGCAGTGGGGCCCCGACTTCATGCGCTTCGCCGAGGTCTTTGCCGAGCGCTATCCGTGGATCGAGGGCTACACCCTCTTCAACGAACCGTTCACCACCTTCTTCCTGTGCGGCAGCCTCGGGTTGTGGGCGCCGTTCCTGACGGGCGACGGCGGCTTCGTGAGCCTCGTCCGCAACGTGTTGCCCTCGCTCACCGCCACCAGCCGGCTGTTCCGGGAGATGCTGCCCGAGGCCCGCCACTTCTACGTCGAGACCTGTGAGCGGGCCAACTCCACCCGATTCGACGGAAAGCGGAAAGCCGCCTACGCCAATGACCGACGGTTCTTCGTCACCGACCTCTTCGTCGGGCGTCCCATCGACCGACAGGCGCCGTTCGCCGCCGACATGGTCCGGGCGGGAGGGGCCGACCTGTTCGACATAGAGCCGGGCGCCGTCGACGTCCTCGGCCTCGATTACTACGCCCACAACCAGTGGCAGTACGGCGGCCCCCAGAAGGCGGTCAACTCGTCGCCCCGCCCCATCCCTCTGGCCGAGCTCATCATCGAGTACTGGGACCGGTACCGGCTTCCCTGCATGCTGGGTGAGACCAACATCCGGGGTTACGCCAGCGATCGGGCCAGCTGGCTCAAGTACACCCTCGAGCAGTGCGAGCGCGCCCTCGATGCGGGTGTGCCGTTCGAGGGCTACTGCTGGTTCCCCTTCGTCGACTCCGCCGACTGGGGCTCGTTGCTGGCCCGGGCCGAGGGCATCGTCGATCCTGTCGGCGTCTACTGGCTGGACGAGCGCTACGACCGCCGCCCCTCGTCGATGTCGGACGCCTACCGGCTGGTGGCGTCAGGGGCGACCTCGTCATCGCTGCCCGCCTACCGCTTCCGGCCGCCGGTTTCGGAATGGCTCAAGGGCTGGCTGCCGCACATGGATCACTGGGAGTGGCAGGACCCGCCAGTCGCAGAGCGCTGCTCCAGCCCTGCCCTTGCCGGCGATCGAATCGAAGTGAGGATGACCGATGAAATCTGACCTGATCGTGCTCTCGCACCTGCGATGGGTATTTGTTTGGCAACGGCCCCAGCACATCGTCTCGCGCCTCGCCCAGAGCCGGCGCACCTGGTTCGTGGAGGAGCCCGAGCCTGCCGATGTCGACCGGCCCACGCTGCGCAGCGAGGACCACGGCGCCGTCCGCCGGGTCTGGTTGGAAGTGCCGTCCGACCACCTCCATGTCGGCTTCGACGATCCCGTGGTGGACGAGTACGCCGAGCTCCTGGCCGACCTGGTCGGCCCCGCCAACCAGCGGACGGTTTGGATGTACACCCCGATGGCCCTGCCCCTGTGCCGCCGGTTGGGGCCCGACACCGTCGTCTACGACGTCATGGACGATCTGGCCGCGTTCAGGGGCGCTCCGTCGGAGCTCGTCCTGCGCCAGCGCCAGTTGCTCAAGGAGGCGTCGGTGGTCTTCACCGGCGGGCGATCGCTGTACCGCTCGGTGCGAGCCCATCGCAGCAACGGCGTGCACCTGTTCCCGAGCGGCGTGGAGCCCGAGCACTACCAGCGGGCCCTTACCGGGGCCACCAGCGGGTCCCGCCCGGTGGCCGGTTACGTCGGCGTCATCGACGAGCGCCTCGACCTGGATCTGGTGGCCGACCTGGCCGCCGCCCTCCCCGACTGGGAGATTCGCATGGTAGGCCCGGTGCTCAAGATCGACGAGTCCACCCTTCCCCGGGCTGCCAACATCACCTACGCCGGGTCGAAGGCCTACGACGACCTCCCTGAGGTGATGGGCCAGCTCGACGTCGCCCTCATGCCCTTCGCCCTCAACGAGGCCACCCGCTCCATCAGCCCCACCAAGACGCTCGAGTACCTGGCCGCCGGCCTTCCCGTGGTGTCCACCCGGGTGCCCGATGTGGTGTCCGACTACGGCGAGGTGGTCGACCTGCAGGATTGTGGCGCCGGTTTCGCCGACGCCTGCCGGCGCGTCAGGGACCACGACCCGTCGGCGCGCGCCCGGGAGGCGGCGCCGCTGCTTTACCGCAATCACTGGGACACCATCGCTCGGCGTATGGCCGGGATCGTCGACGGCCGCCCATCGAGCACGACCGAGGAGGAGACGGCGTGACGACCGACCCCCGCATCGTGATCATCGGCGCCGGGCCCACCGGGCTGGGCGCCGGCTACCGCCTCCAGGAGCTGGGCTACGACGACTGGGTGATCCTCGAGGCCGCCGACTACGTGGGTGGCCTGGCCACCTCGTTCACCGACGACAAGGGCTTCACCTACGACATCGGTGGACATGTGATGTTCAGTCATTACCAGTACTACGACGACCTGGTCGACAAGCTCATGGGTGGTGACTTCACCGAGCTGAACCGGGAGGCATGGGTCTGGATGGAGGATCGCTTCATCCCCTACCCGTTCCAGAACAACATCCGGGCCCTGGAGCCCCAGACCGTCTTCGAGTGCGTCTCCGGGCTGGTCAAGGCCCAGCAGGCCCACAAGCCGTACGCCAACTTCAAGGAGTGGGTCGACGCCCTCTTCGGCCCCGGTATCGCCGAGCACTTCATGATCCCCTACAACTTCAAGGTCTGGGCCACGCCCGCCGAGCTGATGAATTACGTCTGGATCGGCGAGCGGGTGTCGGTGGTCGACTCCGAGGCAGTACTGCGCAACGTGCTCCTCGGCGAGGACCAGGTGTCGTGGGGCCCGAACAACACCTTCAAGTACCCGCTGCGTGGAGGCACCGGCTTTCTCTACGACGGCCTGCGCCGGTTCGTGGACGACCACTTGGAGCTGGAGACGCCGGTGGCGTCCGTCGACCCTGTCGCCAAGCAGGTGCGCGGGGGCGACGGGCGCACCTGGGACTACGACGTCCTGCTGTCCACCATGCCCCTCAACCGGCTGGTGGGCGTCATGGACTCGGTGCCCGACGCCGTGGGGCGCGCTGCCAGCGAGGGACTCCACTGGAGCGGGAGCCACATCGTCGGGGTCGGCCTCGACCGGCCGGCTGACAGCACCAAGAACTGGATCTACTTCCCCGAGCCCGAAGTCCCCTTCTACCGGGTCACCTACCTCTCCAACTACTCGCCCTACATCACACCCGGGCCCGACCAGACCTTGCTCCTCACCGAGACGTCACGGTCGCCGCACAAGCCCGAGCCGGCCGACACCATCGTCGATCGGGTGATCGACGGCCTGGTGGCCACCCACCTCATGGACGACGCCGACCGCGACCTCATCGCCACCACGTGGCGTTGCTCGCCGGACATGACCTATCCCGTGCCTTCCACGACTCGGGATGACGCCCTCGGCTGCATCCAGCCCTGGTTGCGGGCCAACGACATCTGGTCGCGAGGGCGCTTCGGAGCCTGGCTCTACGAGATCGGCAACATGGACCACTCGGCCATGCAGGGAGTGGAGTTCGTCAACCAGGTGCTGGCGGGAGAGCCGGAGTCGGTGTGGATCCCGCGCGGCGAGGGCGAAGCCGGATCGGGCATCCGCTGAGGCGGGATCCGCCGACGAGTCCGGATCCGCTGAAACGCGGCACCACCGATGTGATGATGAGGCCATCGACTCCACCCGCCGCCCTGACACGGACGACCGCCCAGACGTGACTGCCGTCGCCGGCGAGGCGGCCATGACCGGTGTGTACCTGCCGGGCGGTCGCCGGGTGGAGGTGCGCGAGTGCCCCGGCCCAGGCCGGGTCACGGCCAGGTCCTCGTGCGTATGCGAGCGTCGACCATCTGCGGCAGCGACCTACGGGCCATCTACCGGGAGCACCTCGGCCGCGGTCCCGAGGCCTACTGCGATGTGATCGCCGGGCACGAGCCCAGCGGTGAGATCGTCGAGACCGGCCCGGGGTGTCGACGGTTCAGCGCCGGCGACCGGGTGCTGCTCTACCACATCGCCGGGTGCGGCCTCTGTGCCGAGTGTCGGTGCGGGTACATGGTCGGATGTACCTCGCCGTTGCGGGCGGCCTATGGCTGGCAGCGCGACGGCGGCCACGCCGACTACCTGGTGGCCGAGGAGTCGACCTGCGTGGGCCTCCCCGCCGAGCTGTCGTTCGTGGACGGCGCGTGCATTGCCTGTGGCTTCGGCACTGCCTACGAGGCTTTGTGCCGGGCCGGTGTGTCCGGGCGCGACACCGTCCTCATCACCGGGCTGGGACCGGTCGGACTGGCCGCCGGCCTCCTGGCCAGAGCCCTGGGCGCCACCACGGTCGTCGGTGCCGACGTTGTCGAAGCCCGCCTCGACCTGGCCAGCGACCTGGGAGCGGTCACTGACGCCTTCTTGTCGATCGATGTTTCCGATGCCGCGTCACGCGTGGCCGGCGGGGTGGGGTGCGAGGTGTCCATCGACTGCTCGGGATCGGCGGCGGGCAGGGCCCTCGCCCTGGCCGGCACCCGGAAGTGGGGGCGTTGCCTGCTCGTCGGCGAGGGCGGGCGCCTGGAGATCGACGTGAGCCCCACGCTGATCCACCGTCAGATCAGCATGGCCGGGTCCTGGGTCACCAGCATCGGGCGTATGGACGAACTGGTGGAGCGCCTCGTGCGTTGGCGGCTGCATCCCGAGCGCATCGTCACCGACCGCTTCGCCCTGACCGACGCCGAGTCGGCCTACGCCCGGGCCGACGGCGGCCAGGCCGGCAAGGTGGGCCTGGTGATGGAGTGACACTCCAGTTCGACGACCGCCGGGCGGCGTCGCTCGACGGGCAATGGGACTTCTTCCCCTGCGACGCCGATCTCGCCAAACTGGCCGACCTCGAGCCTGAGCCGATCGGCGTTCCCGGGCTGTGGGAGGCGCAGGGCTACCTCTCGCTCGACGGATGGGCCTGGTACCGGCGGTCGTTCGACATCGACGACACGACCGGGTTCTGGACCCTGCACTTCGGTGCTGTGATGGACATCGCCGAGGTGCATCTGAACGGCCGGCTGATCGCCACCCACGACAGCCCGTTCACGCCGTTCGAAGCTGATGTCACCCCTTGGCTCGTAGCCGGCAGCAACGAGCTGGCCGTGCGCGTGCTCGACCCTTCCCTCGACGACCCTGAACACCTTCGCCTGGCGCACGGCAAGCAGGGGTGGGCCAACGACATCTTCCCGAGCCGACCCAGCCTGTACCTGACCTACGGCGGCATCTGGCAGCCGGTCTCCTTGCGCCGCCATGGGCCGGTCGCCATCGGCAGCGTATTCGTGGACTCCGACCCCGACGACCTCACGGTCGTCGTGGAGTTGCTCAACCGCTCGGATGACCGTCTCGACCCATCCGTCACTGTACGGACCCTCGGCATCGACGTGGAGATCGCATCTGCCGTGGATCCCCGCGGCGCCACCACCGTGCGGGCCCGGCTGGGTTCCACGCCCGCGCCGCGCTGGTCGCCCGACGCACCCGCGCTCCACGAGGTGCTGGTCGACGTCCGCACCCAAGGTGCCCTCAGTGACACCCGCACCGACAGGTACGGCCTGCGCACGGTGCGGCTGGAGGGCCACCGCGTACTCGTCAATGGCAGCCCGTACCGCATGCGCAGCGTGCTGGTGCAGGGCTTTCGCGCCGCCGAGCTGTACGGCGAAGGCAGCGTGGCCCAGATCGAGGAGGAGGTGGCCAAGGCCCGGGCCATGGGCTTCAACACCTTGCGCCTGCACATCAAGGCGTTCCCCCCTGAGTACCTCGATGCCGCCGACCGTCTGGGCATGTTCCTCCACTGCGACCTCCCGGTGGCCGAGCCCCTCGACCACGCCGAGATGGGAGCCGACACGAGCCTGTCCCGCCGTTGCGCCACCGCCATCCGTGAACAGGTGCGGCGCGACCGCAACCATCCCTCGATCATCCTGTGGTCGGCGATGAACGAGATCTGTCTGTCCCGTCCCGAGCTGCGCCAGTCCGTCGGCTACGAGCAGTTCGCTCGGGCGTTGGCCGGCGAGGTAATGGCCAACGACCCCACCCGCCCGGTGATCGAGAACGAGTGGATCGAGCCCGACCCCGAGAACGTGTTCGTCTCGCCCATCCTCACCGCCCACTGGTACGGACGCCTCCACCGCGATTACCTGGCCAAGATCGATGCCGCCGCCACCCGTTGGGAGTCGGGCGACCGGCCCTTGTTCGTGACCGAGTTCGGAGACTGGGGCCTCCCGGACATGCCTCAGATCGAGGTCCCACCGTTCTGGGACACCCGGGCGGTGCACGCCGCCGGTCTGGCCGGCTCGCGATGGCCCGGGACGGTGGCCCGGTTCGTCCTCGAGACCCAGCGCTACCAAGGTCTGTCCGACCGCCTCCAGTCCGAGGTCTTCCGCCGCCACGACCTCATCGGTGGGTACTGCGTGACCGAGCTCACCGATGTACCCCACGAGTTGAACGGCCTGCTCGACTTGTACCGGCGGCCCAAGTCCATGGCCGCGGTGGAGATGCGTCGGGCCAACCAGGCGGTGCTGCCCATGCTGGTGCTCGACAGCCTGGTGGTGGCCGCCGGCCAGTCGGTGGAGGCATCCGTGCATGTGGCCAACGACGGTCCGGCCTTGGCCGACGTCACCATCGAGACGCGCTTCGGCGATTTCGTCGCCCCCGGCCTCGACGAGACCCTGGCCTTCGACGCCTCCCATCTGTCGCCCGAGGAGGTGGCGGCCCGCTTCGGTGAGTCGACGTGGGCGGCACGTGTCGGCGCCCTCCCCGGCTACACCGCCTCGCAGGTCTCCACCATGGTGCTGGACGCCCCCGTCGTTCCTGGAAGCCACGATCTGGTGGTACGGCTCTCGTCGTCATCGGGGATCACCAGCGAGAACCGCTATCCCATCCACGTGGTGCAAGAGCCCGTCGCCCGCGGGCTCGGCGTGGGGCTGGCGCGTGGGTCGTCCTCGGACACCGAGGCCGCCCTGGCCGCCGTCGGCGTGGTACCCGCCGCCGACGGTGTGTTGGTGGTGGGCGAGGGCGGCCTCGATGCTGCCGCCGGCGCCGAGCTGGCGGCCACACTCGGCCGCGGTGGAGTAGGCCTCGTCCTGGCCCAACCGGCGTCGGCCGCGGGCAACTACCCCGTGCCTGTCACCATCGAGGCCATCGGCACGGCGTGGGGGTCGTCGGTGTTCCAGTTCACCACCGACCACGGGGCCATCCCGTCGTTCCCGCGGCGAGCCGTGCTGGTGGCGGAGGACTCCACCATCCAGGCGTCCGCGGCCGTGAGCCAGATCGACGGCCGGCCCTTTCCCAACGCCCCGGTGGTCATCGCCTACAAGCCGGTGCCCGATGCCGTCACGGGCACGGTCGTGGGAGCCACCACTGTGGGCCCTGGTCGGTTGATCTTCTGCCAGTACCGCCTGGAGGCGCCGGCCGCTGGCGGTGATGTGGCCGCCCGGGCTGTCCTCGTCGACCTCCTGCGCTGGGCCACCGATCGGCGGCCGGTGATGGCCGTCGAACGTACGGCGGAGCCCGACGGGCGGGAGCTGCGCCTCTACACCTGGGCCGAGGACGTCGCCCGGTGACCGAGCGCCGTCGCGATCCCCTCACCGGCCAGTGGCGCATGTTCGCCTCGCACCGCCAGGACCGGACCTTTCTCCCTCCCGAGCAGCTCTGCCCCTTGTGTCCCACCGTCGACGCCGACCATCCCACCGAGATCCCCCGAACGTCCTACGACGTGGCCGTGTTCGACAACCGCTTCCCCGCCCTCACCGCCCACCCGCCACCGCCGGCGATGACCGGCTGCGACCTGTACGCAGTCGCCCCGGCCCTGGGCGCCAACGAGGTGGTGGTCTACTCCGATCGACATCGACCCACAGCCGCCGAGCTCGGCCCCGCCCGCATGGACAAGGTGATCGCCGTGTGGGCCGATCGCTACGGCGAGCTCGGCCGTCGCGACGAGATCGCCTACGTGTTCATCTTCGAGAACCGGGGTGAGGCCATCGGGGTCACGCTCCACCACCCCCACGGGCAAATCTATGCCTACCCGGACATCCCGCCCCTTCCCGCCACCGAGCTGGCCGCGGCCACCGCCTACCTGGAGGCCACCGGGCGGTGCGTGCTGTGCGACGTGGTGGCCAGGGAACGTTCCGACGGCGTCCGCCTGGTGGCCCAGAACGGCAGCTTCGTCGCCTTCGTGCCCTTTGCCGCCCGGTTCCCCTACGAGGTGCACGTGGCGTCACGCCGCCACGCCACCAGCGTGACCGACCTGACCGATCCGGAGCGCAGGCTGCTGGCCGAGCTGCTGGTGACCGTGCGACGGGGCCTGGACGGGCTGTTCGGCTTTCCGCTTCCGTTCGTGATGTCGGTGCACCAGGCCCCCACCGACGACGCCGGCTGGCTCCCGGTGAGCCACCTGCACATCGAGTTCACGCCGGTCCACCGCACCGCCACCAAGCTGAAGTATCTGGCCGGCTCCGAGTTGGGCGGCGGGGCCTTCATCAACGACGCCGCTCCCGAGACCACCGCAGCGGCGATCCGCGTCGCCCTCCTGGCCGAGGAATGACCCTGGTGGAGCGATGACCAGAGTCACGGCCCGCGCTCCCGGCCGGGTCAACCTCATCGGTGACCACACCGACTACACCGGCGGCCTGGTGCTGCCCATGGCCGTCGACCGGGTGACGACGGTGTCGCTCGAGCGCGGCGGGCGGGTGGTGGAGCTGGCGTCGGCGAGCGAACCCCTGCCCGCCCTCGTCGACATCGGAGTGATCGAGCCGGCGGCCGTGCAGCCGCCGTGGGCCAGATACGTGGCGGGAGTCGTCGCCGTTCTGCGACCGGACGCAGGAGGGACGGGAACGGTGGAGACGCAGCTGCCGGTGGGGGCGGGCCTGTCGTCGAGTGCCGCCCTCGAGGTGGCGGTGGCCCTGGCCCTGGGCTTCGAAGGGTCGGCCCTCGAGCTGGCCCTGGCCTGCCAGCAGGCCGAACATCTGTCCGCAGGTGTGCCCAGTGGGATCATGGACCAGCTGGCATCGGCGGCTGGAGTCCCGGGGTGCGCCCTGCTCATCGACTGCACCAGCCTGGACGTGACGCCTGTCCCGGTGCCCGAGTCGGTCGAGGTGGTGGTGGTCGACTCCGGCGAACGGCGCGAGCTGGCCACCTCGGCCTACGGCGAGCGACGACGCCAGTGCGAGGAGGCCGCCGCCGTGATCGGCCCTCTCCGGGACGCGTCGCCCGAGGCGGCCGGCGACCTCGCCGATCCCACCCTGCGACGACGGGCCCGCCACGTGGTCACCGAGAACCTGCGGGTTGCCGCATTCGCCCGGGCCCTGGGCGCTGGCGATGTGGCCGGGGCGGGAGCCCTCATGATCGAAAGCCATGCCAGCCTCCGTGACGATTTCGAGGTGTCGACCCCGGGGCTCGACCGCCTGGTCGAACAGCTCGGTGGCACCGACGGCGTGTACGGCGCCCGGTTGACGGGCGCCGGCTTCGGCGGCTGCGTGGTGGCCCTGGCCGCGCCCGGCGCGGTCGACGGGACATGGAAGTTCCGCCCCGCCGGCGGGGCGACGGTGGAGATCGCCGGATGACCGGGCTGGCATCGAATCCTTGCCGGTCGACCGGCGGCCGGAAAGTCCGGCCGCCGGCCCGAAGGCGTGGCCGCTAACGGCCTTCTAGGTCTAGGGAAGGACCGGTATCTTGCCGACCTGACCGTAGGCGTAGTTGTTCGGGTCTTCGACGAAGTACATGAAGCCGTTGGGGCCCCTGGTGATGCCGTCCGCCCTGGCGAAGGCGGTCGGGAGCGGGAACTCGTCAATCCTGCCCGTCTGGATGTCGAGGCGGCCGATCTTGTTGCCTCCGTGCTGCTCACCGGTGTCGTCAGCGAGGTAGGAGTACTCGGTGAACCAGATGTTGCCGTCAGGCCCCGATGCGATGCCGGCGGGATTGGCCACGAAGTCCGGCGGGGCCTGCTCCGGGATCCTGAACTCGGTGATGTTGCCTTTGGGGTCGATGCGCCCGATCTTGCCCGGCCTGGGATGGGTCGGCTCCTGGTGGCCATTGGCGCCCACCGCGCCTTGCTCGGTGAAGTAGAGGTTGCCGTCGGCACCGATGGCCAGGCGGCTGGGATCTGCGTAGGACGTGGGGATCAGGAAGTTCCCCGTCACCTTGCCTGCGGTGTTCATACGCTGGATGTAGGCGTCCTTCGGATCGGGGACGCTGGTGGCGGTGTACCAGAGCTGGCCGTGGTAGGAGATGATCCCGACTGCCGGACCGGTGCCTGGCGCCACCGGGAAGAAGCTGACGTCACCGGTCGTGGTGATGCGGCCGATCATGCCGTTGTTGGGGCCGCAGCAGTTCACCACGAACCACAGCGCACCGTCTGGGCCAGCGGTGATCCCAAAGAAGAACAACTGGTTCTGGGGCGAACCGATCTGGAACTCCTTGATGTCACCCTTCAGGTTGACCCTTCCGATGCGCCCATAGAAATCTGTGTACCAGAGCTTGCCGTCGGGTCCGGTGGTGATGTCGATCGGGTTGCTGTCGCGTCCGGCCAGGCTGGAGGGGGTGGCGAACTCCTTGAACTGGCCATTCGGAGTCATCCGACCGATCCGTCCTGCGCCCTCGGTGAACCACAGGTTGCCGTCGGGACCGGTGGTGATGCGGTTGAGCCCCGGCCGTTCCGACGGCACGCGGTACTCCTGCACCGGATGGATCTGTGCCATGGCCGGTGCCGCACCCACCACGACGGCCAGTGAGACCAAGAGCGCGGAGAACCAGAACGACAAACGACGCATCATTACCTCCTGTGAGGGCCGGAATGGCCGAGGGCCGGAATGGCCGAGGGGCATCGTCGGCGGGCTCGCCGCTGGTGTCAATAGTGGTTCTTAACACCTACCGAGGGGAGGCCCGAGGTACTTTCAGTCCCTCTACCGCAGATCCAGGCGGTGGTAGGAGCCGGGTGACAAGGACTACGTCTCGACGAGGATTACCAAGGTCTCGGGGAGAACCCCGTCATGCGACATCGCATCGGACGCCGCCTCCGTCTGCATCGCCGCCATCAAGGCGTCCATGTCGGGAACGTCCATGATCAGCGCGACCTGGGTGGGATTCTCCGGGTTGACAAACGTCCGGACGTTGGTGATCCCCAGGGGCCCGAACAACTCTTCGCGCTTCGGCGAGGAGAGCCAGTGGTCTTTGTTCTTCACATCGTGATGGGCAACAACGGTCGGCATGGCGACTCCTCGAGTTGCGGCCAGCAGCTTGGCCGGGGCCCCGACCCTATACCGGCACTGGTTGACGCCGCCGGGGCGCGGGCGTATTCACAGACCCGCCGTCGCCGAGCCCACCGTTGCGGGCCAGGGCCCGATGGTCTCTACTCGGCCCGCATCAGAACTTGAAGCGAGTCAGGCCGCCGGGCTCTACGCCAAATACCACAGTCGCCGATCGTGGCTCGATGCGGTACACGTTCCACGGCGGCGGTCCCTGCGACGGTGCGTTGAAGGGCGCGGTGATGCCGGACCCGCTCTCATCTGGTTCCGCCGGCCAACCTTGGTCCGCCCACGCCTTCGCAATACGCGCCAGCATCCCCGGGTCGGTCACCCGCGCTGCGTCACCCTCGAGAACGACGTCTGCGTCGCGGATCGAGACGGCGATCGAGCAATGCGGATCGCGCTCGACGTTGCGGCCCTTCCGGGTCCCCGCTCCCGTCTGGAACCAGAACGTGTTATCGAGCCAGAGGGCGCCGACCGCCGTCACGTGCGGGCTGCCGTCTTCGTTGACCGTCGCCAGCCATGTCGTGCGAGAGTTGTTCGAGTCGGGAGCCGGCGCCGACCCCGCATCGAGCTTCTCGATGACGGCGTCCCAGTTCACTGGCGGCAGCCCGTCTGCCTCACCCAGATTGATGATCTCCATGGCGCATCCCCTTCCGTAGGCCGGCGACCGCGTGCAACGGCGCGTGTAGATCAGACGTGGCTCCGTCGGCAAAGTCATCGCGCATGTCGCGTCGGCGGGCCGATTGTTGATCCTCGTGTGGCGGCACGGATCCTGGAGAACGTACGTTTCCTCAATGACGTCGAGGGACCTCGGAAGCTCAGGGTTCGAAGCGGTGGACGATCATCCTGACGTCAGCATGCTCTTCAGCGCGATGGACGAGACGGCCGAGTGGGAGGCGACGAAGCAGCTCCGGGCCTGGGAGCGCGAGCAGCTCTCGCTCCGGTCGGGCCAGCGCCTGCTCGACGTCGGCTGCGGCCTGGGCGATGCCGCGCTGGCGCTGTCGATCGACCTCGGCGACCAGGGCGAGGTCGTTGGCATAGATGGCTCGGAGCTGATGCTCGCCGAGGCACGGTTTCGCTCCGCCGACGCGCCGTGC
>DATAQC010000089.1:0-2523 GCA_036264885.1 Acidimicrobiales bacterium | reverse complement strand
GGACGCACGGTCGAGCAGTTGGCCAATGCCGTCACCGGTGGCCAGCCGACACGAACCGACAAGGACGAGTAGCTCGACGACCGTGCGTGGCGCAGGTCGCCAACCAGCGCACGTGGCCTGTCACAGCGCCAGGCTCCTTTCCAGCAGGCCGGTGCTCGAAGCGCGACCCGTAATGGTCCACATCCACTCGACGGCGTCGATCTCCACCTCTTCGCCACCGTCGCCGTTGACGTACGTCCCCCCGGCCGGGCCGGTGAGGCGGAGGGTGAACGGCTGGCCGTGGGTGGAGGTCCAGTCGGCGACCGTGTCGGCGATCAGGCGGCCGTCGTGGCCGGCGGTCAGCACCGGCTGGTGGGCGATGGCCCGGGCGATGTCGATGCGGTGCATCCAGGTCTGGCGGGTGAAGGCGATGTCCCACAGGTAGGCCATGGTGCGTCTGCCCGTAGGCTCGGGAAAGCGGATCGGCAGCGGTCGCAGGATTCGGGGGAACCGCTGGCGGCCCCTGATGGCCCGGGGGACGACATCGGCCCAGCGCTCGAGCACCTGGGCGGGCGTGAGGTCGGCCCGCTCGCGCACCTGGACCTCGTTGACGGCGTCGACGATGTGGTCGAAGCCGGCTTCTTTCATCACCGGCCCGGCCGCCTTCTTCTGGGCGATGTTCACTCGCATCGACGCCGCCGCCTCGGCCGAGCCGAGCACATGGGTGGCCAGTGCCCGTACGTCCCAGGGCTCACACACGGTGGGCCTGGTCCAGTCGTCGGGGCCCAGGCCGGCCAGTAGTTCACCGAAGCGGCCGTACTCGGTGGCGGCGAGGACCATGGCCTCGTCATGGCCGATCGGCGGAATCGCGCCGACGGTGGTCGTGGTCATGTCTGGTTTTCCTACTCGGTGGTGCGCCGACGGTAGGCGACGGTGGCCAGGGGAGCGCAGACGGCCACCAGCACCGCCGACCAGCCCAGGGCGGTGAGGACGGGGTGCTGCATGGGCCAGGTGTGGATGGTGGCCGACGGATTGGGATTGCCGAACAGGTGCCGGCAGGCGGCGGTGACGGCGCTGACCGGGTTCCAGCTGGTGAGGGTCATGAGCCACCCGGGCATGCCCTGGGTGGGAACCAGGGCGTTGGAAACCAGGCCTAGCGGGAACAGGGTGACCAGGCTGAGCGACTGGGCCGACTCCGGCCCCTGGGTGGCCAGGCCCAGGCAGGCGGCGAACCACGACAGGGCGTAGCTGAATCCCAACGCCACGCCGAAGCCGGCCAACACCGAGGCCACGCCGGCGCCGGGGCGCCACCCGACGGCCAGGCCGGTGAGGGCCACCACGATCACGCACAGGCCGGCGGCCATGACGTCGGCCACCGTCCGCCCCACCAGCACCGCCGCCGGCCACATGGGCAGGGTGCGGAAGCGGTCGATCACCCCGGTGTGCAGGTCGGTGGCCAGGCCCACGGAGGTGCGGGAGGCGGCGGTGGTGAGGTTCAGCACCAACATCCCCGCCAGGGCGTAGTCCTTGTAGTCGCCTCCGCCGGGAATCGGCACGCCGGAGCCGAACACGTAGATGAACAACAGGGTGAACATCACCGGCTGGATGGTGACGCCGGCCAGCTGAATGGGCTCCCGGCGCACGTGCACCAGGTTGCGCCGGGTGTGGACCCCCACGTCGCGCCAGCGGTTGGCGGCGGCATCCAGGCCCGGACGCGCACGGGGCGCGGTCACCTCGGCCGGCGCCGTCACCCCGTTGCTGCTTGCAGGGCGGCCTCGGTGGCCTCAGCGGGGGCGGGGCGCCCGGTGAGGGCGAAGAACACGTCGTCGAGCGACGGTGGGTGCACTTCGACGTCGTCGACGCTCACCCCGGCGGCATCCAGGGCCCGCACGACCGCGGTGGCGAGCCCGGAACCGGTGCGCACCGGCGCGCCCAGGCGGCGGCCCCCGTGGGTCACCTGCACGGGGCCGTCAACCAAGCCGCCCAGGGCGGCCACCGCGCCGTCGTGGGCGGTGGTGAGGGTGACTTCCAGGCGGGCGCCCCCGGTGGCCGCTTTGAGCTCGCCGGCGCTGCCCCGGGCGATGACCACGCCGTTGTCGATCACGACGATGGCATCGGCCAGGCTGTCGGCCTCCTCCAGGTACTGGGTGGTGAGCAACAAGGTGGCGCCGTCGGCCACCAGACGGCGGATCATCTCCCACACCTGCAGGCGCCCGACGGGGTCGAGTCCGGTGGTGGGTTCGTCGAGGAACAGCACCGGCGGACGGGTGATCACACTGGCGGCCAGGTCGAGGCGGCGGCGCATGCCCCCCGAGTAGTCCCTCATTGCCCGGTCGGCGGCGTCGGCCAGCTCGAAATCGTCCAGCAGCTCGGTGGCCCGGACCTTGGCCTGGCTGCGCCCGAGGCGGCTGAGCTCGCCCACCATCACCAGGTTCTGGCGCCCGGTGAGGGCCTCGTCGAGGGTGGCATCCTGGGCGGCCACGCCGATGTGGCGGCGCACGGCGGCGTCGTCGCGGACCACGTCGAAGCCCGCCACCCGGGCCC
>DATAQC010000076.1:0-23146 GCA_036264885.1 Acidimicrobiales bacterium | reverse complement strand
ACCAACGCCAGCGAGTCGTCGCGCCGCTGGGCGCCGGCGAGGGCTCGCTGGACGAGGGCCCGGGCCAGGTGGGTCGCCGGGTACTGGGCGGTCTGGGCCGCAGCCGTGGTCAACGCCTCCAGTCCCACGATGATGTCCTTGGTGGACTCGATGAGCCCGTCGGTGTACAGCACGACGGTGTCGCGGCGGTCGACGACGAAGCTCACCACCTCCGAGGACCCCGCTCCGGGCCAGCCGATGGCGACGCCGGGCGCCGAGACAAGGCGCACGTCACCGGACCCCGAGACCACCAGTGCGGGAGGATGGCCGCCACCGACCATCGAGACGGTGCCGTCGCCGGGCCGGTACCGCAACACCAGCACGGTGGCCACCAGGTCGGGGTTCTGCGCCGTCACCAAGGCGCCGGCCCGCGCCACCAGGTGGTCCATGATGCAGCCGTCCAGGGCCAGCAGTCGCAGGGCGTGGGTGACCCCGACGGCGTCTTTGGTGGCGGCCACGCCCTTGCCCATGACATCGACCACGGCGATGTGCAGATCACCGTCGGGCAGGGCCAGCCAGTCGTAGAGGTCTCCGCCGGTGGGCGCCCCCGGGTCGGCAGGCAGGTAGTGGACCCCGAGCTCCACCCCCTCGACCGAGGGCATGGGCGGGCGGACGGCCTCCTGGAGCTGGTGGACGACTTGGCGCTGCGCGGCCTGCAGCTCGGTGAGGCGGGTGACGGTCTCGAGGTTGTCCAGTGCCACGCCGAGATGGGACGCCAGGGCGACGACGGCCGCCTCCTGCTCTGCCTCGAAGCCACCGGGGACCACGGTCGCAGGCCCGAGCGCGTCCGGGGTCCCGCCGGCCAGGAGGAGCGCCCCGTGGGGGAACCCGTCGGCGCCCAGCACGGGGACGAACAGGCTCGGGGCGTCGTCGGCCAGCCC
The DNA here is from genome assembly GCA_036264885.1 of Acidimicrobiales bacterium. GTDB lineage: Bacteria > Actinomycetota > Acidimicrobiia > Acidimicrobiales > AC-14 > DATAQC01. Next base: position 22,226 of record DATAQC010000076.1, on the reverse strand, counting down.
CGCCCGGTGGACGAAGCTCAGGTAGCGGGGATCTCCCAACAGGTCCTCGCCGCGACGCACCCCCGGCGTGGCACCGCCGCTATCCAGTAGCGAGCGCACCGCCGGACGGGCAAAGCGGTCGGCATCGGCGGCCTCCGCCCCCGACACCGTGGCCGCCGGGTTCGCCCCGCTGCGCAGGTCGAGATAGACGGCCAACGATGCCCCGGTCATGACCCGGGCCGTCGCTACCACCCAGTCCAGCTTCTCGGTCACGCTGCACGGACCGTGCACGGCCGGGGCGGCGTAGGCCAGCAATTCCAGAGCCGAGGGCTGCACAGAGGTGGCGGGGACATCCGTCTCGGCCATTCCTCTCCGAGGGTAGTTCTCCTCCCGCACCGGTAGGATCGGACGACCGTGACCGATCAGGCCCTTCGGTGGATTGACGAACCGCTCGTGGCTGATGGGGTCGTCGAGCGAAGGTTCGACCTCGCTGTCGACGATCGCGTGGTTCCCGGAATCCTCTGGGTCCCCGTGGATGCGGTTGGATCACGACCGCTGGTGTTGCTGGCCCACGGCGCCACCCGGCACAAGCGCGTCGACCACATTCTCGCCCTCGCCCACGAGTTGGTGACCACCTTCGGCTTCGCCGCCCTGGCTGTCGACGCCCCCAGCCACGGCGACCGCCGGGCCGACCCCACCGCCGACGAAGTCACCGTGTTCAGTGACTTCCTGGTCGAGTGGTCGAGGGAGGGCACCGTCGAGGACATGCTGGCCGAGTGGGAGGCGGCCCTGTCTGCGGTGCGCGCCCTCGACGACGTCGGTGACGGGGCCCTCGGCTACTGGGGGCTGTCCATGGGGACGATCTACGGCATCCCCTTCGTGGCCACCGAGCCTCGGGTGCAAGCAGCCGTCTTCGGCCTCATGGGTCTGGTCGGGCCCACGTCCGAACGGCTGGCCGCCGACGCCCGTCAGGTCACCTGCCCGGTGGCCTTCATCCAGCAGTGGGACGACTCGCTGCTCCCCCGCCAGCCCGTTCTCGACCTGTTCGACGCCCTGGCGTCGGTCGACAAGCGCCTCCACGTCCATCCCGGCGAACATGCCGCCGTCCCCGTCGAGGAGATGGAGTTCTCCGTCGCATTTCTGGCCCGCCACCTCGCCTGATGTGAGCCGGCGAGGGTCGTGGGTAAACTCGCCGGTAATGGATAGCAGCGCCTCCCCGGGTGGTAACGCGCTCCTCAACGAGTTGCGGCCCACGTTCGATCAGCTCCTGAACCGTCACCTCGGCGCCTCCAAGGAGTGGTTCCCCCACGAGATGGTGCCGTGGTCCCGTGGCCGCGACTATGTGGCCGGCGAACCCTGGGACCCCGACGAGTACCCACTCCCCGATCCCGTGCGCCGAGCGTTGCTGCTCAACCTGCTCACCGAGGACAACCTGCCGTACTACTTTTCCACCATCACCCGGGTGTTCAGCGACGAGGCCTTCGACGTCTGGACCCGGCGCTGGACGGCCGAGGAGATGCGCCACGCCACGGTCATCCGCGACTGGTTGATGATCACCCGGGCCATCGACGCCGTCGAGCTCGAGCGGGGACGCATGGCCCAGGTGTCCACCGGCCAGACCCCCCAACCGGGATCGGTGCCCGACGCCGTGGTCTACCTCTGCCTGCAGGAGCTGGCCACCCGCATCGCCCATCGCAACACCGGCAAGCTGCTCGACGACCCCATCGGTTACGACGTGATGGCCCGGGTGGCCGCCGACGAGAACCTTCACTACCTGTTCTACCGGGATCTGGGCACCGCCACCCTGGCCATCGACCCGTCGGCCATGGTGCTGGCCATCGAGCGCCAGGTGCGCGACTTCGAGATGCCGGGCACCGGCATCCCCGGCTTCGCCACCCACGCCGCGGTCATCGCCAAGGCCGGCATCTACGACCTCGGTCTGCACCACGACCAGATCCTCGTCCCGGTGGTCATGCGCCACTGGAAGCTCACCGACCTCGAGGGGTTGTCCCCCGAGGCCGAGCAGGCCCGCGACCGCCTGGTCTCGTTCATCGGACGGATGGGCTCGATCGCCCGTCGCTTGGCAGCCAAGCGCGCCCGCCAGCAGGCCGCCGCCGACGAGGTGTCCGCCACACCGGCGCCGGTGCTGGCCACCCAGTCCTGACCGGCTGCGAACGCCGACCGGCCGCCCGGCCACCGGTCAACGACGGTCGGTGACGGTCACTTGGCCGTGGTCTGGGCACTGCGCCTGCCAGGTGGTGGGGGTCACCTGGACGGTCAGGCGGCGGCCGCACCGTGGACAGAATCGCGGGGGGTCGTAGTCGCCGGCGCAACCGGGGCACAGGTCGGACGACCGCCCGCATCCCGTGCAACACCGATCGCTCACAACACGCCGGAGAGGGCTCCTACCGGCATGCCCAGATCCTCGAGCATGCGCAGGTCGGCCTCGGGAGGCCGGCCCAGGGTCGTGAGGTAGTTGCCGATGATGAGGGCATTGATGCCCGCCGTCATCCCCATGGCCTGGAGGTCGCGGAGGGTGAGCTCGCGGCCTCCGGCGTAGCGAAGGATCACCTCGGGCAGGGCCAGGCGGAACAGGGCGATCCAGCGGATGGCCGCCAGAGGTGACACCAGGGGGCGGTCGGCCAGCGGCGTCCCCGGCCGGGGGTTGAGGAAGTTGACGGGCACCTCGGCCGGGTGGACGGCAGCCAGGTCGCCCAGCAGCTCGAGGCGCTGCTCGTCAGTCTCGCCCATGCCGACGATCGCCCCGCAACACAGCTCCATGCCCACCTCACGCACCAGCAGGCACGTCTGCACCCGCTCCTCCCAGGTGTGGGTGGTGACCACCGACGGGAAGTAGGACCGGGCCGTCTCCAGGTTGTGGTTGTAGCGGTGCACCCCGGCATCGGCCAGGCGCCGGGCCTGGGTGGGCGACAGGATGCCCAGGCTCACGGCCACGTTCAGCCCCGTGCGCTCGCGCACCTGGGATACGAGCTCGACCACCTGGGCCAGGAGGCGCTCGTCGGGCCCGCGGACGGCGGCGACGATGCAGAACTCAGACGCCCCCAGTGCCGCGGTCTCGGCCGCCGCAGCCAGGACCTCGTCGGGGTCCAGCATGCGCCGGGCCTTGACCGGGGTGGGAAACAGGGCCGACTGGCTACAGAAGTGGCAGTCCTCCGGGCACCCGCCGGTACGGGCCGACAGGATGCCCTCCACCTCGACCACCGGACCACAGCGAGCGAGACGGACCTCGTGGGCCAGGGCAGCCAGGGCGGGCACCGATTGATCCGGGAGCCGGGACAGCGCCGCCAACTCAGGCGGAGTCAGTGGCCGTCGATCATCCATGAGCGCCTGTCCGGCCGACGCCAACAGCGCCCGTGCCTCCATGGAGGTCGACCATAGCGAGGCTGCGGCAGTCGACGTACGCCTTCGGGGGCCGGCGGTACGCATAGCATCGGCCGATCGTCGTTCCCACGCTGCGGTCCCGCGGTCAGAAAGACTCGGCGACCAGACGCCAGCGCCCTCTCGACCCCGTGTTGGTCGTGGTCGTCGCCGCCATCGGGCTGGGCCTGAGGCTGTGGATCCTGCACTCGCGGCTGGGCGGACTCGACTCCGACGAGGCCGTCACCGGGCTCATGGCCCGCCGCCTGCTGCACGGGCACACCAACGCCTTCTTCCTGGGGCAGGCCTACGGCGGCACCCAGGAGTCGGTGTTGGTGGCGCTGGTGTACTGCGTCGTCCGCTCGTGGACGGTGGCCATGAAGGTCGTGCCGGTAGCGCTGTGGGCGACGGCGGGCGTGCTGGTGTGGCGGATCGGTCGCCGGATGTTCGGTGAGGCCGCCGGGCGCGTCGCCGGCCTGTTGTTCTGGGTCGGGCCGGCGGCGACGTTGTGGCTGTCGATCAAGGAGCAGGCGTTCTACGGCTTCACCATGGTCATGGGCCTCACCCTCGTGCTCTTCGCTGTGCGGCTGGTGGAACGCCCGGCCCCGCTCGACGCCGTGGCCGCCGGTCTGGCCGCCGGCCTGGGCTGGTGGGCCAACCCCCAGATCGCCTACTTCGCCCTGCCTGCGCTGGTGTGGATGGTGCTGCGGCGACCGGGGCTCGTCCGCCTGGTGTGGCTGGCCGTCGGTGGGGCCCTGGTCGGTGCCCTCCCGTGGCTGTACGCCAACGTGGGCAGCGGGTTCCCGTCACTGCACTCTCCCCCCCAGGGGGTCGAGTCGACGTACCCGCACCGCCTGCGCCTGTTCGCCGAGACCGGGCTCCCCGTCCTGATCGGACTTCGCCGGATGTGGACCACCCGCTGGCTGGTTCCCGGGCTGGCGCCGGCGCTGTACATCGGCGTGCTCCTCGCCCTGGTGGCGGCGGTGGTCGCCTTCATACGCACCGCCGTGCGCGACCGCAACGACAACGGCATGGGCCTGCTGCTGTTGGCCTGCGTGTGCTACCCGTTCGTCTTCGCCGTCTCCTCGTTCGCCTTCTACGTGTTCGACGCCCGCTACCTCGTCTTCCTGTGGCCGTTCCTCGTCCTGTTGGCGGCGTCGTTTCTCGTCCCCAGGGCCGCTCAAGTGGCAGCCATCGCCGTGGTCGCCGCCCTGGGCGCCGCTGGCGTGGCACTGGCGCTGGGTGAGGCCAACCTGGATCCCGTCGCACCCAATGCCGTGGCCCACCCGATCGGGCCCGTGCTCGAGGTCCTCGACGAGCGTGGCGTCACCCAGGTCTTCGCTGACTACTGGGCGGCCTACCGGATCGACCTGGCCACCGGCGAACGACTCAGCGCCACCCCGTTCGCCGGGAGCACCCGCGACCTGGCCCTGATGGCCCGGGTGCGATCGAGCCCCCGGCCCGGCTACGTGATTCTCGACGGCTCCCCGTCCGACGAGGCCTTCGGCGCCTCCCTCCGCGCGCGCGCCATCCCCTACCAGCGCGTGGCCGCCGGTGACTACGTGGTCTATCTCCCCGAGGCGGCGGTGATGCCCGAGTCGGTCGCCGGCATCTGACGCCGGCTCACCCGGTACGAGGCCAGGCTCACGGCCACGAGCAGGAGCAGGGCAGCGGCCAGCGCGCCGGCGCGCTGGTGCCCGGCGGGCCCGCCGATGCCCGACGCCTGGATGTGCACCCGCGCCGAGCCGTCGACATGCACCTGAAGGGGGACAGAGACGATGTTGTCGGGACCTCCGTCGGCTTCGACGATCACCCGGTAGTCACCGGCACTTGCCGCCGGCGGAAGCGACTCGGCCACCTCCCCCACGTCGACCAACCGGGCGGGGACGGCCCCGGTCAGCCCCGCCGGCGTCACGTAGTGCACGGTGACGACGGCTGGCGCGCTGAGGTCGTAGTGGACGACCGGGGACGGGCCCGCCGCTCCCGGCGGGTCGACCACCGCCGTCTTCAGCGACAGCGGTTGGCGGTCGGTGGGCGGTATCACCCGGACACCGCCCTTGGCGGGCACGACGCGCCACTGGCCACTCTCGATGCCGCCGAGCTGGGCCCCGGAGCCGGAGATGGCCTTGAAGTAGCGCTCCGGGCTCACCGTGGCCGACCCCCGGCCGGCGACCAGCTCCACCCGTATCGAGGGCGGCAGCTGATCGGCGTCGAGGGTCTGGGGGCGGATGCCGCCGTAGTAGGCAGCCAGGATGTCAGCCGCCGACAGGCCCCGCTGCGCCTTGCCCAGGGCTCCGTACTGGCTCAGACCGACACCGTGGCCGAAGCCTCCGCCGTCGAACACTGCGCTGTCGCCGCTGCCCTCGGCGGTGTACTCCGACGACGGTAGGGCCGACGGGAGGTCGGGGGGCGCGGGCAGGCCGGCATTGACCCGGGCGCGGAAGTCGTCGGCCGAGAGCTGGGCCTGGCCCTCGCCGCCATCGGGCCCGACGACGCTGAGCACCACGGTGCCCCCCTGGCGCGACAATCCGGTGAGCACGAGGGGCGGATCCACCCCTACCACCGGCGCCAGAGCGGCCAGCGACGTCGCCCAGTGCCAGTGGGCGAGGGGGCTGCGGGCGTCGTCGGGGTCCGGGACCGAGCGCAGGTAGGGCTCGCTGCCGGCGACGGTGCGGCCACCGTTGGCCGAGGAGTACTCGGCCAGGAGGGGCTGGCCCTTGTACAGCAGGACCTGGCCGGCGGTGGCGTCGACCGCCTCCAGCCAGCCGGCGCCGTCGGGTCGTTGCTCGCCGGCCAGGCCGCCGTAGACCTGGCACGAATCGGTGTTGCAGATGTCGGCTCCGTCGGCCTTCCACGGCGCGTCGGCCGTCGACGCCTTGCGGTTGAGGGCGTAGGTGCGGGCGGCGATGGCCTGGGCCCGCAATGCCGCCGGCGGCCACGACCCGGGGACCTCGGCGATCCCCTTGACGTAGTCCTCCAAGCCGACGTCGTTGATCACCGCCAGGCCGCCGGCGGCGGGCACGATCTCGATGGCCCCCCGGTAGGCGCCCAGCCCGTCCACCGTCAACGGGCCGGCGCCGGGCTCGGCGGGCTCGAAACGCACGCGGTCGACCACCCATCCCGGAGGGCCGTCGGCGGCTTGTGCCGACCGGGCGCCGCCGACGGGCGCCGCCGCCGACAGGATCAGGGCCGTGAGCAAGGCGTACGAACTGGTGGTGGGACGAAGGCGCATCGGCCGGGCCGAGACTATCGGGTCGCGTTCGTGGGTCGGGGCGAGGGACGAGTGTCTAAAGGCTCACGCCGAGGAGCTCGGCCGCCTCCGTCGGGCTCTGGTGCCTCTCGGCGGCACGGTCGATGGCGGCCAGCGCCGCGGTCAGCCCGAGGTCGTCATCGAGGGCAGCCCGCACCTCGGCGAGCGCCGACGCGTCGCCGGCCGTGCCGGCGGCGCCCGCGGCAGCCGATCGCCAGCGGGCCAGGCGGTCGGTGGCCACGGTGAGCAGGTCGTCGCGCCACTCCCACGGCCGGCGCCACTCGTGGTCGAGCAGGGCCAGTCGTACCGCCATCGGGTCCCACTCCTTGAGCAGCTCGCTCACGAACACCAGGTTCCCGAGCGACTTGGACATCTTCTCCCCCTGGTAACGGACCATGGGGGCATGCATCCAATGGCGCACGAAAATCTCGCCGGTGGCCGCCTCGGACTGGGCCGCCTCGCACTCGTGGTGGGGGAAGACCAGGTCGGTCCCCCCGCCGTGGAGGTCGATCGTGGTGCCCAGCTCGCGCAATGCCAGGGCCGAGCACTCGATGTGCCACCCCGGCCGCCCGGGTCCCCACATCGACTCCCAGGACGGCTCGTCGGGCGCCGAGGGCTGCCACAGGATGAAATCGAGGGGATCGCGCTTGGCGGGGTCGTCGGGGTTTCCCCCGTGCTCGGCGGCCAGAGCGAGCATGGCCGGGCGGTCGAGGTGGCTCACCTGGCCGAACCGGTCGAAGCTCCCCACACTGAAGTACACCCCGCCCCCCGACTGGTAGGCGTGGCCGCGGTCGATGACCATGCCGATGAACCCCAGGATGTCGTGGATGGCCGAGGTGGCAGCCGGTTCGCTGTAGACGGGCAACACGTTGAGCGCCCGCATGTCCGACCGGAAACGGGCCGTCTCCTCGGCTGCCAGCTCGAGATAATCCACCCCGAGCTGGCGGGCCCGCCTCAACATGTCGTCGTCGACGTCGGTGACGTTGCGCACGCACCTGGTGTCGTGGCCGAGGTCGCGCAGTCGCCGCTGGAGCACGTCGTAGAGCACGTAGGTGGCGGCGTGACCCACGTGGGTGGCGTCATAGGGTGTGATGCCACAGGTGTAGAGGGTCACCACCGGCCCTGGCCGGAAATCGACAACAGCCCGCCGGGCGGTGTCGTAGAGCCGCATGGTCCGCCCGGGTCGCCCGGTCAGGACGGGATGCCCGTGAGGCACATCACGGCACGGGCCTTGTAGCGCTTGTTCACGCCGAGCAACACGGCGGTGAAGGCCTCGACCGGCCCGGCACTGGCCAGCGACCCTGCGTGCAGGGCCCGCAGGTCGGGGATCATCGACACCAGCTCGGCGGTGGCGTCGAACGCCGAGGGGTGGTCGGTGCACACCATCACGTCGCCCACGATGGGCGTGGCCACGTCGGCCAGGGCCCGGGCGGGCACGTGGTGGAAGGCGGCGGCCACCAGTGCGTCGGGGGCGGCCTCCTGGACGCCGGCGGCGACCGACCCGGCCGGAGGGGTCACGGCCACCAGCTCGTCACCCTGGCGTTCGATGGCGTTGCCCATCGAGATAACGACCTTGCCGGCCAGATCCGACGCCACCGAGGCGGCGGTGGACGCCGCTGCGTCCCAGGGCGTGGCCACCACGACGACCTGGCACTTGGCCGCCGCCGAGTTGTCGCCCGGCTCCAACCACAACCGGCGGTCGGACCACTTCCCGCGCAGGTCGTCGCAGACGCCGGCGGCCCGCTCGACCGAGCGCGACCCGACCACCACATCGATGCCGACCGAGGCCAGCCGGACGGCGAGGGCCCGGCCCGCCGGTCCCGTTCCTCCCAGAAATCCCACGCGCACGGCCGACACACTGTCACGCCCGAGGGTCCCCGTCAGAACGATGCCCGGCCGGGGTCCCCAGGTAGGCGGCCTCCAGCGCCTCGGGACGGGCGGCCAGCTCCGAGGCCCTCCCGGTGAGGGCCACCCGGCCCCGGTGCAACACGTAGGCCCGGTCGGCCACGGTCAGGGCCAGCGAGGCGAACTGCTCCACCAACAGCACCCCCACCCCGTCGTCAGCCATGGCCCGCAGCACTCCCAAGGCGTCAGTCACGGCATCGGGGGCCAGGCCCAGGCTGAGCTCGTCGACCAGGAGCAGGCGGGGGCGCGAGGCGATGGCCCGGCCCAGGGAGACCTGTTGCTGCTCACCGCCGGAGAGCAACCGCCCGCGCCGCCCGAGGAGGGGGCCGAGCGCCGGCAGGCGGTCGACGGCCGACGCCACTGCCGACCGCCCATCAGGCCCGGGCCCGGCGGCCAGGCGCAACTGCTCGGCCACGGTCAGTCCTCCCAGCACGCCCCGGTCCTGGGGGGCGTGGGCGACGCCCCGCCGAGCCATGCGGTCGGCCCCGGCCACGGCCGGCTCCCCGAGGACGCGGATCGACCCGCCCTGGACCGCGAGGACGCCGGACACGGCCAGCAGGGTCGTGGTCTTGCCTGCACCGTTGGCGCCGAGGAGGGCGACCAGCTCGCCTTGGGCCACGGTGAGGTCGACGGAGTGGACACTGGTCGCTCCCCGCCACCCCGTCGACACGGCCGCCAACTCGAGGGCAGGGGCTCGAGCCCCAACGGCGGTCTGGGCCCGGCCAGCTCGGGCGGTGGCGGCGGTCTTGGGCCCGGGCGCCGGCGAGGCCGCGGCTCCCAGCCAGGCGGTGGCGACGGCCGGGTCGCCCCGGACCTCGGAGGGCGGCCCGTGGGACACCACCCGGCCGCCATCGAGCACCGCCACCTGGTCGCACACGTCGAAGACCAGGTGCACGTCGTGGTCCACGAGCACGACGGCCAGTCCCCCGTCGGCCAGGGCCCGCACGGTGGTGGCCAGGGCACGGCGGCCGGCCCCGTCGAGGCCGGCGGCGGGCTCGTCGAGCAACAGGACCGAGGGCCCGGCGGCCAGGGCGCGGGCCAGGGCCACCTGCTTGCGTCGGCCGTACGACAGCTGCCCGGGAACGGCGTCGACGATGTCGTCGACGCCGGCAGTGTCCGCCGCCCAGGCGGCGCGCTCGGCGGGCGGGCGAGCGTCGCCGGCCCGCACCACGGCGCTGTGGGCGGCCACCGCCAGGTTCTCGCCGACGGTGAGATCCTCGAACAACTCGAGGGACTGGAACGTTCGGGCCACGCCCAGGGCCACCCGCCGGTGGGGCGGGAGATGACCGGCGGGTCGACCCCCGATGGCGACCGAGCCGGACGAGGCGACGAACCCGGTGACGGCGTCGACGAGGGTGGTCTTTCCCGCTCCGTTGGGGCCGACGAGGCCGACGACAGTGCGCTCGGCCACAGCGAGGGACACCCCTTTGACCACCTCGGTGCGGCCCAGCCTGACGGTGAGGTCGGCCACGTCGAGGGCAACCGGCGTCATGGCCCGGCTCCGCCCTGGAGCGACGGCTCACGTGTTACGGCCGGTCGCCTCCCGAGCCGTTCCCACCGCGAACCGGTGGCCAGCCCGTCGGGTCGCAGCACCGAGACCACGATGAGGCCCAACCCGGCGGCCAGGGCCTGGTAGCGGCCCCACCCGGCCACGCGGTCGAGCAGGGTGAACACGATGCCGCCGCCGGCCAGCGCCCCGCCGACGAGGGCGCCGGGAACCGACCCGATACCGCCAACGTAGGCCACGGCCAGGAATGACAGCGACACGAACACGCTGAACGACCCGAACGAGAGCTGCCCTTGGGAGTAGCCCAGCAGGACACCGCCGCACCCGGCCACGAACGCCGAGGCGGCGAAGGCGCCCAGCTTGGTCGTCACCACGTCGACCCCGGCGGCGGCCGCCCCCCGTTCGTTGGCCCGCACGGCCAGGCACCGCCTGCCTGCCGCGCCCCGGCGCACGGCGACAAGGGCCACCGCCACGACCGTCACCACCGCCAGCACGAGGAGGCCGAACACCGGGCTCGGGTAGTCACCGCCGCGGCTGATCCCCAGGTCGATGCCGGCCAGGTCGGGCGACGGCACCTTGGTCCCCCCGAAGCCGCCGGTGAGGCTCGGGTTGCCGAAGACCAGCGCCTCGATGGCCACACCTCCGGCCAGGGTGACCACGGCCAGGTTCACCCCCCGCACCCGCAGAGCGGGAAGGGCGAGGACGAGCCCGGCCACGCCCGCCCCCATGGCCGCCAGCAACGGCGCCAACGGGAAGGGGATCCCCGCCCCCTGGCCCAGCTTGGACAGGCCGAAGCCGGCCACACCGGCGAAGGCCATCTGGGCCAGGGAGATCTGTCCCACCCAACCCGTCAACACCACGAGGGAGAGGCACACCACGGCGCCGATCAGGCTCGTGATCAGGCCCAGGCGCAGCTCGGGCCCCAGGGCGAACAAGGCGATCGCCGTAGCCGCCACCGCCACCGCCGCCGCCCAACCCGGCCGGCGAGGCCGGGGGGCGGCCGGCAGGCGGCGCTGGGCCGCCTCCGAGCGCTCGGGCACCACCCCGCCGGCGGCGGCCATGGCCACGACGATCACGACGAGCGGCAGCCCCTCGCGCAGGCCCACGCTCGGCAGCCAGCGGAAACGGTCCTGCAGCTGAACGAGCTCGGACTGGGCCATGCCAAGGGCCAGGGCGGCGGCCGTGGTGACGCCGAAGGACGACAGCCGGCCCACCAGGGCAGCGGCCAGGGCAGGGACCACCAAGAGGGTGTAGGTACCAGGGTTGAGGGCGGTGATGGGCGCTACCAGGATGCCGGCCACCCCGGCCAGGACACTGGCCACGACCCAGTTGGCCGCCGCCAACCGGCCGATGGGCCGGCCCAGCATGGCGGTGGTGGCGGGGTCGTCGGCCATGGCCCGGCTGGCCAACCCGAACCCGGTGAAGCGGTACACCGCCCACAGGACGGCGGTGATGGCCACCACCACGGCGGCCAGCAGCAGGCGGTCGCGGGGCACGACGGAGCCGGCCAGGGTGATGGGGCCGTTGGGCAGCACCGGAGCCACCGGTCGGTCGGCAGGCCCGAACCGCAACACGATCATCGCCTGCAGGGCCACCAACAGCCCGACGGAGGCCACTACGCGCGCCAGGGCAGGGGCGTGGCGCAGGGGTCGGAAGACGGCGGCGTAGACGACCAACCCCACCAGGGCGGCCACGACCAGGGCCAGGACCAGGCTCAGCCAGAAACCGGGCTGGTCGCCCACGTGGACCCGGCCGGGAAGGCCGACGACGGGCAGCACCAGGTCGCCGGTGGCCCGCAGCTCGACGAAGACGTAGGTGGCGTAGGCGGCGATGGCGCCCTGGGCGAAATTGACCACGCCGGACACCCGATGCTCGAGCACCAGACCCAGGGCGAGGGCGGCGTAGACCGCCCCTGTGCCCAGCCCCAGCATCGCAAACACGAAGTAGGGTCCGATGCTCGTCTCCCTTTCTGACCCCCCGGCCCGTCGGAGGCTAGCGACGGGCCGTCGGCCCGGAGGACCATGCCCACGAGGATGCTGCCCACGACGTCCAGGCCCCGGCTCCAGGCTCTGGTGCGCGTCACCGCCCTCGTCGTGGCGGCCATGGTGGTGGCCGCCTGTTCGGGCGGCGGTTCCGGGGGGGGCGAGAAGGCGGGGGGCTCACCGGTGGTCGTCGGTTTCATCAACCAGGAGAACGCCGCCACCGGCTCGTTCCCCGAGGTGCGCACCGATGCCGAGGCCGCCGTGCGCTACGTCAACGCCAAGCTCGGGGGCGTGGGTGGCCATCCCATCCGCCTGGAGACCTGCGCCACCGACGGGTCCCCCGAGTCGTCACAGGCCTGCGCCAACCGGCTGCGCCAGAAGCAGCCAGTGGCCGTGCTCGGTGGCCTCGACCTGGGAGCGGCGGAGTCCATCCCGGTCCTCGACACCGCCGGCATCCCCTACGTGGGCGCCTCCCCCACCCTCGGCGACGAGCTGACGGCCAGCGCCGCGTCCATGCTCACAGGCGGCGCCGCCGCCGACCTGCTGGGCCAGGCCCAGTACGTCACCGACACGCTGCACGCCAAGAAGGTGGGCGTCGTCTACATCGACCTCCCTGGCCTGTTGTCGACGGCCGTCGAGGTGGCCAAAGACGTGCTGGCCAAAAAGGGGGTCACCGACGTGAAAGCGGTCGCCGAGAAGGCCGACGCCGCCGACTTCACCCCCGCCCTCAACGACGTGAACCGCAACGACCCCGATGTCATCCTGGCCGTGTTCCCACCGCAGGGGTGCACGCGCATCATGGCCGCCCGGAAGGCTCTGTCCATCAAGGCCAAGGTGATGTTCCCCGGTGCCTGCGCGGCCCAGAGCGTGATCGACGCCTCCGGCGGCGGCGCCGACGGCGCCTACTTCACCACCGGGTTCCTGCCCTACGACGGCAACGACCCCGACGTCGTCACCTACCGGGAACAGCGCAAGAGGTATGGCGCCACGGAGCCGCCGTCGGCCCTGGCCCAGGCCGGCTTCGCCGAGGTGATGGACCTACGCCAGATCATGTCCGAGATCCGCGTCCCCCTCACCCCGGCCAGTATCAACGCCGCCCTGCGCACCACCAAGGACCATCACGGCTTCATGAGCCACCCCTACACCTGTGACCGCCAACAGGTGTTCCTGCTGAGCGCGGTGTGCAACGCCAACGTGCGCCTCCTCCAGTACGGCGGGGGCCACTTCACCGATGTGGCCAACGACTGGATCAACGGATCCGACCTGATCCGCCTCTACACGAGTTGACCGAGGTTTCTCGGTGTGACAACCGGCTCCTTCGCGCGCATGAGCGGGGGAGACCTTCATGACCGTCACCCTCGTCCGAAATCCGAGCCCACGGTTGTCGCCCGGCCCGCCGGGTGACGCCACGACGCTGCCCCGGCCCGACCCAGGAGGTGGCAGAAGGCCGCGGGGTGCCACAATCGATACCGTGATGGGCTCAACCCCGGCGGAGGTCTCGACTGCCGAGTTGCAAGATCTGGTGGACCGAGCCCGGCGCCGCGACCCCGACGCCTGGGAAACCCTCTACCGCCTCTCCTACGCAGGCCTGCTGGCCTACGCCCGGCGTCGCCTGTGGGGCCTCACCGAGGCCGACGACGCCGTGAGCGAGACCTTCACCCGAGCCTGTTACCGCATCGCCGACTTCGAATGGAAGGGCGGCGGTTTCAACGCCTGGTTGTTCGGGATCCTGCGTAACGTGATACTCGAGGCCCAGCGAACCGATCGGCGTGGCAGTCTCGTCGACGGCGGCGCCGGTCAGGTCGAAGACGACTGCCTCGACGGCCTGCTCCATGACGAGGAGGCCCTCGCTGTGCGGGCCGCCTTCGCCACCCTGACCCCCGACGACCAGGAGCTCCTGGAGCTGCGCGTGGTCGGCGGCCTGTGCGCCGAGGAGGTCGGGCTGGTCGTGGGCAAGCGGGCAGGGGCGGTGCGCATGGCTCAGTCGAGGGCCCTGGCGCGCCTGCGCAGCGCGTTGGAGACGGTGTCGGCCGATGACTGACGACGAGCGCCTCCTCGCCCTGTTGAAGGACGTGTTGTCGCCGCCGCCGGCCCAGCCCCCGCCGGGGAGGGTGTCGGCGCTGCGCCGGGTGGTCGAGCGGGGCGACGACCGGCGTCCGGGCCCGCCCCCGGTGAGTGGGAGGCCGGGGAGTGGGAGGCCGGGGAGCGGGAGGCCGGGGAGCGCTGGCACCGGAGGAAATCGTGGGCGCAGCTCGGGCGTGCGGGCGGGCTGGGTGGCTGCGGGCGTCTCTGTCGCCGCCGCCGCGGTGGTCATCGCCGTCCTCGCCGTGCCCACCCTCGTGAGCTCGGGCCGCAGCGCAAACCGCGACACGGCGTCATCGCACGGGGGCACGTCTCAGGCCGTCCAGCTCCTCCGGGTGGCTCTGGTATCGAAGGACGTGGTCGCCGTGGCCCGGGCCGACGCCAACCTGCTGCGGGAGGCGAAGTCGATCGCCCCGCCCCAGCGCGACGACGCCGTCGCCGCCCATGTGGAGGCCATCCAGTTCCTGCGTGACCATCCCTCCGCCGATGCCGCGGCAGAGCTGGCGGCCCCACCGCCGGCAGCGCCGACCAGCGAAGCGTCGGCGGCGCCCACCACTGTCGTGCCGGCGCCCCACCCCGGCCCCACCGGTCACACGCCCCCGCCGACGGTGACGCCGAGCCCTCCGGAGCCCACCACTGTCGCCGACGTGGCCCCCGATGTCACCATCGATGCGGTGGTGGCCAGCCTCGACGGCACGTTCCAGGTCGACTTCACCGTGGCCGGCTTCACCCCCGACGCCAGCGGCGCACCGGGCACCCATTCGGTGCGGTTCTCCTTCGACGACGGCCAGGCGCCGACGAGCTGGGACGGCCCCTCGCCATGGTCGTTCCCCGTGTCAGCGGGGCTCACCTACCGCCAGGTGTGCGCCCACGTGGCCGACGCCTCCGGCGTGGAGGACCCTTCGACCGGCGGGTGTCACGACATCGTCTAGAAGAAAATCTGTGATCGTGGCGCTGGCCCTTTTCGGCGGTTAGGGCGCGTCCCAAATCTGGTGTTCCCATGGTGCATCGCAATCGAAGCAGATCACCGCGTCGTTGTACGGACCTCCTCCTGCAGTAGCAAGGTCCGTCGCGCTGGGTGACACGTCAAGCCCTGCAGTAGCAAGGTCCGTCGCGCTGGTTGACACGTCGAGCCCTGCAGTAGCAAGGTCCGTCGCGCTGGGTGAGTCGACGGTCGCCGCCCCGTCACCGCACGTGGGCGATTCGGTCCCGTCATCGCAATAGTATGCGGCCGCAGGTGACGCCGTGATGGTGGCGGCGAATGTCACCATCGGCAGACAAGCAAACAAGGCGACCACGACTCGCCTGAAGAACCTGGGTGACCTCTTGTCAGCGCCAGGCAAATCTGTTGGGTGGCGCATAGGGCTCCTTGCAATAGGGCACGACGGTCGAGCGCGATGATGCCGACCGTGGACTTGTCGATACTCGCCGCCCTTCAGGCTCGCCGTCCAGGACGCACTCGCCACGCGCGGACGCTCGTAGTATCGCGTCAGTGCCATCCTGATTCAAGTGGACGGAGCAAAAAGACCGTATCGCTGATCGTCCAGGTGCAGGCAGAGAGTGACGGCCCCTCGTGGCGGCCGAAGGCTGTCGGATCTGATTCTCCTTGTACGCGACGCGTTACTCGGGGTCGGGGCGGCCCCGGCCCCGCTTGATCTCACCTCGCCGGCGCTTGGCTCCCATGCGCCGCTCGCGCGCCGACCGTGAGGGCCGGGTCGGCGTCCGGGGCCGCTCGACGTGCAGCGCCTCGGCCAGCCGGTCGCGCAGCCGCTCCAGGGCGAGCTGGCGGTTGCGGGTCTGGGACCGCTCGTCTGACGCCACTACCCTGACGACGGGGCCCAGCTTCTCGAGTAGGCGGGCCCGCTGGCGGGGACCGAGCGACGGCGAGGCGATGACGTCGAAGCGGACCTCGGCCCGGGTGTTGGCGGTGTTGACGTGCTGTCCGCCGGGACCGCTCGAGGTGCTGAAGCGCCACTCCAGCTCAGCGAGGGGGATCCGACATGTCGGGCTGACGCGCAACTCGTCGGCCACCCCTCGACGGTAGCGGGCGGGAGGCGCGGGCGAGTGGGTCAGTCGCAGGCGGCCCGCACGGCCAGGGTGAGGGCGCCGGCCGAGAGCTCGTCCAGGGTGAGGTGGCGGGCGCCCATCGCCCGGGCCAGCTCGGCGGCCAACCCGAGGCGCGTCGGGCCCTCCTCCACGTCGACGACGACGGCGGCGATGCCGCGGCGGCGCACCGACGTGGCCGCCTCGGTGGCCGCCCGAACCGGGTCGACCGACGGAGGGCCGGCGGTGGCCCGTCCGTCGGTGACCACCACCAGCAGGGGGCGCTCGGCGTCGTCGTGTCGCCCGGTCGACGTGGCCAGCTCCACCGCCGCCACCAGGCCGGCGGCCAGCGGTGTACGACCGCCGGTGGGCAGGTCGGCCAGGCGGGCCCGCGCCACCTCGACACTGCCAGTGGGGCGCAGGGCCACCTCGGCCTCCTCACCGCCAAAGGTGACCATGGCCACCCGGTCGCGCCGCTGGTAGGCGTCGAGGAGCAGGCTCATAACCGCCCCCTTGGCCGCCTCCATGCGTTGGGCGGCTCCCATCGACCCCGAGGCGTCGACCACCAGCACCACCAGGTTTCCGACCCGCCGCTCACGCACCGCTTGGCGCAGGTCACCGGCCTCGATCACTGGTCCCCGGCCTGCCCCCGAGCCGGCCTCCGGGCCGGCGGCGGCCTGGGTGGCGGCGGCCCGGGTGGCGGCGGCCCGGACGGTGGACGCCACCGCCACCGAGCCCAGCGGCCCGTCCGGCTCCCGGTCGCCGACCAACCGTCCCCGCATCCCTACGGCGCTCGACCGGCGACCCTCCGAGCCCGACGCCGAGCCCGTCGCCTCCAGGCGCACGATCCTGGTCGGTGCCGCCGCCGCCGCCACTCGCTCCCGACCCGGCTTCGCCTCCGTGGGTCTCCCGCCGTCGGGTGCCCCGTCGTCGGCGGTGTCGGGCTCGGACCCGCCGGGGTCGGAACCGTCCTGGCCGCCGGCGTCGGGGCCCGCTGCGGGCGCATCGCGGTGGGCACTGTCGAGGGCGCGGTCCACCGCGCCGGCATCGATGCCGGGCTGTTCGAAGGGTTGGCGGCGCCGGCGGTGGCCGAGGGCGAGCGGCGCCACCCGGCGGACATCGTCGACGGTGGCGTCGGTACGGCCCTCGATGCCGGCCAGGGCCGCCGCCGCCCGGCAGGTGACGAGGTCGGCCCGCAGGCTCTCGGCCCCGACCTCGGCGCACAGCGTGCTGACCGCCAGCCCGAGCTCGGGCGACACCGCCGCCGCCGGCGCGTCGCCCACCTGGGCCCGCAGCTCGTCCTGGGCCGGTGACCACCGGGCGGCGAAGGCGCCGGGATCGGCGTCGAAGGCCAGTCGACGACCGACGGCTTCGGCCCGCCGATCAGGGTCGGTGTCGGCCACCACGTCGACGGACAGCCCGAAGCGGTCGAGGAACTGCGGGCGCAGCTCACCCTCCTCGGGGTTCATGGACCCGACGAGGACGAACCGGCTCGTGTGCACATGGGCCACGCCCTCGCGCTCCACCCGGTTGACGCCCGAGGCGGCCACGTCGAGGAGCACGTCGACCAGGTGGTCGGCGAGGAGGTTGACCTCGTCGACGTAGAGCACCCCGCCGTGGGCGGCGGCCAGCAGGCCGGGCTGGAAGCGCACCTCGCCGCCGGTGAGGGCGGCGGCCAGGTCGATGGACCCGATGACCCGGTCCTCGGTGGCCCCGAGGGGCAGCTCCACGAAGGGGGCGTCGCCGGGGAGGAGGTCGGACAGGCCCCGGGCCAGGGTCGTCTTGGCCGAGCCCTTGGCCCCCCGCAGCAGCACCCCCCCGATGCGGGGGTCGACAGCGGCCAGCAACAACCCCAACTTGGCGTCGTCCTGCCCGACGACAGCGGCAAACGGGAACTGGTCACGCGTGTGGTGGTCCATTACCGGCCCTCCTCCCAGCCTTCGGCCTCGAGAAGGGCCGATCGCAGGGCGGCGAGGGCCTCGGGTGACGCGTCCCACAGGCCGCGCTCGTCGGCTTCCAGCAGGCGCTCGGCGATGGACCGCAGGGCCCAAGGGTTGGAGCGCTCGAAGAACTTGCGCACCTCAGGGTCGCCCACGTACGCCTCGGTGACCCGTTCGTACATCCAGTCCTGCACCACCCGGGCGGTGGCGTCGTAGCCGTACAGGTAGTCGACGGTGGCGGCCATCTCGAACGCTCCCTTGTACCCGTGGCGCTGCATGGCCGAGATCCACTTCGGGTTCACCACCCGGGTTCGCACCACCCGCGCCGCCTCCTCGGCCAAGGTGCGTACCCGGGGGTTGGCGGGGTCGGACGAATCACCGAAGAACGCCGCCGGTTGGACGCCGGTGAGGGCCCGCACGGTGGCGACCATGCCCCCGTGATCCTGGAGGTAGTCGTCGGAGTCGAAGATGTCGTGCTCGCGGTTGTCCTGGTTCTTCATGGCAACGTCGATGGCGGCGAAGCGGCGACGCATGGCGTCGGGGGCGGCCACGCCCATCCCCGACCGCCCGTAGGCGAAGCCCCCCCACGCCATGTATACCTCGGCCAGGTCGTCGTCGGACCGCCAGTCGCGCGACTCCAACAGGGGCAGGATGCCCGAACCGTAGGCGCCCGGCTTGGCCCCGAAGATGCGGGGGTCGCCGGCGCCGTGGGCTCGGACGAAGTTGGACTCCGGCGCCTCGTCGAGAGCCGCCACCAGCCCGACCGCATCGTCGAGGAGGTGCACCAGGTTGGGGAAGGCGTCGCGGAAGAACCCGGAGATCCTGAGGGTGACGTCGATGCGCGGCCGTCCCAGTTCCTCGAGGGTCATGGCCTCCACGCCGATCACCCGGCCCGACTCGGTGGCCCATACGGGACGGACCCCGAGCAGGGCCAGGGCGCAGGCCACGTCGTCGCCCGAGGTGCGCATGGCCGAGGTGCCCCACACCACCAGGCCCACCGACTCGGGCTGGCGGCCGGTGTCGGCGACGTGGCGTTCGATGAGGCCGTCGGCCAGCCCGCACCCCACCTCCCACGCCAGTGGCGACGGCAGGGCCTTGGGGTCGACGGAGAAGAAGTTCCGGCCGGTGGGCAGCACGTGGGCCATGCCCCGGCTGGGCGCGCCGCTGGGGCCGGCGGGGATGTAGCGGCCGTCGAGGGCACCGAGGGTGTTGGCCACCTCGTCGGTGGTGGCCAACAGGGCGGGGTGCAGCCGGTCGCAGACCCATGCCAGGGTGGGGTCGTCACCGCCGTAGCGCCAGCCGTCGTCCGCCAGGTCGGCGACGAGGCGCCGGCACTCGGCCTCCACGGCGTCGACCCCGGCCCGGTCGCTGCCTGCACCCAACCTGGCCGCCACCGTCTCCCGCAACGACGGCACCGAGCCCTGGGGCAGGCGGGTGAGGGCCAGCACAAGGTCGATGTCGGCGTCGCCGGCGGGCGGGCGGCCGAGCACGTGCAGGCCGCCCCTGATCTGGGCGTCCTTCAGCTCACACAGGTACCCGTCGACGTGCAGCACGAGGTCGTCGAACTCGTCGCCGGTGGGAGCGTCGCCCAGCCCCAGGTCGCGGTGGATCTCGGCTGTCACCAGCAGGTCCCAGACCTGGGCCCGGATGGCGGGCAGCTTGGCCGGGTCGAGCGACGCCACCTGGGCGTAGGTGTCGAGGAGCCTCTCCAGGCGGGCCAGGTCGTCGTAGGTGTCGGCCCGGGTGAGGGGGGGAACCAGGTGGTCGACCACCACGGCATGGGCCCGGCGCTTGGCCTGGGTGCCCTCGCCGGGGTCGTTGACCACGAAGGGGTAGACGAGGGGGAGGTCGCCCAGGGCGGCGTCGGGGGCACAGCTCCCCGACAGGCCCACACCCTTGCCCGGCAGCCATTCGAGGGTGCCGTGCTTGCCCACGTGCACCACCGCGTCGGCCCCCCAGCCGTCCTCCAGCCACCGGTAGAAGGCCAGGTAGTGGTGGGTCGGCGCCAGGTCGGGCGAGTGGTACACGGCGATCGGGTTGTCCCCGAAACCCCGGGGAGGCTGTACCGCCACCAGCACGCCACCCAGATCGAGCCCGGGGAACACCAGGTCGTCGCCGTCGCGGTACACCTGGCCGGGCGGAGGTCCCCAGGCACCGGTGACGGCCTCGGCCAGAGCCGTGGGCACCCCGGCGAACCATGCCGAGTAGTGCTCGCCGCTGCAACGCCCGGCGGCCAGGTCGAGTTGCACCGGGGTCAGGGCCTCACGGTCGTAGCAGAGGGCGTCGGCCAGCTCGGCCATGAGGGTGTCGCCGTCGGGCGGGATGCGGTCCACCCGGTAGCCGGCGTCGGCCATGGCGTGCAAGAGGTCGACGACCGACGCCGGGGTGTCGAGGCCCACGGCGTTGCCGATGCGGCTGCGCTTGGTGGGATAGGCGGACAGGACCAGCGCCACCCGCTTGTCGGCGTTGGCCATGTGGCGCAGGGCCGCCAGGCGCAGGGCCACGCCTGCCACCCGGTCGACGCGGTCGGGCACCGTCCGGTAGGCGGTCACCGGGGTGCCCAGCTCGTCGCCGTCGTCGACGACCTCCTTGAACGAGAAGGGGGGCCCGTTGATGCGGCCGTCGAACTCGGGGATGGCCACGCTCATGGCCACATCCAGAGGACCGAGACCGGCGGTGCCGGCCTCCCACGACGCACGGGGTTGGGTGGCGGCCACTGCCTGCAGCACGGGGAGGCCGAGCGACGCGAGGGCGGAGGCGTCCCAGTCGTCGTCGCGCGCAGAGCCCATGGCCAACACGGTGGTCACGACCACGTCGGCCGAGCGTTCGGCCAGGAGCTCGAGGGCAGGGACCCGGCCATCGGCGTCGGGCCGAAGCGAGTAGCACCACACGGGGACGGCGGTGGCGCCGCCCGCCTCGATCGCCGCGCACAGGTCCTCGACGAACCCCACGTTGCCCGACAACACGTGGGCCCGGTAGAAGACCACGCCGATCACCGGCGCACCTGCGTCGCCCACCGGACCGCGCCCGCCGAGGATGCCGTGGGCGGGCAGCTCGACCGGGGCCTCGAAACCGAACCCGCCCATCAACACGGTGTCGGCCACGAAACGCAGCAGTTGCTCGATGTTGGCCAGGCCGCCGTGCACCAGGTACTCGAAGGCCTGGGCCACCGTGGCCGACGCCACCGTGGAGGCGGCGGTGAGCTCGGCGTCGGGCTGGGCCTCGCCGCCGAAGGCCAAAAGGGGGACCCCCCGCCGGCGGCACTCGGCGGCCAGCTCGTCAAAGGGCACTTCCCACGCCCGGCGGCCACCGAGGAGGCGGACGAGCACCACGTGAACTCCGTCGAGGGGGGGCGCGGCGTCGAGGGCGTTGGGGTTGGCGGCCCGTACCGGGGGGAAGCCGTCGGGCAGGCTCTCGAGCACCGTGCGCAGGGCGAGGATCTCGGTGTCGGCGTTGGTGAGCACGAGGATCATCGGGACGGCTCCTTCAGCAGGGCGTCGACGGCGGCCAGGTCCAGGTTGGCTTCGACCATGTCGGCCAGGCGGTCGATCTGGGACTGACGGGCGGCGGCGAACGAGCGCTTGGCGGCGACGAAGGCCCTCCCCCGCCGCCGGGCCACGTCTTCGAGGAACGCCCGGCGCAGCCCGTCGTTGTCGAACAGCCCGTGCAGGGTGGTGCCCAGGATTTGGCCGGCGCCGTCGGTCGCCCCTTCGTCGTCGGCTCCATAACCGTCATCGAGACGGCTCCACGGACGCGCTCCCGGGCCCCTGGTCACCAGCCCGTGGTGGATCTCGTAGCCGCTGAGTGGTTGGCCCAACGCCCATCCCCGGCGCTGGCGGGTGACCTTGGCGGCGGCGAACACGGTGCTCACGTCGAGCCAACCCAGCCCGGCCACGCGTGCCCCGGCGGGCCCCGACTCGACATCGTCGGCGATGGTCCTCCCGAGCATCTGGTAGCCGCCACAGATGCCGAGGACCACACTCCCGCGCGCCCGGGCGCGGTCGACGGCCCGGTCGAGGCCGCCGGCGCGCAGCCACTCGAGGTCGGCCACGGTGGTCTTGGTGCCGGGCAGCACGACCAGGTCGGGGTCGCCCAGAGCCCCGGCGTGGTCGACCATGCGCACGGCGACGCCCGGCTCGGTCTCCAGCGCCTCGAAATCG
>DATAQC010000026.1:0-5659 GCA_036264885.1 Acidimicrobiales bacterium | reverse complement strand
GCGCGACCACAGCGCACGCATGCCCCGGCCCTGCGCCCACCCGGCGAGCAGTTCGGCCAGCCGGGTCCTGCCCGACCCCGGCGCGCCACTGAGAAAGACCAGGCTGCCCCGGCCGCCCATGGCGTCGGCCGCCATCGCCTGCAGTGCGGCCAGGTCGCGTCCCTCGTCCACCACCGGCGGGCGACCTGCGTGCGTGGGTTCCGCCACCAGCCTCCTCGTCGACGATCTGCGCCTCAGCCGGAGGCCCACGGTACCGGGCATCGACGGGGTATCGGGACGATGGCCCCGGGGCGTGGCAGTGTCGGCGCCGTGACCAAGGGACACGTCGTCATGGGACTGCTGTTCTTCCCCCGGGGCGGATCGGCCCAGGTGGCGCGCTATCTGTCGGCCGCCCTCATGCGCTCGGGATGGTCGGTGGATCTGGTGGCGGGCTCGCTCGGGGGGCCGGGCGACGAGACCGACGCCTCCACGTTCTTCACCGGGATCCCCACTCGCCCGCTCGACTACTCCGGCGCCGTCGAGGTGTTCGCCGCCGGCGGCAGCGCCGTCGGCGCGCCGGTGCCGATGCATCCCTCGTACGAAGACCGCGAGGGTGCCCCCGACGTGGTGTTCGCCGCCGTGGCTCCCGGGTTGGTCGAGCACCTGTCGTCGGTCTGGGAGCCGCTGTTCGAGGCAGCCGGGGCCGGCCGTGCCGATGTCGTCCACCTCCACCACCTGACCCCCCAGCACGACGCGGTGAGGCGCCGGTGGCCCGACCGGGCCGTGGTCGCCCATCTGCACGGCACCGAGACCAAGTTCATCGAAGCGGTGTCCGAGCGGGTGGGCCTGGCCCGGTCCCTCGGCACCACCCTGGCCGGGATGCCGGCATGGGTCGCCGCCCATCGCCGCGCCGACCGGCGGCTCGACCCGGCCCCCGCCGCGCTGGTCCGCACCACGCGATGGGAGCAGTGGATCCACGGCGAGTACTGGTGCGACCGCCTTCGCCGCCAGGCGCAGGCCGCCGATCATCTGGTGGTGGTGTCGCCGACCGAACGCCACACCGCAGCCGACACCCTCGGTGTCGACGCCGAGCGCATCACCGACGTACCCAACGGCGTCGACGTGTCCCGGTTCGCGCCCCGCCCGATGAGCCCGGTCGAGCGCCGCGCCCGGTTCCGGCACTGGCTCGTCGAAGACCCCCAGGGCTGGGATGCCGGCGGTGCCCCCGGCACCGTCGCCTACCGCGAGGCCGACCTCGACCGGCTCCTCGGGCGTCCGGGCCCCAGCGGCCCTCGGAGCGAGAGCGAGGGCGCCGCCCCGGTTCTGATCTTCGTGGGGCGGTTCAGCGCCGCCAAGCGGGTGCCCTTGCTGGTACGGGCCTTTGCCCGCGCCCGGGGCCACGCCGGCTTCCGGGCGTCGCTGCTGGTGTGGGGAGGCCATCCCGGCGAATGGGAGGGCGAGCACCCCGTGGACGCCGCCCGGGACGTCGGGGCGGATGGGATCTTCTTCGCCGGCTGGCGGGGCCACGACGACCTGCCCGAGGCCCTGGCCGCCTGCGATGCCCTGGTGATGCCCTCGGTCGACGACTCGTACCCGCAGACGCCACTCGAGGCCATGGCCGTCGGGCTGCCGGTGATCGCCACCACCAGTGGAGGTTTCCCCTTCATCGTCAACGTCGACCCGGTCCGGCCGACGGGCTGGCTGGTGCCGCCCGACGACGAAGGCGCCCTGGCCGAGGCGCTGGTCGATGCTGTCGCCCGGCCTTATGAGATGCGCCGCCGGGGGGCGGCGGCACTGGCCCACGCCCGGGAGCACCTGTCGTGGTCGGGACGGGTGGCGGGCTTCGAGGAGGCATACGCTTCGGCCCGGGATCGTCGGGCCCGCCGGCAGGGTCGCCGCCGTTCGTCGCCGCCCGACGTTTCCTGCCCCTGACAGTGTGGGTACGTGTGCGTCACAAGTACTGAAAAAGGAGACCGACCAATGCCTGTCGTCAACCCCGAAACCGGAGAGCCCATGTCGGACGACCCCGACCAGGCCAACCAGGAACTGGCCGGCGGAGAAGGACGTGGATCCAACGTGTCGGCGCACGACGCACCCGCCGAGGGCACCGGCGTCTCCACCGGGCCCTCCGACGATCCTGCCGAGGCCCAGCCCGGCGGCACCCAGGGCGACAGCGGCGACGACCCCTCGGGCTCGAACGCCACCGGCGGCGCCTGAGGGTCAGGTCCTATTCGTCACCTGCTCCGATACCGCGAGCACGAGGTCGGCGTACGTCTGCAGGTCGCCGACCTCGTCCTCGGGCAGGGAGATGTCGAACTCGTCCTCGAGCACCATCAACAGCTCCACGGCGGTGAGGGAGTCGACACACAGGTCTTCACCCAGGCGGCTCTGGGGCATCAGCCGCTCGAGGTCGACGTCGAGGTGGACGGCGAGGATCTGCCTGATGTGCGGTTCGATCCCGGCCTCCAGGGGTTCAGGCACTGGCACTGGTGGCCCTCCTGTTCTCCAGTTCGGCGAGCAGGCCTTGCCGAAGGGCGGCTTTGTCGATTTTCCCGGTGCGGTTGCGAGGAATGGTATCGACCACCCGCACGTGACGAGGAACGGCGAAGTCGGCCATCTGCGATGCGACCCATTGCTGCACGGCCTGGGCATCGATGACCTGGCCGGCGGCCGGCACCACGTAGGCCGCCACTGACTCGTAGGCCACCTTGTCGGGGATGCCGAACACGGCCGCCTCGGCGATGACAGGATGGCTGACGAGCACGTACTCGAGCTCCACCGAGTACACCTTGAACCCGCCGCGCATGATCATGTCCTTCTTGCGGTCGAGGATGAATACGTAGCCCTCTTCGTCCATCCGCACCCAGTCGCCGGTGTGGAGCCACCCGTCGGTGATGGCGGCGGCGGTGGCATCGGGGTCGGCGTAGTACCCCGAGGTGATCATCGGACCCTTGACCCACAGCTCTCCCGGGAGGCCGGGCTCGACGTCGGCGCCGTCCTCGCCCACCACCCGGGCCTCGGCGCACGGCAGGGGCCGTCCCACCGAGCCGGGCCGGCGGCGGAACTCGGCGTCGAGCAGCACGGTGACCGGCGAGTGGGTCTCGGTCAGGCCGTAGGCGTCGAACAGGCGCAACTGGGGCATGCGCGCCCGCAGGGCGGCGACGGTGGAGATGGGCACCGGTGAGCCTCCGAAGGCGCCCACCTGCACGTGGGCCAGGTCGGGCCAGCGGAACTCGGGCACGCGCAACAGGAGCGGCCACAGGGAGGGGACGACCATCAGGTAGGTGATACGGCGCTCACCCATGAGCCGGACGAGCTCGGACGGGACGATGTCGGGCACGGGAACCGACGTGCCGCCCACCAGCATCATGGGCGTGACCTGGGCCACGTGGCCGGTGACGTAGTAGAGCGGGAACACGATGGCGGTGCGGTCGTCGCCGGTGAGGCCCATGGTGCGGACGTAGGCGATGGCCGAGTGGATGGTGCAGCGGTGGACGAGCTGGCTGGCCTTGGGCCGCCCCGTCGTGCCCGAGGTGTAGACGACGCCGTAGACCGTGTCCTGGTCGGGAAAGGCCACGTCGGCCCCTCGCCACGCCCGCCGCCGGCCCACCAGGTGGTCACCGACCAGGCGCGCCCGGTCGGGCGCCAGGCCGGCTTCGGCGGCCGCCTCGCTCAGCCCCTCGAAGTAGCTCGGGTGGCACAGCGCCAGCGAGGCGCCGGAGTGGCGGAGCATCCACGCCCATTGGGGCGGTTGCAGGCGGTTGGACAGGCCCACGAACACCAGCCCGGCCCGGGCACAGGCCCAGATGGCGACGATGATGTCGAGGCCGTTGTCGAGGCACACGGCCAGCCGGTCGCCTGGCTCGAGCCCCTCCTCGGCCAACCGCTCGACCGCTCCCTCGACGAGCTCGGCCAGCTCGGCGTAGGTGACGGTCTCGGTGGCCGGGTCGCCCGAGGCCGTCTCCACGGCCGGGCGCTCGCCGAAGAGGGCCTGGGCCCGGTCGAGGGCTTCGACGATGGTCCGGGGCCGGCCCGGGTAGCACCGCACGAGGGTGCCCAGCCACGGCTCGAGGACGAGGCCGTCGGGCGCGGTCTCAGTGGCGACGTCGGTGATGGCGGCCTAGCAAGGATCGTCGAGGGACGGGTGGATGGACTCGACGGCGGCGCCGGTGGCGCCGGCCAGTCTGCCCAGCTTCTGGTACAGCTCCTTGAACCGGTCGCGGTTGGCGGCATAACAGATGTAGTGGCCCTTTCGCCGCCGCGTCACCAGCCCGGCTCCGGCCAGCACGGCCAGATGATGGCTGGCCAATGACGGCTCCATCCCGACTGCCTGGGCCAGGAAACCGGCGCTGCGGGCCCCCCTCCGGAGGTGGCGCAGCACGAGAAGGCGGTGAGGCTCGGCCAGCACGCCGAGCTCGTCGGAGAGGCGCTCGGCTTCGGACCGGGTGACGGCGGTGACCACGAACCGACTCTACCCGACGGCCCTCCGGCGAGGAGGGCGGGATTTCAACAGATTTTGAGATAAGGTCCCGCTCCCCGTGGAGCTCTTTCTCACCGTCTGCGTCACCAGCCTAATCCTGGGACTCCTCTACGCGCTGTTTGCAACCGGCCTGAGCCTGGTGTTGCGGACATCGGGTGACCTGAACCTGGCTCACGGGGACTCGCTCATGCTGGCGACCTACGTCGCCGTGGGGACGCTGCACGTCTCCGGCCTGCGCCCGTTGGCGGTGGTGGCTGATGTGGCGGTAGCGGCGGCCATAGGCGTGGTCGCCTACCTCGGGGTGTACGGGCCCGTGGCCGGCCACCGCCGCGCCGGCGCCACTGCCCTCGGGTTCCTGCCCGCCCTCGGCGTAGCCCTGATCGTCCGCAACGTGGCGGTGCGGGTGAACCCCAGGGGCAACGAGCCCCTTCCCTCACTGTTCCCCGGTGGGCGGCTCAATCTCTTCGCCGACTACCGGCTGCCCCCAGCGGGGTGGTGGGTGGTGGCGGCAGGCATCGTCGTGCCCGTTGTCCTCGCTCTCTACCTCCGCCGTGGCGTGACGGGCCGGCGGGTGCGCGTCGTCGCCGACCAACCGACCCTCGCCCGCCTGGCCGGAGTGCCCGTCACCCGGACCCTGGCCACGACCTACGCCGTCGCCGGAGCGGTCGGTGGCCTGGCCGGCGCCCTGTTCGCCTCGTTCTTCGGGCTGGTCTACATCTCCCTCGGTTGGCAGGCCACTCTCACGGGGTTCGTGGCCGCCATCCTCGGAGGCGTGGGCTGGGTGCGGGGGGCCCTCGTGGGGGGACTGGCGCTGGGAACGGTCCAGAGCTTCGTCTCCGGCTACCTGTCCACACGCTTCCGCGATGTCGTCACCTTCGGCCTGCTGATCGCCGTTCTGCTCCTCGTCCCCGAAGGGGTTCTCGCTCGCGCCCGCCTGCGCACCGTCTGACCATCCCGCAAACCACCTGGAGGATGTTCGTGAAAAAGCTCGTCATGGCTGCGTTGGCACTGGCCCTGGCCGCCGCCTGCAGCAGCAGCAGTTCCAAGAACGCCACCACCGGGGCGTCCACCACCGCCGGGCCCAAGAAGGTCGTCATCGCCGTGGGCGGCCCGTTCTCGGGTGACGACAAAGCCACGGGCGACCAGATCCGCAACGGGGCCAAGCTGGCGGCCAGCCAGATCAACGCCGCCGGGGGCATC
>DATAQC010000090.1:0-51045 GCA_036264885.1 Acidimicrobiales bacterium | reverse complement strand
TACTCGGTGCACTTGTCAACATCGTGCGCCCGGGCGGTGGTGGTGCGTCCGTCGGACTCGTCCCCATCTACACGGACAACTTCGACGCCGGTTCGGGCTGGTATGAGCACAACGGTGACGCGGCCACATTGGGCTACGACGCCGGCCGCTACCGCATCAGCATCAGCGGCTCGCAACAGCAGGCGATATCTGACAGCTCGTTCCGCGGGTCGACGGACGGCACCAGCTACACCCACCTCGGCGACGTCAGCATCAACGTGAGTGCCATGTCTGCGTCCGAAAGCGGCCTGTTCGGCGTCACCTGCCGGCAGTCCTCCGGCGCAGCGTCGTACTACGAAGGACTGGTCGGCCACGACGGCACCGTTCGCATCGCCAGGTATTCCGACCACCGCCTGCGGCCGTTGGCGCAGACCAGAGGCCCCGAGCTGAACCGGGAGACGTTCACCCGCCTCCGCCTCGACTGCATCGGAACCGGCGGGCCCACTCGGTTGCGTCTGTACGTCGACAACCGTCAGGTGGCCGACGCCACCGACGAGGACGGCCTGGCCAAGGGAAGCATCGGGGTCAGCCTGGCCACGGGGAGCGCCGACCGTGCCGAGGTGCTCTTCGACGACCTCGTGGTGTTCGGTCACCGCGCCGATCGACTGTGAGTCGCTACCGGTCCTTCGTTGCCCCCTGAAGATCGGCAATGGTCACGGCGCGCCGGCGGACGGCGTCGTTGGCCAACCGCACCCGACGCGACTCGCCGGCCTCGTGGAGCCCGAACTTGTCATAGAGGTTGGCCAGATGGAACTTCACCGCCGACGTGCTCACCACCAGTTCCGACGCCAGTCTGGAGATGCTCGCCGGCTGGGCAAACGTCGCCCCGTCGAGCATCGGCCGGCAGAGGGCGACCAACACATCGTGTTCCCTCTGGGTGAGGTCGGGTGGACCATCGGGAGCCGCAGTGGCATGCACAGACGACGCGGCGTCGCGCTGCTCACGGAACAGCAGCCGCGTCTCACCCACGCAGATCTCGTCGCCGGTACGCAACCGCCGCTCGCCGGCCAGGCGCTGACCGTTCACGAACGTCCCGTTGGACGACCCAAGGTCTCTCACCGAGAAGGACACGCCATACGACTCAATGACGGCATGGAGCTCCGAAACCGTCACGTCGCTGAGGACGATGGCGTTCTGCCGTGCCCTGCCGACCGTCGTCCTCGCTGCCTGGAGAGGAAACAGCTCGGGGAGTGAACTGCCGCGCACCTCGACATAGGCCGACGACATCAGTCCGGCGGTCGCAGCTTGTACAGGGCCAGCGACTCCACCTGGTGGAGAAACCCGGCCGACCGATGGAAGCGGGCCGACAGCTGGTCGAACTCGGCGCCAGTGGCCCGCCACCGCAGGACCCGGCGTTCGAGCGGGCGCAACACGTCACCTTGAAGGCGGCTCCCCGGGCGGGGCACCTCGGTGAGGGCCCGGACGCGGGTGGCCCATTCCGCGCTGTGATGAAAACGCCGGCCGATCTCGGCGTCGTCGACACCCTCGGCGGCCAGCTGACGGACTCGGCGTTCGACGGGACGGAGCATCTGGTCGTGCAGCACCACGCACCTCCTGGTGGACCTCGTCCCACCCTAACGCCCGCTCGGCTCGAGGGACCGGGTAGGTCGCCCCCCGGTCAGCCCCCCGGTCAGCCGGCCTTGTCGGCCAGCTGGGCCAGGGCGTCCATGGGGCCGACGATGATCAGCACATCGGCGGCGACCAGGACGGTATCGGCCCTGGGCGGCACCACCAGGGACCCGTCGGGGGTGCGGATGGCGAGGATCATCACGCCGTCGTAGGGGGCGCAGGCGTCGCGGACGGTGCCTCCGGCCAGCGGCGACGTCTCCCCCACCACCAGCTCCTCGATGCGCAGGTCGGGGGACACGTTCACCATGTCGACGAACTCGAGCATGGCCGGGCGCAGGGCCAGCGAGGCCATGCGCTTCCCACTGAGGCGGTAGGGCGAAACCACCCGGTCGCTACCCGCCCGGCGCAACGCTTCGACCGACTCGGTGCTCGACGCCCGCCCGATGATGAACAACTCGGGGTTCAAGGCCCGGGCAAGGAGGGTGATGTACACGTTCACGGCGTCGGAGTCGACGGCACAGACCAGGGCCTGGGCCCGGGCGATCCCGGCTCTGCGCAGCACCTCCTCGCTCGTGGGGTCGGCGAGGATGTAGGGGATCCCGGCTGCGATGAGGTCGGGTTCCAGGTCGATGTCGGACTCGACGACGACCACTTCGGCCTTCTTGGCCACCAGCTCCTTCACCGCCGAGCGACCCACCCGCCCGAAGGCGCACACCACGAAGTGGTCCTCGAGGTCCTGGGTCCGTTGGCGCATGCTCCTCCTCGTGAGTGACCGCCCCAGCTGACCGCTCGCCACCAGGCCCGTCAAGACGGCGAGGAGGCTGAACACCGCCACCATCCCGATCGCGATGAGCGACAGGGTGAACAGGCGGCCGGCGCTGTCGAGCGGCCGCACCTCGCCGAAGCCGACCGTGGTCAGGGTGGTCACCGTCATGTACAACGAGTCCACGAGGCCGAAGCCCTCGAGGACCAGGTACCCGCTGGTGCCGTACACCAGGGCGAACACCAGCAGGGCGACCGGCAGGCGTATGGGCGACGCCAGCAGGTGCCGGCGCAGGGCGTGGCGGGGCAGTCGCAGCCTCACGCGACGCCGGGTCAGCGGTCGACGGTGCCCATGTCGGCGTAGCGGTCGCCGCTGGCCTGTCCGATGTTGGCATCGATCCACGCCAGGTCGTCGGCATCGAGGACGACCTCGGCGGCGGCCACGTTCTCCTCCAGATAGGCGAGGCGCTTGGTGCCCGGGATGGTCACGATGTCGTCGCCCTGGGCCAGCACCCAAGCCAGGGCCACCTGGCCGGCGGTGCAGCCCTTGCGGGCGGCCAGCTCCGACACCCGGTCGACCAGGGCGAGGTTGCGGTCGAAGTTGGCGCCCTCGAAACGAGGGAAGCGGCGGGCGCGGGAATCGCCTTCGGGCAGGTCGGAGGCCGAGCGGTACGCACCGGTGAGAAAACCCCGGCCCAGGGGGCTGTAGGCGACAAAGCCCATACCCAACTCGCGCACCGTGGGAAGGATCTCGGCCTCCACGTCGCGCGTCCACAGGCTGTACTCGGTCTGGAGGGCGGTGATGGGGTGCACCGCCTGGGCCCGGCGGATGGTCGCCGCCCCCGCCTCGGATAGACCCAGATGGCCCACCTTGCCGGCGGCCACGAGGTCGGCCATGGCTCCCACCGTGTCCTCGATGGGCACCGACGTGTCGACCCGGTGCTGGTAGTAGAGGTCGATGTGGTCGACCCCGAGGCGGCGCAGCGACGCATCACACGCCGCCTTGACGTACTCGGGGGTGCCGTTGACGCCGACCCACGAACCGTCCTCCCGCCGCTCGTTCCCGAACTTGGTGGCCAGCACCACCTCGTTACGGCGGCCGGCGATGGCCTGGCCGACCAGGCGCTCATTGGTGAACGGTCCGTACATGTCGGCGGTGTCGAGGAGGGTGCAACCGAGATCGAGGGCCCGGCGGATCACCGCCATGGACTGGGCGTCGTCGGTCGTCCCATAGAACTCGGACATGCCCATGCACCCGAGGCCGATGGCAGACACAGAGAGATCACGAAGCATGCGCTGTTCCATCGGCCGGTTCTACCACCCGCCACCTGGCCTGCGATTGCCCCCAGGCGCCCAGGCTGCTCGACTGGTGACATGAGAGCGATCACCGTCACCGCCTTCGGCGACCCGAGCGTGCTGCACCTCACCGAGCTGCCCACGCCGACGCCCGGCCCCGACCAGGTGCTGGTGCGGGTCGCCGCCGCCGGCGTGGGTCCCTGGGACACCAAGGCGCGCAAGGGCCTGTTCGGGGCGAGGGAGCTCCCGTACGTGCCCGGAGTCGAGGTGTCGGGCACGGTCGAAGCCGTCGGCAACGGTGACGAGATGTTGTCGATCGGCCAGGCCGTGTACGGCAGCCCCGCCGGCGGCTACGCCGAGTACGCGTTGGCCGACGTGACCAAGGTGGCGCCGGCGCCGTCGGCGATCGACCTGGCCGATGCCGCGGCGCTGCCCATCGGCGCGGTGACCGCGCTCGAGGGCATCGACGACCACCTGCACCTCCGGGAGGGCGACCGGGTACTGGTGGCAGGCGCGGCGGGTGGCGTAGGGACGTTCGTGGTACAGCTGGCCAAGGTGCGCGGCGCCCACGTCACCGCCACCGCCCAACCGGCGAACCACCAGTTCCTGCGCGACCTGGGCGCCGACCGGGTGCTCGACTACCGTGGCGACTGGGTCGCCGAGGCCGCGGAGGTGGACGCGGCCTACGACTGCGTGGGCGGTCCCACGTGGGAGGGCTGCGTGTCGGCGCTCCGAGAGGGTGGTCGGGCGGTCACCATCGCCGCCTTCGGATCCCCGGTGACCCGTGAGGGGGTCGAGCTGAGCAACTTCTCGGCATCGGTCACCGCCGCCCGGTTGTCCGAGATCGCCGCCCTGGTCGATACCGGCCGGGTCAAGGTGACGGTGTCGGCCCGGTTCCCCCTCGACGAGGCGGCTCGGGTGCACGAGCTGGTGGAGACGGGGCACACCAGGGGGAAGATCCTGCTCGTCCCCTAGGGCTCAGTCCGCTGCCGCTACGGCCCCGTCGACGGGCGGGCCGCGGCGCAGGCGCAACTCGTCGATGCGGTCGAGGTGGCACTCCAACTGGCGGCGCCGGGTGCCGACCAGCGACTCGTAGTCGCGCTGGGCCCCGTCCAGGCGGCGGCCCAGCTTGTCCATCTGGTCGACGAAGTCGCCCCATTGGCGGCTGAAGCCTCCCAACAGCCCCAGCACCTCCTTCGATCGTTGCTCCAACACGAAGTTGTCGGCCGCCTGGCGGATGACGGCCAGCACCGCGAACAGCGTGAGCGGCGAGCACAGCACGATGTTTCGGCGGATGGCCTCGTCGAGCACCCCGGCATCGTGTTCCTGAATGAAACACGACAGCTGTTCGTTGGGGATGAAGAGCAACACGACATCGACGGCGTCCTCGCCCGCCGAGTAGTCGCGCTCGGCCAGCTCGGCCACCCGCTGTCGCACATCTCGGAGGAATGCCTTCTTGTGACGCTGACGGTCGAGGTCGACCTCGGCCTCGACGAAACGGAGGTAGTTGTCGAGGGGGAACTTCACGTCCATGTAGCAGACCTGGCCGGCGGGAAGCAGGAAGGTGAAGTCGGGAACGCCTCCCCCTTCGATGCCCCGTTGCTTGCGGTAGTTCACCCCGTCGATCATGCCGGCCAGTCGGAGGACGTCGTCGGCCATGCGCTCGCCCCACTGGCCTCTGGCCTTGGTGCTCGACAGCGCCTGGCGCAGCTGCCGAGTGGTCTCGGCCAGCGCTGCCGTCTGTTCGCCGGACAAGCGGAGCTGGCCGGCCAGGTCGCCGAACTTCTGCTCGCGATCTCGCTCGAGGCTGCGCACGAGCTCGGTCATGCGGGACAGCTCGCCCCTCACCTCGGCCAGCTCCCGGTCGATGAGAGCCCGGTTGGCGCCGAAGGCCCCGGACTCCATGGCTCGGTGGGCGCCGAGCCGCTCATTTGCCACGGCGATGACGCTGTCGACGATGACGGCCTGGTCGTCGTGGCGGTGCAGGGCGAACTCGGCCACCACCCGCCGGGCCAGCCGCCGCTCACGCCCGAGCATTCCGACGACCACGACGGCGGCCGCCACCAGGATCAGGGCGAGAGCGATGGGCAGGTTCACGACCGCAAGCCTAGAGACGGGGTATGACAATCGGCGGACCGTTCAACATCAGGCCGGCGTTTAACATCAGGACATGGAGGAGATCGACGACGGCGACGTCGTCTGGCGCTTCGACACCGACTTCCTCACGTCGAACTGGACCTGCATCTGGGGGCGGGGCTGCAAGGGAATCTTGGCCCAGCCGTCCGAACATCTCGGTCAGGGGTGCTGCTCGGTGGCCGCCGAGTTGACCGACGAGGATGAGGCCCGGATGATCAGCGCCTTGGCCGCCACCTTGGAGCCGGGCCGCTTCGAACACCACCGCGAGGCCCGCCAGGGCGGCATCTTCGGCGACGACCGCCGGCTGAGCACGAGGATCGTCGACGGAGCATGCATCTTCCTCAACCGACCGGGCTTCGAGGGCGGACCGGGCTGCGCGCTTCACCTGGCGGCCATCGACGAGGGCGAGTCGCCGATCCACTGGAAGCCGTCGGTGTGCTGGCAGCTCCCGATCAGAGTCGACTGGGAACCGGCTGACAACGGCACCGAGGTGGCCACCGTACGCCGGTGGGACCGGGGTGACTGGGGCGACGAGGGCGAGTCCATGGCGTGGTGTTGCACCGAGGAGCCGGAGGCCTTCGTCGGCGACCGCCCGGTGGTCGAATCGCTCGGTGCCGAGCTCGAGACGATCGTCGGGACCGAAGTGCACGTCGAGCTGCGACGCCGCCTCGGGTAGGCGGCTGATCCCCGCCCGGGCCACACCCGTTTACGGTCGATCGGGCTCCCGCATCCTGCCTTCGAGGAGGGCCTTGGCCCGTTCGAGGTGATTGTCAGCCGCCCGCCGGGCCCGCCGGGCGGCGGTGACCCGGACGGAGCGCCCGGCTTCGCTCGAAGCACCGTCGTCAGAGGCTCGCCGGTGAGCAGCACCGGCCGAATCGTCGAGTGCGTCCACCGGATCGGCCACCGGTTCACCGCCGGTGGAGTCGGCGACCTTCCCGATGGTGTGGGCAGTGACGGCGTGAGCGCTCTGGCGTCGGCGCACGCCCTGGGCCTCGGCGGCATCGGTCCCGCCGGCGGCCAGCGACGCCGCTGCTTCGGCCTGGGCTTCGGCCAGGAGCGAGGCTGCCTGCACCCGGTCGCGGTCGGCATCGGCACGGGCCTGGACGGCATCGGACTCGGCCGTACGCAGGACCTGGGCAGCACTGGCTTCGGCCGCGGCCAACAGCTCGCCAGCACGGGCCTCGGCCGCGGCCAGGGCCTCGGCAGCACGGGCCTCGGCCGCGGCCAGCAGCGACGCCGCCCGGGCCCGGTCGGCATCGGCCTCGACACGCGCTGGTTCGGCGTCGGCGTCGGCCGTGGCCCGGATCCGGGCGGCGCTGGCCTCAGCCTCGGCCAGCAGAGAAACCGCCTGCTCGTGGTCGGCACGCCCCGCGTCCCGCTCGGTTTCGGCATCGGCCCGAATCTCGGCAGCATGGGCGCCGGCCTCGGCGAGGAGGGCAGCAGCCTGCTCCCGGTCGGCCTCGGCCGCCGCCCGAGCCCGCGCCACCTCGATCTGGACCGTGGCCCGCAGCTCGTCCGCCTGCGACTCGGCCACGACCAGGAACGCCTCGGCGTGGTCGAGATCGTGCTCTGCCTCCTCGTGGAGGCGGGCGGCATCGGCCTGGGCGGCTTGGCGAGCCTGCGCCGCCTCGGATTCGGCCTCGGCCAGGAGGGCCGACGCATCACGTTGCGCCGACTCGCGCATCCGCGTGGCGTCGGCGGCGGCCTCGGCACGGACCTCGGCGGCATGGGCCTCGGCCTCCACCAGGAAGGTCTCAGCCTGCTCCAGATCGTGGTCGGCAGCCTCCCGAGCGCGCTGGGCGTCGGCCGAGGCGGCGTCACGGAGTCGAGCCACCTGGTTGACGGCATCGGCCAGCAGGGCCGTGGCCCGGCGTCGCCGCCGTGTCGCCACCGGCAACGGCTCGTATGCCAGGGCACCAGCTTCGTCGTTGATGGAACCAGCCAACGGCGGGGCGGGGGTGCCATCGGCGCCAGCCTGGACCTCTGCCGCTCGAACCTCGGCATCGGCCAGGATCGCTTCGGCCAGCTCCCGGTCGTGATCGGCGGCCTCCCGTGCCCGGGCGATCTCGGCTTCGGCCGCCATCCGTAGCTGGACCGCCTGGGCGGCGACCTGACGGCGATCGGCTTCAGCGGCCTCGCGGATCCGGGCGGCATCGTTTTCAGCCGCAGCCCGCAGCTCCTGCGCCCGGACGTCGGCCGCGGCCTGCGCCTCGGAGGCCTGAGCTTCGGCCGCAGCCCTCACGTCGGCCGCCTCGGCCTCGACTTGCTGACGATGGAGTGCAACCGCCTCCCGCACCCTGGCCGCCTCGATGGCCGCCGACTCGCGCGTCCGTGCGGCCTCGGCCTCGGTGGCCGCCCGCCATGCGGCCATGTCGGTCTCGGCCTCGCCCCGTTGGGCAACTGCCTGCTGGTGTTCGTACTCGGCCGCTTCCCGCAGCCTGCTGACGTCAGCCTCGGCCGCCGCCCACAGCTCGGCCACCTGCTTCTCGGCGTCGGCCACTGCGGTGGCGGCGCGGAGCCGGTACCGGTCAGCCGCCGACTCGGTGGCGGCCCGCAAGGTGGCAGCCTGCTCCCGATCCGACTCGGCCGCCTCCCGCAGGCGACGGACGTGAGATTCGAGCTCGGCCCGAAGATCGGCGGGCTCGGGATCGGCCCATGACTGGTCCGGGGACGGGATGGGCCCGGCGGGGGCGGCATCGTCTCCCTCGAAGAGGGCGGCAGCCGCCGGGTCGGCGGTGCCGACCACCGGCGGCAACCTGGTGGGGTCCCAGTCATCGTTGCCGTCTTCGGCGTCCGACCCGGGGGCCGGGTCCGGGTCCGGCTCACCATCGGTGACGGGGTCCCACGCGTCGTCGTCGCCGACCGGCTCTCGGGGCGTCGCCATCGCCGGCTCGGTCCCCTCGGGCGCCCGTGTCCGGTTGAACCTCTGGTGACGGGAGCGGCGGCTCACCGGCGGCCTCGTCCGGCGTCGGCTCCCGGGAGGAGATCCCCCGAGCCGTCGATCACGGTGTGGATGCCCCGCGGGTACCTGGCGCCGTGTTCGTGCATCTGCCCATGATCGCAGGGCGGAGGGCAGGGCGAGACGGACCCGCCATCGCCGCTGCTCCACAACGCCCTGTCCCATGCGCCGATAGGGTGAGCGCACCGGCCCCATAGCTGCGCCGCGGTCACGCACGTCGGAGAACTGGAGGTGTGTCGTGCTCTACGCCTTTGGCTTCGAACAGATCGGTGTGGTGGTCAGCGACCTCTACTTCGTCAATCCTGACCCCGAGGTCGGCCAAGAGGGTCCCGAGCGTGGCGTGCGCCTCGAAGTCCGGGTCCTCGACCGGGGCGAGCTGAGGGGGTCGGTGTACTCGGCCCAACCCATCGGCATCGGCCGGCCCATCTGGAGAGCCGATCTCTTGGAGTCGGTGGCCGGCGAGCCCGGCAGCCTGGACCGGGCCCACCATCATCCGCGCTTCGCCGGCTGGGAGCCGGGACCGCGCCGGTTCGAGGCCGCACTCTCCGCCCACCCACTGGAATGGGTGGGGGGGCGCCTCTGCGACCTCGAAGGCCTCTTGGGCGACGCAGGCGTGGCGCCCGCCGAGGTGGGCGAGGGTGACTCCGCAGCCCTGCGAGAAACGGTCCCCGAGATCCTCGACGCCACCCAGCGCCTCCTCGACCGGGTGCAGGCGGGCGAGCTCGGTCGTCCCGACGGCGACGAGCACTTCGTGTCCGCCCGGGTCGGTTGGCTGTGAACCCCTTGATGGCGCCAGGACCAGCACCACGACAAGTCTGTGACCGACTCGACAACGGGAGTGAGCCATGTCCGGCAAGCAAATGAACGTACTTCGGGCAGGTCGGCCGAACGGCAACAGCGGCGATGCTCTGCGACCCGTCATGTTGGCCATCGCCGGGGACAGCGGCACCGGCAAGACCACCGTCACCGCCGGGCTGGTCGAGGCCCTCGGTCGCGACCGCATCACGTCGGTGGGCGCCGACGACTACCACCGCTACGACCGGGAGGAGCGCAAGGAACTGCCCTTCACGCCACTACATCCCGACTGCAACTACATCGACATCATGGAGCAGCACCTCCAGCACCTGGCTCTGGGGGAGCCCATCTTGAAGCCCGTCTACGACCACGACACGGGCGAGCTGGGTCGACCCGAGTACGTCGAACCCGCCGAGTTCGTGATCGTGGAGGGCCTGCTGCCACTGCACACCGACCTCTCGCGTGCCTGCTTCGACGTGACCGTGTTCCTCGACCCGCCTGAGGACATCCGCATCGCCTGGAAGCTGTCGCGGGACACCAAGAAGCGGGGCTACACCGAGGACCAGGTCCGCAAGGACCTCGAGAAGCGGGAGCCCGAATCCGCCGAGTTCATCCGTCCCCAGCGTTCCTTCGCCGATGTCGTGGTGCGCTTCGCCCCCATCGAGGAGCGCGGGGAGACGGCCGACGATCCTCTCAGCGCCACCCTGTTGCTGCGGCCCACCATCAGTCATCCCGAGCTCCACAAGATCCTGGGTGACGACACCGAAGAGGCCATGCACCTCAAGCTCAGCCGCGACGAGGACGGCAAGCCCGTCGATGCCGTGCACATCCACTCCTACGCCGACCCGAAGGTGACCAAGAAGGTGGAACAGGCCGTCTGGAACGAGCTCGGCGTCGACGCGCCGGTGCCCGAATCACTGGGCAAACTCGACTCCGACGAGCGCGACGAGCCTCTCGCCCTCACCCAACTCCTGCTGCTCTACCACCTGATCCAGGCCCAGGAAGCCCTCAGGGCCTCCTCGTCGAACGGGGGCACCTCCAACGGCGACTGACGGCGAGGGGTTTGCTCGCGCCCCGGCGGCCGGTCAGCCGGCCTCGTCCCGGGGTGCGAGGTCACGCACCGCCGGGCCCTGGACCACGTGGCCGTCGCAGTCGAACCGTGAGCCGTGGCACGGGCAGTCCCAGGTGAGCTCGGCGGTGTTCCAGGTCACCGTGCAACCGAGGTGCGTGCACACCGGGGATACGGCGTGGACGGTACCGGCATCATCACGGTAGGCGGCCACCCGCTCTGTCCCGATGGTCAGCACCGCGGCGTGGCCGAGGGCGAGCTCGTCGACGGACCGGTCGGTCGCGGTCCTGAGCCGGTCGCCGATGAAGCGTTTCACCACGTCGGCGTTCTCCTTGACCACATCGGACACCGACTGGCGGACGTTGAGGCGGTTGGAGTCGAACACCTCCGCCCACGGGTTGTCGACGCCGGTGATGCGGTCGACCAGCATAATGGCTGCCGCCGAGCCGTTGCTCATGCCCCACTTCTGGAACCCGGTGGCCACAAGGACGCGAGGTGACCCGGGCGCCAGCGGGCCCACGAAGGGCAAGCGGTCGACGGGCATGTAGTCCTGCGCCGACCAGCGGTAGTCGACCGCTTCGACGCTGAAGTGGCCCCGGGCCCAGTCCTCGAGGGCGCGGTAGCGCCGGGCGGTATCGTCGTCCTGGCCGACTTTGTGGCCCTCGCCGCCGACCAGCACCAACTCCCCACCTTCGACCGGCGCCGAACGCACCGAACGCGACGGGGAGCCGGCGGCCAGGTACATCCCCTGCGGCGGCGCTCCGGCAACTCGGACGCCGAGCACGTAGGAGCGCACGGGATAGGTGCGGGCGAAGAACCCTCCCTTGTCGGAGAAGGGAAGCTGAGTGGCCTCGATCACGTGGTCGGCGGTGACGGTGCCACGGTCGGTCACGACGCGACACCGACCGTGATCGTCCTCGTCGACGGAGAGCGCACGGGTGCGCTCGTACACCGAACCGTCGCCGCCGGCGACGGCGGCCGCCAGGCCCAGGCAGTACTTGCGGGGGTGGAACTGGGCCTGGTCGTCGAGTCGGATAGCTCCGTCGACGGGGAAGGGCAGATCGGTGTCGGTGGTGAAGCTCACCGGGAGCGAGATGCGCCGGGCGGCCGCCACCTCCGCTCGCACCGTGTCGACCATCTCCGGGTCGCAGGTGTACGTGAAGGCCGGCCGCGTCTGCAGGTCACAGGCGATGTCGTAGTGGTCGACCAGCTCGGCCACCTGGGCGATGCCGGCCAGGTTGGCGTCGGCGTACTTCAGCGCCACCGCGTCGCCATAGGCCTGGGCCAGTTCGTCGTAGATGAGGCCATGGAGGGCGCTCAGCTTGGCGGTGGTGTAACCGGTGGTCCCCGACGCCACCCGGCCCGCCTCCACCACGACGACCCGCCGTCCCCGTTGCTGTAGGAGGATGGCGGCGGTGAGGCCGACGATGCCCGCCCCTACCACCACCGCGTCGGTGTCGAGAGGCCCGGGGAGGGGTCGGTAGGACGATGCCGGAGTGGTGGCGACCCACACCGAGGGGTTCGTCTCCTGCAGCGATCCCATCGTGGCGCCCTACCCGGTCAGGGAGGGAGACAACCCTCGACGCCGGTCCCACCTCCCCAAACTTGCGCAAGTCAACGCAGAGCGCAACTATTGCAATGTGCAAGTCGATGAGCTCACGGCGGTCGCCGACGCCGTGCTGTTCGCCTCCCGTGTGTTGGTCGCCGTCGCCGCCGAGTCGCTGGCCGACCTCGATGAGATCACCCTGACCCAGTACCGGGCGTTGGTCGTCCTGGCCAGCCGCGGCCCCCAGAACCCCTCGTCGCTGGCAGAGATTCTCGAGGTCAACCCGTCGACGGCCACCCGGGTGTGCGATCGTCTCGTGGCACGGCACCTCCTTGATCGCCAGACCGCGACTGCCAGCCGACGTGAGGTTCGACTCGAGGTGACCGCCGCGGGCCAGGAACTGGTGGCGACGGTGACGCTTCGGCGGCGGGCGGCACTGGCACGCATCGTTCGTCGACTGACCCCCGAACAGCGCACACAGCTCATCGATGCCCTGACCGCCTTCGGGGAGGCGGCCGGCGAGGTGCCCGAGCAGGCGTGGTCGCTCGGCTGGTCGACGTGAGCAGGCGAGCCGAGCTGGTGGCCCTCGGCCGCCGATCGCAGCAGGTCCTGCTGCTCTCGGCGGTGACGGGTGCGCTGGTCGGCCTCGGCGTGGCCCTGTTCGACCAGGTCACCCGCGATCTCACCTTCGACTCGCTCCTCCGGACCCCGTCGGCCGTCCAGGCCTTCGGGCCCCTGGTCGGCCTGGGGCTGGCCGCGCTGGCCCTACGGTACTTGGCGGGGGGGGCCACGTCGGCGTCGTCGGACGAGTACATAAAGAACTTTCACGAGCACGACCGCCGCTTGGCACTGCGGTCGGTGCCGGGCCGCATGTTGGCCGCTGTCGCCACACTGGGCCTGGGCGGGGCGCTCGGCCTGGAGGGCCCGTCGATCTACCTGGGAGCGTCGATCGGCTCGGTCATCCAGCGCCGCTTCTCGCGCCTGTTCTCACGCGACGACGCCAAGCTGCTGCTGGTGGCCGGGGCCGCAGCGGGTGTCGCCGCCATCTTCAAGGCGCCGGCAACCGGTGCCATCTTCGCCCTCGAGGTCCCCTACCAGGACGACACCGCCCGGCGCATGCTGCTGCCCGCCTTGACCGGCGCGGCGGTGAGCTACGTGGTGTTCGTGGCCTTCGCCGGCACCGCGCCCCTCCTCCCCGTGAGCGGGGCCGCTCCCTTCGACCTGAGAGACCTCGGGGGAGCGGCACTCATCGGGTTGTTGTGCGGCGTCGGAGCCCGGGGTTTCGCCCTGGTGCTCCGTCGGGCCAAGTCGGTGGCCACCCGGATGAGCGCCCCGGTTCGGGTCGCGGTGGCCGGTGGCCTCCTGGCCGTGCTGTTCGCCGTCTCGCGCCTGCTCCTCGGCGCCGGCCTCACGTTGGGTCCGGGCTACCGCACCGTGGAGTGGGCCACCGACCCCCGCCACGGCATCGCCCTGGTGCTCAGCCTGTTGGTGCTGCGCGCCGTGGCCACCGTCGTGACCGTCGGTGGCGGCGGCGTGGGCGGCCTGTTCATCCCTCTCGTCATCGAGGGCGCCCTGCTGGGCCGAGCGGTGGGAGGGGTGTTCGGCAACGCGTCGTCGTCACTCTTCTCCGTGGTCGGCATCGCCGCCTTCCTGGGCGCGGGCTACCGCACCCCGTTGGCCGGGGTGATGTTCGTGGCCGAGTCAACCGGCCGGCCCGGCTTCGTGGTCCCCGCCCTCCTGGCGTCAGTGGTGGCCCAGCTGGTCATGGGCCGCTCCTCGGTGACGCCCTACCAGCACGCCGCGCGCGCCGGCCACCTCGAGCGCCGCTTCGGGTTGCCCATCACCGTCGCCATCCAAAGCGACGTCCTGAGCGCCCCGCCCGACGCCACCCTGGCCGAGTTCGTGTCCCACCACCTCCTCATGGCCCGCCAGAAGTCGGTGGCGGTGGTGGAGGGGCGGCGCTATCTCGGCATGGTCCGATCCGAGGATCTGGCGGGGGTTCCCCGGGAGGACTGGGCGCACACGACCGTCAAGGAGATCCTGCGCGACGACGTCCCTGTCGGACGCCCGGACTGGCGACTGCGAGAGGCGGTGCTGGCCATGGAGCGTGCCGACATCGACGTGCTGGCGGTGACTGACGACGACATGACCTTCGTCGGGGTCGTGTCGACTGCCGAGATCCTCAAGCTCGACGACATCCTCGAGCAGGCCGGCGACGAGTGAGCAGCTCTCCAGGTGGGATTCGAGGAGCGCGCCTCTGACCGGAGCGACGTTCAGGAGCCCGCTTCGGCCAGGACCCGGGCGGCGTGGCCGTCGGTTCGCACGTTGTACCACGCTCGCAGCACGACACCCCGCTCGTCGATGAGGAAGGTGGAGCGGATGACCCCCACCACCGTCTTGCCATAAAGCGTCTTCTCCCCCCAGGCCCCGTAGGCGGTCATGACGGAGTGGTCGTGGTCGGTCAGCAGCGGGAAGCTCAAGTCGAACTTCTGGCGGAACCGCACGTGGCTGGCGGCGTCGTCGGCGGAGATGCCGAGCACCGCGACTGCCGCCCCGTCGAACGCCGCCAGGTTGTCGTTGAACTGGCACGCCTCCACGGTGCACCCCGGGGTGTCGTCGGCCGGGTAGAAGTACACGACCACCCGCCGACCGGCGAAGTCGGCCAGCGAGACGGGCACGCCGTCGTGGTCGGGCAGGGTGAAGGTCGGCGCAGGATCTCCGGCGCTGAGTCGGGCCATCGGGAAACCTCCGGGTGTCGGAGCCGGACCCTACCGGGATCCGGCGCCGGCGCCCGGTCGGGGATCCGGGGCCCGCCCCTCAGTGGCGTGCGGTCTCGGCCACGACCAGGTCGACGACATCGCTCAGGCGCCCTGCCCGGGCGAAGGCCCGGCGCTGGCGCATGGCGCCCGTTCCCTCCCGCAGCGTCCGACCGACGAGGTCGTGCACCTCGTCCCAGCTCCCGGCCTCTTCCAGGGCGGGGCGCACGAGGATCAGCAGATCGTCGACGGCGTCGGCGGCCGAAACCGATCGACGCCCTGTCGGGTCGATGAGCCGCCCCTCGGTGCCGTACCGGGCGGCCCGCCAGGTGGCAGCCTGCAGGAGCTCGGGCCGGACACTGACCGGCGGCTCGCCCCTCGACATCTGCTCGTGCAGGGTCCGGACCAGGGCCTGTACCAGCCCGGCCGTCATCACCGCCTCGTCCACCGTGAGGCACGTGTCGGTGACCCGGAACTCCAGGGTGTCGTAGCGGGCCGATGGCCT
Organism: Acidimicrobiales bacterium; assembly: GCA_036264885.1. Lineage (GTDB taxonomy): Bacteria > Actinomycetota > Acidimicrobiia > Acidimicrobiales > AC-14 > DATAQC01. The sequence goes on along the minus strand of DATAQC010000090.1, from coordinate 35,613 downwards.
GACGTCCCAGTAGATGCGCGCCGGGTCGTCGATCGCTTCGGTGCGCAGGAGGTCGTCCACCAAAGCGTCGTACTCCGACCGGGACGCGAACGTGTCGGGCATGCCCGAGATCGGCCAGCGGCGCCAGATCTCGGCGCGGAAGCTGGCGTAGCCGGTGTCCTCGCCCAGCCAGAACGGGGAGTTCACCGCCAGAGCGGCGACGACGGGCAGCCATGCCCGGCTCCGGTTGAGCACCTCGATGGCCTCTTCGGCATCGACCAGGCCCACGTGGACATGGCACCCGCACACCATCTGCTCCCGCATCACCGTCTGGTACTCACGCTCCAGGCGCAGATAGGCGTCCTCGGGGGTGACCTGGCCTTCGCGGGCGAACGGGAGGGGGTGTGTCCCGGCCGCGGCCAGACGACAGCCCACCTGCTCGGCGGCGGTCGCCGCCGACCGTCGGAGGCGGACGAGCTCGCCCCGAAGCTCGGCGGCCGTACGGCAGACGCCGGTGCCCGTCTCCAGTTGCGATTGCTGGAGCTCGTGGTCGACCTGTTGACCGTCGCCGGCGCCGGCCCGGGCCAGGGCCAGGACCCGCTCGGCACGCGGGACCAGACGGCGGGAGTCGGGATCGACGAGGAGGAACTCCTCCTCGACGCCGATGGTGAAGTTCTCGCCGACGGTCGCCACGCCACCCATTCTGCCCGTGCCGCCGGTGACGCCGATGCTACGGTCACCCGCGGCACCGACGTGGGCAGGGTGCCCCCATCCGCCGCCGACGACTCGGGTGAGACGATGAGACGACTTTTCGTGACCCTCTCGCTGGTGGCGCTGGTCGCCGTGGGCTGCGGTGGAGGGAGCTCGAAACCCCCGGTGTCGCTGCCCGGTTCCACCAACAACCACGGCACCAAGACGGCCAAGGACGATCTCGCGCTGGTGGCCGACAACTTCTCGTTCAGCCCGACGTTCATCACCGCATCGGCCGGGCAGAAGTTCACGGTGCAGCTGCGCAACGACGGCAGCGCCCGCCACACCTTCACCAGCCCGTCCATGAACATCGACCTGGAGCTGCCCCCCGGCGCCTCCCGCAGCATCACCCTCACCGCGCCCGCCACCGGCTCGGTCGAATTCCACTGCCGCTTCCACCAGAGCCAGGGCATGCAGGGCGCCGTCTACGTGAAATAGCGCGGGCCGAGCCGCCCCTCACCGGCACCAGACGTCAGGCTCGTGCCGGAGCCATTAGGTTGAGGGTCGTGCCGCGCATCGACATCGAGCTCACCAGCACCCAACCCGGAGGGGCGTGGACCTGGCGTGCGGCGGGTGCCCGCCAACCCAAGGGGGTGCTCGATGGCGCCCTGCTCGACAGCGGCGCCCGGGTGGGCGATGTGCTGCGGGCGGAATGTGAGATCGACCTCGACGGCACCAGGGTCACGGCCGTTCTCGCCTCGCGGGCCAAGCGGTCCGAGCCCGATCGCCTGGCCATCCAGGGCTCGGGCCACGACGACCCCCTCGTCACCCAGGACGGCGGTGCGCCCGACCTCCGCGGCGAGCGTCCCCGCCGTGAGGGCCGGGCCGGGCGCGATCGTGATGGCGGCGGCCGGTCGGGGGGAGCACCGGGTGGCGGCAGGGGGGCCGGCGGCCCGGGCGGCGGTCGAGGAGCCGGAGCAGGCTTTCCCGCAGGAGGCCGTCCGGGAGGCGCCCCCACTCGAGGCCGCGGGCCGGGTGCCCCGGACGGCGGTCGTCCTGGTGGCGGTCGCCCGGGGGGCGGTCGCCCGGGGGGCGGTCGCCCGGAGGGCTCCCCCGGCGGCGCCCGAGAAGCGGCTCGTGGGCCGGGCTCGGGGCCCGGTGATCGAGGGCCCCGCCCCGGGGGCCCCGGCGGTGAACGAGGGCAGCGGCCTGCCCGCGGCGACGACGGACGAGGCGTCGACCGCCGTACCGGCGATCACGCCCAGCGTCCTCGACGGGGCCGGCCCGAACCATCATCGGCCCCGTCTGCCACCCGGCCCCGCCCCAAGCGACTGCAGCCCGGTCGGGCGCACCGCGAGGCGGTCCTCGCCGAGCTGGCGCCCGAACAGCGCCCGGTGGCCGAGAAGGTGCTACGGGGCGGGTTGCCGTCGGTGCGCCAGGCCGTCGAGGAGCAGAACGCCGAGGCCCGCAGCACGGGCGCACCAGAGGTGAAAGCCGATGCCCTGGTGGCCATGGCCGAGGGCCTGCTCCCGCGCCTGCGCGCCGCCGAGTGGCGCGACCGGGCCGAGGCGGCTGTGGCCGCCGTATCCGAGATCGGGTTACGGGACCTGCGGGCGGTGGTGGCCGGCTCCGACGCCGCCGGGCGCGACGAAGAGAGCCGGGCCCTGGTTGTGCGCCTCCGGGAGGCCCTCGAGCAGCGCAGCGCCGACGAGCGCGACGCCTGGGTGGCCGAGATTCGCAGCTCGCTCGTCGACGGCCGGGTGGTGCGGGCCCTGCGGGTCAGCGGCCGCCCGCCAGACCCCGGCGCCCGGTTCCCCGCCGACCTGGCCGAACAGCTCAGCGCCGCCGCAGGAGCGGCCATGACGGCTGACACCGTTGCCGACCGCTGGGCCGCCCTGCTCGACGCCGTCGTCGCCTCACCCGTGCGCCGCACCGTCCAGCCCCAGGGGGTCCCCGCCGAACGGGCCGAAGACCTCGAGCGGGCCCTCCGTCTGGCGGCACCGCGCGTGCCGGGCCTGGCGGCCATGCTCGGTCCTCCGAGGCCCCCTCGCCCCGTTACCCCGGGAGCGCCGCCCGGGCCCGCTGGGAGCCGCCCCTCCCGCCGCGGCCCGGGCGGCCGACGCCCGCCCCGCCCCGCCGCCACCCCCGCACCGGCCCAGGCCGAGACGTCCGAGGCCCCTGTTCCGGCCGCCGAGGCGCCCGTGGAACCAGCCGCGGAGGCTCCTGTTCCGGCCCCCGAGCCCGTGCAAGCAGCAGCCGAGGCCCCCGAGTCGGTCGAGGCTCCGGTGTCGGCCGCCGATGCGCCCGAAGACCCTGTCGCCGCTCCCGGGCAGGCCGAGGGCGACGGCGCTGCCGGAGCACCGGTGCCCTCAGGGTCCAGAAGATAACTACCTGCGCATCGTGTAAGCCACCTACCAGCGGATTCACATCATCGAATGCGCAGGTAGTTGTCTTTCTGACCCTCAGGTGATGACGGGAACGATGCCGTGCTCGTGGAGGAACTCAGCTAGGCCGTCGGCCAGCCGCCGGTGGACAACCTCGTCCAGCGGCACCCATTCCGCCTCGACGGCGTCGTCGCCGGGCCGAGGGTTGGCCGTCTCGAGGATCGTGACCGCGAAGTCCAGGATCACGTAATGGTGGTCCGGGCCCATGCGCTCCACCCAGCCCACCAGGCCGTCGCAGACGCCCTCGAGGGCCGTCTCCTCGGTCAGTTCCCGCAGCACGGCCTCGGCCAGCGTCTCACCCGCCTCGACCCGTCCCCCCGGCACCGACCACATGCCGGCGGCCGGGCCCCGACCCCGGCGGATGAGCAGCAGGTTCTCCTCGGCGACGGCAATGGCACCCACACAGACCTCGGGCCTCATGGCACCCGGCTCGCCGGCCCCTCCGGTGGGTCGGCCAGGGAGTGGTGCATCACCAGCTTGCGGGCGGTGAAGCCAGACTCCTCGAAGAAGTTCTTGGTCTGGCGATGGCCGGGCAGGGCCATGGCGTCCATGCCGAAGCAGTGGCGCTCGACCGACCACGCCACCAGCTCGGTCATCATCGCCTCTCCCAGGCCGATGCCCCTTGCTTCGGACTCCACGAAGATGTCGTCGATCACGCCGAGCCGGGAGCCGTCGACCAGCTGCTCCACCCGCACCACGGCATAACCCACGGTGACATCGTCGATGGTGCCCACTACCACCAGGGCATCGTCGTCGTCGAGAAGGGCCTCGAGGCCCTTTTCGATGGGTTCGGGACGCGATTCAGCCGCCCGCCACACCGCACCGCCCCTGGTCGGCGTGAGCTCGGCGATGGCCGCCCGGGTGAGCTCGGCCAGCCGGGGCACGTCTTCGAGGGCGGCCAGCCGTACCCCTTCCATCAGGGCTCGGCCCTCATGACCCGCTGCGGAGCTGGGCAGCCCTGAGGAGGATCGTCTTGCGGGCACGCCCGGCCGCCTCGTAGATGCGGACGGCCTCGAGCTCGTCGGCCGACAAGCCGGGAAGGCGTTGCACCACCTGGGAGGCCGAGAGGGTGTCGTAGCCGGGAATGGCCAGGTGAGCGGGGTCCTGCGCGGCCGCCGGGGCTGCCGGTGGTGCCGAGGCTGGCGGCGGGGCGTGACTGTCGTCAGGGGCGGAGGGCTCGACGTCGTCGACGACCGCGGTGTCCACGGGGCCGGGGTCAGCGCCCTGGTCGGGCGGTTCGCCGACCAGCCCCAGAGCGCCCAGCAGGGCGTCGGCCTGGTCGGCCAGCCGCCGGGCGATGTCGCCGCCGTGGCGCGAACCCTGGTCGACGGCGAGGCGCCCCACGACGCGGGCCATGGTCAGCCGGGTGTTCAGCTGGCGTCGGCCCACTTCGGCCCACCGGGGAAGACCCTCCCGTACAGCGACGGCCAGCCCGATCGGCCCGTACAGGGCCACGTCGAGCACCCGCTCCAGCGGCGACCCGGGATCGGACGGCGCCGACTGTGTCATCGGTTGCCCAGGGTCATCGGGAGCCCAGGGTCACACGCAGTCCCGGCAGAACATCCGGGTCGGGTCGGCCAGTTGGCTGGGGTGTTTCACCAAGAAGCAGGAGGCGCAGACGAACTCCTCAGGGCGCTTGGTGGGCACCCTGGTCGTGCCATCGGCCCGCTCCTCGGCGTCGGGGACCTCCTCGTCCTCGTCCGGCTCCTCGTCGACGACCACCAGGCGGTCCTTGAGGATCACGTCGAGGCCGGCTTCGACGTCGTCGGGGTCGAGATCGTCGTCGTCCTCCTCGTCGTCGTCGTCGTCGCCGGTGGGCACGGCCACCGCCGTGGGCTCCCCCGTGCCTTCGACTGTCTCCGGCGCCAGGGGGACGGCGGCGTTGAGGGCGTCGCCCGCCACGGGCAGGTTGAGGGCGTCGTCCACCAGGGGGTCGTCGACCAGGGGGTCGTCGTCGACCAGGGGGTCGTCGTCGACGAGGTCGTCGTCTCCCAGGTCGTCCAGGTCTTCGATGTCGTCGTCGTCGAGGTCGACGGGCGCCTCGAGGCCTCCGAGATCTACGTCTTCTTGTTCAGCCATGATGCCGCGTCCTTGCCGTGGCGTTCGGGGCCGGGAGCATAGACGACTTGGGCTCGCTCGATGCCCGCGTGCACCGTTCGGGCCGCTCGACGGGTGTGACGGGACTCAGGGGACCGTTGGTGCCGCTCGTTGGCCCGCACCCACCAACCACACTGTGCGGTCGCCGAGCCGGGTTATCAGAACGTTCTCTACTTGGCCCCCCGAATCCCATGTTGCCCTTCGACCACCCCCTCAGCGGCGGGCTCGCACAGATCCCACGCTGAGGCCCACGACCGGCGGTTGGGGCGTCGGGGACGGTCGTAACCATGACCAATGAGGCCGAGGCTGTCAAACGAAAAATTGGGCTCTGACCAGCCACTTCGCGCGTCTTCGCTGGTCAGGGACAGTGCGAATGCAACCCTAAGTCATCAGTCGAGGGTTGGGGTTGGGCAGGGCCGGGACCGGCGGCGGCAGGCACCTGTCGGGACCGTCGCCGGGCCTCGGAACGCCGCTCGCCCTCCAGTCGCTCCAGACCCGTGGACCCGTGGTCGACGAAGCTCATCATGGCCGCCACCAGGGGGTGCCCCGCTTCTTCGGCGATGAGGCGGTGCATCTGCTGGGCCACCTGGCGGTACGACGGGTGACCGGCCGAGCCGCTGCGCAGCTCGATGAGGTGGAGGGCCTCCCGGGCGTTCATGTCGATGGAGTAGCGCACGTTGTAGCCGAGGGCGACGGCATAGGGCGCCTGGGCGGGGAACCGCGGCAGGAGGGCGTCGTGGAGGGCGGCCGAGCGTTCCATGGCATCACCGAACGTGGCGCCGGCGCCGGCGTCGACCACCTCGGGCGGCATCTCGTACCCATGGCCCGGCCCCAGCGCCTGCCACTGGATGGTGAGCATGCGGTGGCGCTGCAGGTCGCGGAAGGCGCCGTAGTCGGAGAGGACGTCGAACCGGTAGGACACCCGCTCCAGGCCCCGCCCCGGCTTGTAGCGGCGGTTGCCGCGCTCGCCCACGTAGGCGTCGACGATCGTGGCGCGCTCGTCGGCGCTCAGCGTGCGTACCCGGGCCAGCACCTGGTCCTCGGGCAGCTGGAGATGGGAGTAGACCATGGCCGCCAGCAACTTGTCCTCGGCGCCGGGGTCGAAGTCGACCAGGCTCACGGTGGGCCGCGGTTCGGCCTCGATGCCGTCGAACAGGGCCCGGGCCGCCTCGGCGGTGGCCTCGTCGGTGGAGGCCAGGTAGGCCGACCACGCCCCACCGCGCTCGGGGCGGTCGACCCTGGTCAAAAAGGAGGGGATCACCTTCCGCAGCTCGGTGAGGATCAGGTCGGCGTAGCTGCGGGCCTCGGGGAGGCGATGGGCCCGCATGCGCAGGAGGAGGGCCTCGTAGCCTTGGCCGGTGCCGTAGATGCCCACGTTGGACAGCGACGCCGCTGGTAACAGTCCGCGCAAACTGTCGAAGGCCTTGGCCCGGATGGACTGGCGGTAGACGAAGTCGGAATCGGCCGGGTCCTTCGGGTGCAGGCGCCGGAAGTGGTCGGCCATGGTGGGAAGCAGCTCGGTGTAGGTCTCGAAGGCGCGGTCGAGGTCGGCCACATAGCGGACCCCCAGCGGCGAGGCCAGCACCGCCGGGTCGCGGTGGTAGCGGTAGCGACCACCCAGGCGGTCGTCGTAGGCGACGTAGCGGGTCGACTGCTCGAGGTAGGCCATGAGCCGGCCCCACTCGAGCACCTTGGTGAGCAGGTTCGAAGCCTGCTCACAGGCCAGGTGTACCCCTCCGAGCTGGGCGACGGAGTCGTCGCCGTAGTCGAAGAAGACCTTGTCATAGAGCGCCTCGGCCCGTCGCAGGCCGATGGTGGCGTCGACCGAGGCGTCGCCGGTGGTGTCGAGCTCGCCCACGAACTCATCGAGGAACAGGCGTCGCAAGCTCTTGGGCGAACGGGAGTAGCGGGCGAACAACGCCCCCTTCACCACCTCGGGCAAGTTGACGAGGGCGAACACCGGCCCGTCGAGACTGGTGAAGTAGCGGCGCAGGACGTCGGCCTCGGCGTCCGACCACTGCTCAGCCACGTAAGGATGCACGGCCGGAGACTAGGGGGCGGGGTCGAACGCGGCGCGGACCTCGCTCATGGCGCCGTGCCGCAGCCACAGGTCGACGACGGTCATGGCCATGGCCTTGGCCCCGTCGAGCACGGCCTTGTCGCCCTCGACCCCGCCCGCCCAGTGGGCGAACTCGGACGAATGCAGGGACACGTCGGGTGGCGAGACGGCCACCATGGGGTGGATGGATGGCACCAGGTAGCTGACGTTGCCCATGTCGGTGCTGGCGGTGACCCGCCGCCCGGGGCCGGGCTGGGCGACGGGACGGCCCAGGCTGGCGCTGTTGCGCCCGTACAGGTCGACGAGGGGCCCGTTGGTGCGCAGATCCCGGTACTCAGGCGCCGTCAGCTTCCATTCCATGGAGCACCCGGCGGCCGCCGCCCCTGCCTCCAGGCATGCCAGCACTCGCTCCTTGAGCGGTTGGAGGCTCTCCAGCGTGGCAGAGCGGATGTACCACTCGGCCACGGTGTGGTCGGGGACGATGTTGGGCTTCTCCCCCGCCTCCAGGAACACGCCGTGCACCCGCTCGGAGGCGCCGATGTGCTGGCGCAGGGCGGCGACGGCGTTGTAGCCGAGGACGGCGGCGTCGAGTGCGTTGCGTCCCCTCTCCGGAAAGGCGGCGGCGTGAGCGCCCCGGCCCTGGTAGGTCACCAGGAGGCTGGCGATGGCGATGACCTCGGGCTCGGTCAGGTCGAGGCCGGCGGGGTGCACCATCATCGCCGCGCCCACCCCGTCGAACGCTCCACGGTCGCCCATGAGCACCTTGCCGCCCCCTCCCTCCTCGGCAGGGGTGCCCAGCACGACCAGGCGCCCGCCCGCCTCGACGGCGACCGACGCTGCCGCCACCCCCGCGCCCAGACCGGCGGCGGCGATGATGTTGTGGCCACAGCCGTGGCCGATGCGGGGCAAGGCGTCGTACTCGCACAGGACGGCCACCGCCTCCGCCTCCCCGTCGCCCCCGCCTGCCTCGGCCGCGACGGCCGTCTCCAGGCCGAAGGCTCCCCGCTCCACCCGCAGACCGCCGTCATCGAGTACGTCAGCCACCAATCGCGCTGCGTGGCGCTCCTCGAAGAGAAGTTCAGGCCGTCGGTGGATCTGGTGGGACACCTCGAAAAGCTGGTCGGCCAAGCGGTCGACCTCGTCGATCACCCGGGTCTTGGCGGACTCCAGATCGAGGTCGGCCACCGGGCGAGCCTACCGGGGTGTCCCGACCCCACGGTCGCCGACGCCCGGCGACCGTGGCGGGGTCTTCGGGGTATTCAGTCGCCCTTGACCTTGTCGGACACCTTGTCGACGGCATCCTTCACCGAACCGGTGGCCTTGTCGACCTTGCCCTCGCGCTTGAGGTCGTCGTCGTCGCTGAGGTCTCCGGCTGCTTCTTTGATGCGGCCCTTGGTCTCGTCCATGCCACCCATGCGAGCTCCTTTCGTCGGTGGTTGCAGCTCCGATTCTTCCCCGGACGGGGACGACCCAACCTCGCCCGGGCCCGAACCTGACCGTTTCGGCTCGGCGTCACACCACGACAGTCAAGGCGTCGGCTTCGACCCTCACCGCCAGGCGGCGGCCCCGGCCCACGGCCTGGCCGTCGACGCGGATTGTCAGTGGGCTGTCGAGGTCGACCTGGGTGGCGGCCGTGCGCTGCTCTTTGATCCCCGGGTGAGGGAGGTGGGCGCCGTGATGGAGCCGGGCCCGCACCGGCAGGAGCTGCGAGACCCTCAGGTGGACGTCGTAGGTGTCGAGCAGGGCGTCGCCGGGGTGGGCGCGGGGACCGAGGTTCCAGGTGCCGAGCCACTGGGCGTTCATGGCCACGAACGCCCGGGTCCACAGCCACGAGCGAGCCACCAGGTGGGCCACGAAAAGGTGCAGGCGCCCGTCCACCAGCACCTCGCCGAGGTCGACGGCGAAGGTGACGCCGCCGTCGCTGCGCAGGCGGTCCTCACCGCCGCTCGCACTCCCCGGCTGCTGGCTGCCCCCCAAGGTGCGGTAGAGGTCTCCGCCCAGCAGGCCCAGCACGGGCAGCGGGCGACGCTCCCGTCGGGCCGTCTCGACCGCCTGGCGCGCCTCGGCATCGGAGCGCACGACCACGCCCTCGGTCGGGAACGGCCCGTGGGCGCCATAGGGGCCGCCCTTGGCGATGGGCACGGGGGCCCCTCAGGTCCCCACGACCGACGAGATGGCCACCACGCCACGAAAGAGACGGTCGGCGGCCTCGCGGGCCGTTTTGGCCGTGGCCGGCTCGATGGCCACGTCGCCCAGCTGGCGGAGCAGGTCGATGAGCTGTTTGACGTTGCGCACGAAATCGCCGCCCGAGATCTCCTCGTCGGCGATGACCTCCCCCAGGTCCTCGCCTGCGGCCCAGCCGTAGGCGGCGGCGAAGAAGCCCGGGTCCGGCGACCGGGTCAGCGGGAGCCCGGCCTCGTCCTCGGCCTGGTTCAACTCGGTGACCAGGCGGGACAGGTCGGCCCAACGGTGGCGCACTCGGGCCGACGGGAACCACGGCTCGGGACGGGGGCCCGACGACCGCGCCTCGAAGGTGAACGCCGAGGCCAAGGCGGCCACCGAGGTGGCGTCGAGGCCGTCGAACACGCCCGTACGCAGGGCCTCGGCCACCAGCAGGTCGCACTCGTGCCAGATACGGGCCAGCATCGAACCAGCGTCGGTGAGCGACCACTCCTCCACGTAGCCCCACGTGCCGAGCACCCGCAGGACCCGGTCGAACTGGCGGGCCAACGACTCGGTGCGACCCTGGATGCGCCGCTCCAGGCGCCGGCGGTCCTTCTCCAAGCGTTCGGCCCGCTCCGCGGCGCGCAGGTGGGCACGGGCATCGGGGCACCCGGCGACCGGGTGAGCTTCGGCTTCGGCAGCGGCGGCGGCCATGGCCGCCGCCCGCCCGCCGCCGCCTACGCGGTGGGCCGGCCTGGCGGGCGGGTCGGAGACGGGAGTGGCCTTGGCCAACGCCGCCGCCACCGCCCGCTGGAAACCGGGGTTGCGGGGCACGAAGGGCGATGGCAGCTCGACCTTGCTGGTGGCACGGGGTGGCGTGGGGAAGTCGCGCGTCGCCAGGGCGAGATGGCGGCGGTCGGCGGTGAGCGCGCTCACCCGCACGTCGCCCCCCCGGCGTTGTCCGGTCGACAGGATCACCACCGGGCCGGCCGACTTGCCCCCCGTCAGGTGGACCACGTCGCCCGGTCGCAGCCGGCCCATGGCGGCGGCCACCTCGGCCCGGGCGACGGCAGAGGCGGGCCCCATGTCGTCGAGACGGCTCAGCAGGCGGCGGTAGACGTCGATGTCGCCCCGCTCACACGCGGCCGCCTGGCGGGCGAGGTCGCGCTGGGCGACCGTCTTGGCCACCTGTGCCTCCAGCCGCACCACGTCACGGTCGGCCCCGTACTGGGCGAACGAAAGGTTGAGCAGGTGCCGGGCGGTGTCCGGTGCATAGCGGCGGACCAGATTGGCGGCCATGTTGTAGGTGGGCCGGAACGACGACGACAGCGCGTAGCTGCGGGTCGAGGCCAGGCCGGCCACCTGTTCGAACGGGACGAAGGGCGACCACAGCACGGTGGCGTAGCCGACGGGATCGATCCCCCGCCGGCCGGCCCGCCCGGTGATCTGGGTGTACTCGCCGGGGGTGAGGAACTCGTGGCGCTCGCCGGTGAACTTGGACAGCTTCGCGATCACCACCGAGCGCGCCGGCATGTTGATGCCCAGGGCGAGGGTCTCGGTTGCGAACACCACCTTGACCAGCCCAGCGGTGAAACACGCCTCCACCGCCTCCTTGAACGGTGGCACCATCCCCGCGTGGTGGGCGGCCAGGCCCGACTCGAGGCAGGCGAGCCACTTCCGGTAGCCCAGCACCTCGAGATCCGTGGCCGACAGGGTCTCTGCCTTGGCCTCGGCGATGGCCCGGATGGCGGTGCGCTCGGCGGGCGTGGTGAGGCGCAGCCCGTAGTCGAGGCACTGGCGCACGGCGTCGTCGCACGCGGCGCGGCTGAAGATGAAGAAGATGGCGGGCAGCATCGACTCGGTGTGGAGACGCTCGACGGCCTCGGCCCGCCGGGGGGCGTAGAGGCGGCCCCGGGGTCGACCGCGGTCCCGCCCGGCCCGGTCGGAGCGGTCGCGCCCGCCCGACGCGCGGGCGTCGAGGCGCACGGCCTCGGGGTTGGGCTTGCCATCGACGAAGGTGGGCAGCAGGTGCAGGCCGTCGGCCTGGCGGTCGCCCACCATGTAGAGGTGGATCAGCTCCACCGGACGGCGCTCCTCGATCACCGCCGCCGTCTCACCCCGGACCGTCGCCACCCAGTCGGCGAACTCCTCGGCGTTGGACACCGTGGCCGACAGGCACACCAGGATCACCTCGGGCGGCAGGTGGATGATCACCTCCTCCCAGACCGGGCCCCGGTAGGCGTTCTGCAGGTAGTGCACCTCGTCGAGCACCACGTAACGCAGACGGTCCAGAGCAGACGACCCCGCGTAGATCATGTTGCGCAGGACCTCGGTGGTCATGACCACCACCGGCGCGTCGCCGTTCACCGCGTTGTCGCCCGTGAGCAGCCCGACCCGGTCAGGGCCGTGTCGGCGGAGCAGGTCGGCGTACTTCTGGTTGGACAGCGCCTTCAACGGCGTCGTGTAGAAGGCCTTGCCCCCTTCGGCCAGCGCCTTGGCCACTGCGTACTCGGCCACCACCGTCTTGCCCGACCCGGTGGGGGCGGCGACGAGCACCGACGTCCCCCCGTCGAGGGCATCCAGGGCCCGCACCTGGAAGGGATCGAGCGTGAAGCCGTAGGTGGCGGCGAAGTCCTCGCGCTTCAGCTTGGTCTCACTACTTCTTCAGCACCCGGCCCACGACGATGGCGCCCTCGTAGAACAGGTACATCGGGATGGCCATGGCGAACAGCGAGTAGGGGTCCTGGCTGGGCGTGATGACCGCGGCCACGGTGACGATGACGACGATGGCCGGGCGGCGCCACTTGCGCAGCTTCTTGCTGGGGACCACGCCGGCCAGTTCGAGGAAGACCAACAGGATGGGGAACTCGAAGGCGATGCCGAAGGCGAGGATCATCAAGGTGATGAGGCTCAGGTACTTCGACGGCGTGAAGATCGGGTCGAGGTCGGGGCCGCCGACGCCGATCAGGAACTTGAGGGCGGGCTTGAAGGTGAGCATGGCCACCCCCGCCCCCATGAGGAACAGCACGATGGAGGCGATGATGAACGGGATGGCGTAGCGCTTCTCGCGCTTGTGCAGCCCCGGGGTGATGAACCGCCAGAGCTGCCAGAGCACCACGGGCGAGGCCAGGAACAGCCCACCCCAGCCGGCGATCTTCAGCCTGGTGGCGAATCCCTCGAGGGGGTCGGTGATGAGCAGGCGCTTCTTGCCGGTGATGTCGGTGTACGGCCCGATCAGCACTCGCAGGATCCGGCTGTAGAGGACGAAGGCGATGATGCCGCCGAGTGCCAGGGCGGCGGCACAGATGATCAGACGTCGCCGCAGCTCGCTCAGGTGCTCGACGAGCGACATGCGCCCGCTCTCGGGCTCGTCGACCTCCCGGTCGTCGGAAATGATGGCGATGGTCGACTAGCCCGCCGGGTGCCCGCCCGGAGAGGACTCGTCGCCGGAGGGGTCGGGTGCGGCGTCGCCGGCGTGGGTGACCGAGCCGTTGGCCGACGGCGTCGTCACCGAGGTGGGGGCCGGGGTCGACATGGTCGGGGGCGGCTCACCCCCGCTCGCAGGCATGGTCGGGGGCGGCTCGCCCCCGCTCGCAGGCATGGTCGGGGGCGGCTCACCCCCGCTCGCAGGCATGGTCGGGGGCGGCTCGCCCTCGCTCGCAGGCATGGTCGGGGGCGGCTCGCCCGGGCTCGCCGGCAACGCCGGGATCGGGGGTGACGGCTCGGGAGGGGTCGGTTCCGGAGGCGTCGGGACCGGCGGTGTCGGGGGGGCCGGAGGCGTCGGGACAGGCGGCGGGGTGGGCGACGGCGGGTCGGGATCGATGTCGATGACGTCGCGGATCTCGCTCTGCATCGTCTGGGACCAGCGCCTGACCTCGGCCAGGGCCTTGCCGACCTGGCGGCCGGCCTCGGGCAGCTTGGAGGGGCCGAGCACGATCAGGGCCACCACGAGGATCACGAGGATCTCGGCAGGGCCCAGCGACGAGGGCACAGGCGGATCCTACCGGCGACGGGTCTTGTCGATGGACTCGCCCAGGTCTGCGACGTCGCCCTCGAGGCGCTCCAACTCGGCGTTCACCGACTGGCCCAGCAGGTCGACGTTGTGCTGGAGCTGGCGGGCGGCAGCCAGAACCCGGGCCAGCACCCGGACGATCGCCGCCACCCCGATGAGGGCGATCAGTCCCAAGGCGATCCACAGCAGGGTCATCTCCCGATGCTACGCGCCTAGAGTCCCAAAGTGGAGCCGCTCCGCCGACCCCCGATCGCCTTCGCCCACCGGGGCGCCCGGGCCCATGCCCGGGAGAACACCCTCGATGCCTTCCGCCTCGGCCTCCGCCTGGGTGCGAGCGGCCTGGAGAGCGACGTGTGGCTGACCGCCGACGGGGTCGCCGTCCTCGACCATGACGGGCGGGTGGGGGGACGGTTGCGCCGCCGCACGATCGCCGACGTCGACCGCCGCCACCTCGGTGACCACATCCCGACCCTCGCCGACCTCTACGCCGACTGCGGGACCGACTTCGAGCTGTCCCTCGACATCAAGGTCCCCCACGCCGCCGAGGCGACGGTGGCGGTGGCCCGGGCGGCGGGCGGTGGAGCGCTGGAGCGGCTGTGGCTGTGTCATCCCGACGTCGAGGTCCTGGTCGGGTGGCGGTCGCGATGGCCCGGCGTCCACCTGGTCGACAGCACCCGCCTGCGCCTCATGCATCACGGCGCCGAGCGCCGGGCCGCCCAGTTGGCCCAGGCGGGCATCGACGCCGTGAACCTGCACCGCTCCGACTGGTCGGCCGGGCTCGTCACCCTGTTCCACCGGTTCGGACGCCTGGCCTTCGCCTGGGACGCCCAGCACGAACGGGTGCTGGCCGACCTGGTGCGCATGGGTGTCGACGGGATCTACAGCGACCACGTCGACCGCCTGGTCGAAGCCCTCAGCGCCGCCGGTTGACCCTCAAAGCAGGCCGATCTGACTCAAGGGCCAGACCTTGACGAAGGCGCGCCCGACCACCAGATCTGTCGAGATGGTGTGGAAGTAGCGGCTGTCCTTGGAGTTGGAGCGGTTGTCCCCCATCACCCACAGACGCCCCGGGGCGATCTTCTCCGCAGGAAACGCCGAGGTGGTGGTGCCGGCCGGGAGATAGGGCTCCTTGAGCGGATCACCGTCGATGTAGACCCGGCCGTCATGGCCCTCGACGGTGTCTCCGGGCAGGCCGATAACCCGTTTGATGAGGTCTTTGATGGTGGCGTTGTCCTCGCCCGGCGGGGTGCGGAACACGACGATGTCACCACGGTGCACGTCGTGGAAGTCGTAGCTGACCTTGTTGACCAGCACCCGGTCGCCGATCATCAGGGTCGGCTCCATGGACCCCGAGGGGATGTAGAAGGCCTGGAGCAGGAAGGTCTTGACCACCAGGGCCACGATGAGAGCGCCGACGAGTATGACGACCCACTCGACGGCGCCGCGGATGCCCGACGACTCCTTGGGCGGTGGAGCGGGGCGGGTGTCGGGAAGGCTTACCCGCTCGTCGACCATGGAGGCGAGGCTACAGCCCGATAGCGGCCCAAAAGACGGCAGGCGGCGGCGCTGGCCACGTCGTCGTCACCGGTGACGACGGTGGCCGCCGGTCCCAGACGAAGCAGGAGCCGCTCCAGCCATGCCCGCTCGCTGACCGCCAGCGTCACCCGCAGCCGCCCACCGTCGATGGTCTCGACGCCCTCCGTCGGGTACTGCTCGACCACCCATCCCGCCGCCGGCTCCAGCTCGAGGGTGACCCGCGGGTCGTCGGGTCGGGCCCGGTAGACCGTGAGCTCGGGTCTGCCGGCGGGAGGATCGAACCCGTTGTCGAGGGTGACGGCCCGGCGAACCCGGTCGACGCGGAACAGGCGCTCGTCGTCGACGGCGTGGCAGTAGGCCGACACGTACCACTGCCCGCCTGCGGAGAACACCGCGTAGGGGTCGACCACCCGCCTCGTCCATTCGTCGCGTCCGAAGGCGTAGTAGTCCAACTCGACCTGGCGGTGCTCGCTGGCCGCCTCGGACAGGGACCGCAGCGTCTCCGGGGGGGCAGGCCCGAGCGACACGTCGAGCGAGCCCTCCGCCCCCACCCCGAGGGCGGCGGCCAGCTTGCCCAGGCCCCGGCCCAGGGGGCTGTCGGCCATGGCCCCCGGGGTGGCCAGCAGGCTGGTGCCGGCCACGAGCAGGGCCAGGCCCTCGGCCGGCGTGAGGCGAAGGGGCCGGGAGAAGTAGTCGGCATAGCGGATCCAGACCCGGCCGTCGGCCACGTCGACGTCGATGAGCGTGTCCGGCGTGTAGGGGTGCAACCCGCACAGGAACAACAAGTCGAGATCGCTCGCCAACTCGGCTTCGGTGCAGCCGAAACGGGTGCAGACGTCGGCCACCAGGGGCCCGTCGTGGGCGGCCACCCAGGGCACCAGGGCCAGCAGCCGCTGGAGGCGCTCGTGGGCGCTCACGCGCGACACAGCGCCTCCAGCCAGGCGACCATCTCGGCCCGCAGGTCGGCAGGGCCCAGCACCTCGGCGTGGTCGAGGAAACCGAGCACGAACGAACGGAAGGCGTCCCGGTTGGTCACCCGCACGGCCAGTACCACCGAACCGTCCGGCCGCCGCTCTTCCACGGCGTCGGGGCCGACGTGGCCGGCGGCCCACACCGCCTGGTCGGCGTCGACGAGGAGATGGCCGACCACGGGCGCGTCTCCACCGGTCTCCCAGGGAGACGACACCGACGGGGCTTCCCCGGGCGCCCGTTCGAAAGCGCCGGCGTCGGCGCCAGTGGCCACGTCTGACTCGATGCGGTCGAGGCGGTAGGACCGGTCGTCGTCGGCGTCGGTGTCGCACCCGGCCAGGTACCAGTGGCCGTTGCGGAACGACAACCGCTGAGGCTCGACCCTGCGCGGCCGGCCGCGGTAGTCGAACGTCACCCGTCGGCGCTCGGAGATGGCGGCGAACAAAGCGGCCAGATGGGCCTCCCCGGGCAGCGCCGCCACCGGGGCGGTGGGTCCCTCCTCGGCCACCTCGCCGCCCAGCTTCCAGAGGGCACCCATGCCGTCGGCCCCTTCGAGGTGCACGGCCGACGCCGCCAGGTGCAGGGCGGCCAGTTCGTCAGCGGCCAGTCCTGGATCGGCCAGGTAGTAGTCCTCCTTGGGGATGCGGTACCCCACCACGGCCGGCTCGACCGGGTCGATGGCCTTGGTCACGACCGGCACACCCATGTCTCGCAGCGTCTCCTTGTCGCGCTCGAAGGCCCGCCGGAAAGCCGTCTTGTCGTCGGGGTACCCGGGCACCCGCTGGCGCAGCTCCTCGGCGCTCAGCGGCCGCCCGGCGTCGAGGAGGGCGGCGACCAGGTTGATGAGGCGTTCGAGTCTGTTCATGGCTGCGTGCCCGTCACCGAGAGTCCACCGTACCGGCGGGGACAGCCGTGTCGTCCGAACCTCGTGTCGTCCGCACGCCACGTTGTCCGAACTGCGGGAAATGTTCCGGTAACCTCGATATCTGGTGACGACCCGCCGCAAGCTCCTCCTCCTGCTGCGAAAGAACCCCGGCGTCACGGTCACCGAGCTGGCCGCTGAGCTCGACCTCACGGGTATGGGTGTGCGGCGCCACCTGGCCGCTCTGGAGGTTGACGGCCTGGTGGAGACCACCGAGTGCACCCGCGCCGCCCGTGGACGCCCGGCCACCGGCTGGCGGCTGTCGACTGCCGGCCTCGAGCTGTTCCCCCGCCGCTACGACGCCATCGCCCTCGACCTGCTCGAGGACGTGGCCGAGCACGCCGGGCCCGCCGCCGTGGACGCCGTGTTCGCCCGGCGCACCGACAAGCAGGTGGCCGAGTACGAGTCGGAGCTCGCCGGGCGGGACGACCTCGTCGACCGGGTCGCCGGCATCGCCGCGATCCGCGACGGGGCCGGCTACCTGGCCGAGTCGCACGAGGGTGACCACGGCGAGGTGGTGCTCACCGAGAACAACTGTGCCGTGCACCGCGTGGCCGAGCGCCACCCGGCCGTGTGCGCCATGGAGCTGTCGCTCATCCGCCGGGTCCTCGGCCCCGACGTCGAGGTCGAGCGGGTGGCTCACACCATGGCCGGCGACGCCGTGTGCTCCTACTGCATCCGCCCGCGCCACGACGCCTGACCCCGCCGTTCCGGACGACGCGCCGCACGACGCGGGCATCCACGACGTCCTGACTCCCGGGCCAGGATCCGAACCCGAGTCGAGTGAAGAGGCGCCCGGGGGATCGGGTGTGGCCGATCTGGTCGCTGCCGCTCGGGGCCTGGCCGATGAGCTGCTGGCTCCGGCCGCCCAGGACACCGATCAGGCCGCCGTCGTCCCCCGCAGCCACCTCGAGGCCTTGGCCGAGGCCGGGCTGTGCGGGCTGGCCGGTCCTGGAGGCTACGGCGGACGCGCCGCTCCCCCGTCGGTGACCCGTCCGGTGTACGAGGCCCTGGCGGGGGCGTGTGGCGTCACCTTCTTCGTCTGGGTCCAACACCACGCTCCCGTCCGCCTGCTGGCCAGGTCGCAGAATGCCGAGCTGCGCGACCGGTGGCTGGCCGGCCTCTGCCAGGGCTCGGTGCTCGGGGGGGTGGCCTTCGCCTACCTGCGCCGGCCCGGTCCCCCCGCCGTGGTGGCCCGAACGGTTCCCGGCGGGTGGACGGTGCGCGGCGTGGCGCCCTGGGTGACGTCGTGGGGGCTGGCCCGCCTCTTCGCCGTCGCCGCCGTGGTGTCACCTGATGAGCCGACCGGTGGCGACGCCGGCCAGGCGATGTTCTTCCTCCTCGATGCCGATGCCGCCGGGGCCTCGGTGCGCCCCTCTCCCCCGCTGGCCATGTCGGCCATGGGCGCGTCGGCGACGGTGCGCCTGGTCTTCGACGACCTGTTCGTCCCCGCTGATGAGGTGATGAGCACCATCGACCTGGGTCACTGGCGTGGGCGCGACCGGGCCGCCACCTCGCAACCCCACCCCGCCCCGTTCGGCCTGGCCACCACCGCCACCCGGCTGCTGGTCGACCAGGCGCGGGTGGCGAGCGGCGCCGACCGGCCTGCGGTCGAAGAGGCTGCCCGTTCGTTGGTGGCCGAGCTCGACCGGTGCCGCAGTTGGGCCTATGCCCTGTCCGACTCGGACCGCTCCGGCGAGGGACATCTGGGTGAGCTGGTCGACGCCCGTGCCCGCAGCCTCGACCTGGCCATGCGCTCGGCTCAGGCCCTGGTGGCCGCCACCGGTGGCCGGGCCATGGGCCTCGGCCACCCCGCCCAGCGACTGGTCCGCGAGGCCGCCTTCTGGTCGATCCAGGCCCAGTCGGCGGCGTTGCGGACGGCGACGCTGGGTATCGCGTCCGGCCCTCGCTGAGCGCCACCGGACCGAGGGTCCGTCAATGGGTGCCGTAGGTGCGCTCGACGTCGAACTCGTAGATGAGGCGGCCCTCGTCGATCATGAGCTTCATAAATGCTTCCTCGTCGATGTTCGTGCCGAACCAGTTGAGGTCTCCCTCCGGACGGTTCTGCATCACACGGAACAGCCGCAGGCTGAGCTCGGCGACGTCGGGGCCTTCGAGCAGTCGGACGGTGGTCTCGAGCGTGAGCCAACTCCACCCCGAGTCGAAGACGAACAACGTGCACCTCGGGTCACTGCGTAGACGCTTGGTCCGGGCCCGATCAGCGGTGCCGCTGCTCCAGAGCTTCCCGTCGACCACGGTGACCGCCACCCGCGCCACCTTCGGCCGCCCGTCGCCGCCGACGGTGATCATGGCCGCCGAATGGTTCGTCTCCAGGTACTCCCGGTCACTGTCAGAAAGAGCCATTGGTCACACGCTAACCGGGATGGTCGTGATCAGGTCCTGAGCAAGGCCGCTGCTGCGACACCGGCGGCGCCGGCGTGGGCGAAGAAGCCCGGGTCGTCGGCCGGGGCGCGGCCCATGGTGGTGATGGCCAGGCCGAGCCCGGCCAGGAGCTCACCCATGTCGGGGACGTCGACCTCACTCACCGTGTGGCGCTCGTCGACGGCGGGGTGCTCGGCCCCGCAGGGCACCGGGACCAGGGCGGGACGCTCGGCCGCCCAGAGGGCGGCCAGGGTGTGCTGGCTGATGCCCCGGTGGCGGTCGCGGATGTCGGCGTCGGAGAAGCGCACGGCCACCACCGGGCGACCGCCGAGACGGGCGGCGGCGTCGACCACCCCTCCCACCTCCAGTCCGCCGAAGCCCAGCCTGCTGCTGGTGCCCACGCCACCCGGGCCGGGGCCAACGACGACGACCTGGGCGCCGGCGCCGGCCACCGCCACCTCGAGGGCGGAGTGCACGGTGATTGCCTCGTGGTCGCCTCCGAAAGCCTGGCCGCAGGTGACGGTGGCACCCAGCAGACCCGACGCCGCCAGGTTGGCCACCAGCTCCGACAAGGCCAGCGGCAGGGCGGCCGCATCGGTCATCACGTACGCGATGCGGGTCCCCGGCGCGGCGTGGGCCACCGCTGCCACCACGCAGCCCATCTGGCTGTGCAGGGCGCAGGCCACCACGGGCACTCCCCCGATGCCTTCGGTGGCCAGATAGCCGCCGGCCTCCTCACTGGCGCCCACGTCGGCCTGCAGGCTGGTGTAGCGCAGCTTCATCACCGTCCCCGGCCCGGGGCGCGACCACGAGTCACGGGACAGGTTCCAGTGCACGACGTGCCAGCCGCCCGTGCCCAGCCCCAGGTCGACGGCGGTGGTGTTCACCACCACCCGGTCGCCCAGCTCCACGGGACCGATCAGGTCGGTGAGGACGTAAGCCGGCTCCCCGTCGACGTCGACCCGTTGGAGGCCGGGGCGCTCAGCGTGCAGACGGGTGACCGAGGCGGTCCGGAACGAGGGCAAGGGGGCGCCTACAGGCTGGCGATGAGCTTTTCGACCCGCTCGTCACGCGACTTGAAGGGGTCCTTGCACAGCACGGTTCGTTGCGCCTGGTCGTTGAGCTTGAGGTGGACCCAGTCGACGGTGTAGTCCCGCTTGCGCTCCTTGGCCTTGCGGATGAACTCGCCCCGCAGCCGGGCCCGGGTGGTCTGGGGTGGCGACACCACGGCCTGGTCGATGGTGGCGTCGTCGGTGATGCGGTCGACCAGGCCCCGGTCCTGCATGAGGTAGTAGAGGCCCCGCTGGCGGTTGACGTCGTGGTACTGGAGGTCGAGGAGAGCCACCCGGGGACTGGTGAGCGACAGGCCGTGGCGCTCCCGGAAGGCCTCGATCATGCGGTACTTGATGACCCAGTCGACCTCGCGGTCGAGGCTGAGGGGATCGTGGTCGAGCTTGGTGAGGCAGTGCTCCCACATCTTGAGGGCCTGCTCCTCGAGAGGGCTGAGGCCGCGGGTCTCGGAGTAGCGCAGCGCCCGGGTGAGGTACTCGCTCTGGATCTCCACCGCCGACAGCTCGCGGCCGTTCTCGAGGCGGACCTTGCGCTTGCAGGTGACGTCGTGGCTGATCTCGCGGATGGCCCGAATGGGGTTGTCGAGGGTCATGTTGCGCATGACCACGCCCGGGTCCTCGAGCATGCGCAACAAGATGCTGGTGGAGCCCACCTTCAAGAAGGTGGCGTACTCGCTCATGTTGGAGTCGCCCACGATCACGTGCAGGCGCCGGAACCGCTCGGCGTCGGCGTGGGGCTCGTCGCGGGTGTTGATGATGGGCCGGCTCCGGGTGGTGGCCGACGACACCCCCTCCCAGATGTGCTCGGCCCGCTGGCTCACGCAGTAGGTGGCCCCCCGGGCCGTGTTCAGGACCTTGCCGGCGCCGGCGAAGATCTGCCGGGACACGAAGAACGGGATGAGGATCTCGGCGTAGTGGCCGAAGTCGTCGCGGCGGCTGGTGAGATAGTTCTCGTGGCAGCCGTAGGAGTTGCCGGCCGAGTCGGTGTTGTTCTTGAACAGGTAGACGACGCCGCGGATGCCCTCCTCCCGCAGGCGCTGCTCGGCGCTGGCCAACAGGCTCTCGAGGATGCGCTCCCCCGCCTTGTCGTGGGCCACCAGGTCCTCGATGGAGTCGCACTCGGGGGTGGCGTACTCGGGGTGGCTGCCCACGTCGAGATAGAGCCGGGCCCCGTTCTCGAGGAAGACGTTGCTGCTGCGGCCCCACGAGACCACCCGCCGGAACAGGTACCGGGCCACCTCGTCGGGACTGAGGCGTCTTTGCCCGCGCAAGGTGCAGGTGACGCCGTACTCGTTCTCCAAGCCGAATATGCGGCGCTCCATGGACGTCCTGTCGGGCCCGGATCGGCGGCGGTGGGCCAACAGCCACGGTACCGTTCTGGGGATGCAACGGACCCGCATGGTTCGCCTGGCCACTGTGAACAGTTCGTTTCACGCCCGCGTCATCGCTGCCAGGCTGGGTGCCGAGGGCATTCCCACCGAGCTGCGGGGCAACCTCGACGGCCCCTACCCGATGGGCGATGTCCATGTCTTCGTCGCCGAGGACGACCTCCCCAGCGCCCAGGAGCTGCTCATGGCCGATGAGGTCGAGTCGGCGTTCGACGACGATGAGGACGCCGCCCGGCGCCCGTCGGTGAAGGTCTGGATGGTGCTGGCCACCATCGTCGCCCTCGCCGCCGTCCTCATTTCCAGGTCGTTCTGAAACCCGGCGACATGGTCGACGACGCCGGGTCGGGGCCCGGCCTGACCAGCGAGGGTGAGCAACGCCCCTCCCAGGACAACGACGAGACCGACCACAAGCGTTTCCTGCGCCGGGGCGCCTCCACCGCCTTCGTGCTGCAGGCCAGCGCCAACGTCTTGCAGTACCTGGTCCAACTGGTCATGGCCCGGGTGCTCGGCGTCGACGCCTTCGGCACCTACACCTACGCCATCACCTGGACCCGCGTGGCCGGCGACGTCTGTGACCTGGGCACCACCAGCAGCTCCTTGCGCCTCCTACCCGAGTACACGGTGCAGGAACGCTGGCCCTTGTCGGCCGGCGTGCTCCTGCGCTCCCGCCAGGTCGCCATGATCGTTGGGGGCCTGGTGGCCCTCGTCGCCTCGGTGGTGCTGCTCGCCGTCACCGGCATGTCGGAGTCCACGAGGGTGCTGATCCTGGCCCTCATCCTCGTTCCCGTGGTGACCCTCATCGAGCTGCAGACCTCGCTCATCCGTGCCTTCGAGCGGGTGTTCAAGGCGTTCTTCCCGTGGCTCGTCTTCCAACCTCTGGTACTCATGGCCGGTCTGGGGGCGGCCTACGCCGCCGGCGTCGACCTCGACGCCCGGGGGGCCATGACCCTGACGGCGGTGTCGTTCGCGGTGACCGTCGCCCTCCAGTTCTGGTGGCTGTCACAGGCCGTCCCCGCCATGGCCAAGGTGGCCAGGCCGGCGTACGCCTACCGGGAGTGGGCCAAGGTCTCGCTGCCCATCTTCGGCTCCAACGTCGTCTCGTCGGTGTTCTCCCGCTTCGACATCGTGATGGTGGGTCTGCTCATGTCTCCCACGGAGGCCGGCATCTACGCGGTGGCCATGCGGGCAGGCATGATCGCCGCCCTGCTGCAGACCGCCATCTGCGCCAACCTGGCTCCTCGCATGTCGAAGCTGTACTGGGCCGATCGCCACGACGAGCTCGAGGAACTGGTGCAGACCGCCCTGCGCTGGGTGTTCATCCCCAGCGTGGTGGTCACCGCCGGCCTGGTGGTGCTCGCCGGCCCGGCACTGAGGCTCTTCGGCAAGCCCTTCGCCGGGGGCACCAGCGTGCTCGTCATCATCGCCGTCTGCCAGCTCGTCGGTGTGAGCGCCGGGCCCGTGGGCTGGTTGTTGAACATGACCGGTCACCAGAACGTCACCGCCACCGTCTTCGCTGTCACCGCCGCGGTCACGATGGTGGCCTACTTCGTGCTCATCCCCTGGCTGGGCGTCACCGGTGCGGCGCTGGCCAACGGCGGCGCCGTCGTGATGCGCAGTCTGGTCCTCAACCAACTGGCCCGCCGTCGCCTGGGCTTCAGGATCTCGGTGGTCCGGTCCCTTGGGCTCGGCCTGCGGCGATGACGGCGGCGGTGAAGGTGGTCTATGTCCTGGGAACCCAGCGGGGAGGCACCACCATCGCCGGCCGGCTGCTCGGCGCCGTTCCCGGCGTCGCCTTCGTCGGAGAGCTGCGGCGGCTGTGGGAGATCGGGCCCGACGGGGCCCGCCGCTGTGGTTGTGGCGCCACTCACCGGCAGTGCCCGGTGTGGGCAGCCGTGCTGCCGGCGGTGTTCGACGGCGGCCCTCCCCGGGACGAGGTCCGCCGATGGCAACGTCTCGTCAGCTCGCGCTACTCGTCGGCGGTCCAGCTGTGCGGCATGCGACGGACCTCGGGCAACTTCGAGTCGGCCTGGCGCAGCTACGGGGAGCTCCTGGCCTCGACCTATCTGGCCCTGGCCGAGGCCACCGGTGCGCGGGTCGTCGTCGACAGCTCCAAACTGCCCACCGAGGGAGGCCTGGTCGCCGACATCGACGGCATCGAGGCCTCTCTCGTCCACCTCGTCCGCGATCCCCGCGCCGTGGCCTACTCCCTGGTCCGGCGATCGGAGGGGTCGGCCATGGCCTTCGGCGCCCATCCCCGCCAGACGCTGTCGGGGTCCGTCACCTGGCTGGCCCGCCACGGGTCGTCGGCAGCCGTCTGCCGCCCCCGGGTCGCCGGCCGCTCCCTCGTCGCCCGCTACGAGTCGATGGCCACCGACCCCAACGCCTTCGTGCGTTCGGTCATGTCACTGATCGACGAACCGGCACCGGCCACCGACATCGTGGAAGACGGCGTGTTCCGGTCCGGGCCCGACCACACCCCCACCGGGGGAGGCCGCTTCGCCTCCGCCCAGGTCGAGCTGCGGCGCGACGACCGCTGGAAGGCGAGCCTGGCACCTGCCGACCGCCTGCTCGCCACTGCCGTCACCCTGCCCCTCGCCCACCGCTACGGGTACCGGCCGGCGAAGGCCTGAGCCTCCCGGGCTACCAGCTGGGAGCGACGTGCGCCCCGGCCCCCGCATCCACCCGGGCCCGCAGAGCCACTCCGGCGACCTCGGGCGAGTAGGGATAGGTCGGGGTGAAGGTGGCGGGAGGGGAGCCGTACAGGGGCGAGCACGGGGCCACCGGAGGGTCGGCGCACGCAGGTGTGGCGACCGAGCTGGCGATCACCGTGCGGCGGACGGTGACGTAGGGGTCGACCACCGTCCCCGCCCCCCAGGTGTCGTCGCAACGCGTATTGCGGTCGTTGCACCCTTCGCCAATGGCGTTGTACTTGACGGCCACCCGGCCCGACTTCAGCCCGCTGCCGACGAAGACGTCGTTCTCCAGGTAGCACTGGGCCAACCGCTGGCAGTTGACGCCATAGGCGGTCCATCCCTCCACCACGTCGTTGAACTGGTGCAAGGTGCCGTACGAGATGGCCGGCGTGCGGTACCCGAGCCCGGCGAACAGGTTGTGGGTCGAGGTAACGGTCTGGGCCGAGTCCATCGCCGGGCCGTCGAACACGTCACCGATCTGCATGAACTGGGCGGCGTAGGCGTCGCCCACGAACCGGTTCCACGAGACGGTCACATGGGTGGTCCCGCCCTGGATCGCCACCTGCTTGTTGCCGATGTTGGCCATGGTGTTGTGGTCGATCCAGACACCGTCGGACCCGATGACGTCGATGGCGTTCGGCTTGTCGTTCTTCGCCCTCAGGGCCGGCGACCCGAAGTCGGTGAGGGTCAGGTCGTGGACGATGACGTTGGAGACGTGGGCGATCACCAGGCCGTCGTGCTCGTCGTTGTGGCCCGTCAAGGTGACCGAGTGGCCTGAGCCGTCGAGCGCCGTGTCCGACGGCACCCCCAGGGCGGCGACCAGATGGGTGGTGCAGTCCTGCTGCCACCGCACGACCTGGGGGCCGGGCACGGCCAGCACCGCCCGCAGGGTGCCCGGCGCGGGACTGACAGCGGCGTCTCCGCAGTCGGTCACCCAGGTGGTGGCCGTCGCCGCTGCACCACCATCGACGCCGGCTCCGAAGCCCACACGATGGGCGAGGAGGTCCGAGGCGTCGGCGTTGGCCGGTCCCTGGAGGCCGACCAGCCCGAGCACTGACAGGGCCAGGATCATCACCACCGCCGCCCGGGCCCGTGAGCCCCGCCCGTTGCCGACGTCAAAAGATCGGTTCATGAGGGCAGTCCTTTCGCGAGCGGCCGAAGCTGCGTCCGGCCGGTGCGTCTGTCGTCCTATCGGCACGGGGCCCGCAAAACCTTGAGCGTGACGCTCAGAACCGGGAACGTGTTGCGCCCCCGACTACCCCGCCCCGCCGTGGAGCCTACGTCAGGGTCCAGAAGATAACTACCTGCGCATTGTGTAAGCCACCTACCAGCGGATTCACATCATCGAATGCGCAGGTAGTTATCTTTCTGACCCTCAGCGGCTCATTTGGTGGCGATGCCGAGCGCGATGTAGCGACAGGCCGGGGGCACCAGCGTCATCACCGCCCGGTCGACGGTGCCCAACAGCCGGCGCTGCCACTCACGGTGGCCGAGCGGGGCGAGGAAACCGACCGTCGTGTAGTGGAACTGGATGAACTCGCAGAACAGGCCATCGAGCTCGGCCAACTTCACGTACCGCCAGTCACGTATCCCGGCGCCGAAGCGGGTGCGCAGGGCCGCGTGCAGCCGGGTGGCAGCGAGGTTCTCGGCGAACCACAGCTCTCCTCCGGGACGCAACGCCCCGTGCATCTGGGCCACCGCCTTGCGCTGCAGGTCGACGCGGTCGCGCTGGCCGATGTTGCCGAGCACCGACTTGAAGGCGACGACGTCGAACTCGTCCCGGTACGGGATGTCGAGGGCGTCGATACTCTCGAACGTCACCCGGTCCGAGACGCCGTGGCGAGCGTGGACGGCGGCCATCTCCTCGGTGTGCATCTTGATCCCCGAGCAGGTGACGTCCATGCCCTGCGTCGCCATCCACAGCGACAGTCCCCCGCCGCGCTGCGCGCCGATCTCCAGGGCCCGCGCACCCGGGAGGCAGAGGCGGGTGTGTTCGCTCCAATAGGTGAAGCAGGTCGACCAGTTGGAGACATCCCAGCCGATGCTGTCCCGCGCCACCTCATCGGGCGGCGATACCCCCACTTCTAGGGTCGTGACTTGTGGACGGTCACGTCGCCACGGTGGCGCTCGACCGCCTTGTCGGTGCTGGGCACCCGACCCACCGCCGCTCGGGAGCCCCGGTCCTGGCCGGACGCGGCAGCGTCGTCAGCCCAGTCGGACCGCCGCCGCTTGACATGAGCATCGGTCAACACGGTGCCCAGCACCGGGGCCGACACCGCCCGCAGCTCGTCAAGGCTCTCCTCGACGGAGCCGGCATCGACGTGGCCGGCCCGAGTCACCAGCACCACGCCGTCGACCCAGCGGGCCAGAGGCAGCCCGTCGGCGGCGGCCAGCACGGGGGGGCCGTTGATGACCAGGTACTCGTAGCTCGACTTGAGCTGTTCGAACACGGCGAAGGCCCGTGAGGAGAAGAGCAACTCGCCGGGGTTGTCGACCGGCCCACCGCTGTCGACGAAGTCGAGGTTGCCGGACCCCGGGATGTCGATTTTGTGGATGACGTCTTGGCCCGAGCCGGTAGAGCGCAGCACCCCGACCAGTCCGTCGCCTTTGGGCTTGACTCCGAAGGCCTCGCGCAGGCGCGACGATCGCAGATCGGCGTCGACCAGGGCCACGTTGGCCCCCGCCCGGGCCAGGCTCACTGCCAGTCGGGCCCCGCTCAGCCCGCTCACGTCGTCGACCGAGTCGGGGGTGGTGAACAGCAGTGACCGGGGACGCTCGTGGCCGTTGGCGAACAGCAGGTAGGCGCGCAGGCTGCGGTAGGCCTCGGCCTGGGCGCCCCGGTCGTCGACCAGTGCCACCTCCCGCTTGGACTTGGGAACGGGGAGCACGAAGCCGGTGCCGGGGATGCGCTCGAGGTCGGCAACGCCGTGGATGCGGTTGTCGAGGCGTTCGCGCACCACGGCGATGCCCAGGCCGATGAGGAACCCGAGGCCGAGGGCGATGACCAGGTTGCGGAACGTAGCCGGCACCACCGGGGCGCCGGGTCGTGACGCCGGGCTCACCAGGTTGATGGCGTTCTGGTGGGTGACGGCCTCGAGCTCCAACTGGTCGGCCTGTTTGAGGTTGGAGTCGACGCGGGCGGCGGCGGCGTCACGCTGGCTGGTGAGAGCCTTGACCTCCTCGGACGGCGGTGGAAGGAAGAGCCGGCCACTGGGATCGAGGGTGGGCTTGGGCTCGGCGTCGGCGATCTGGCGGTCGAGCGAGGCAACCTGGTCGTTGTCGGTCGACGCGTCGGCGCGCAGCTTCTTGGCCTGGTCGACCAACGGCGTGGTCTCGGCGTCCCGTCGGTTGGCGATGAACACATCGGCGTAGGCCTGCGCCGCCCGCTGGGCCAGGTCTTTCCTGGGGGCCTGGGCGCTGAACTGGATGGCATCGGCGTCGAGGACGCTGGCCGCCGATACCGACGAGACCTTCTTGGCGTCGGCGCCGAGGCGGGCGTTGGCCTGGTTCTTGAGCTCCGGCGACTGGGCGTAGAGCACCTGGATGCCGATCTCGCGCAGCGGGTCCACCCGGCCCGCCTCGTTGGGGCTGGCCACCGCAGTGTTGAAGGCCCGTACCAGGGCGTCGGACTCGTACAGCGGCGTCTGGGACTTGGAGTACACCAGGGCGGCTACCACGGCCAACACCATGGGCAGGGCCACGACCCATACATTGCGACGGACCGCCGGCCAGTAACGGCGCAACTCGATGCGGCTGGTTTGGTCCTGCGAATCCATCAGGTTCCTCTCGCCTGGTGCGCCCCCCGACGACCCCCGCCGCGAATGCAGCGGCGCGTAACTCTATGCCACGCCGGAGCCCGCGAGGGTGGCGACGGGTAGGACGGGCTGGATGGCGACCCTTCGGCACGGGCGTCAGGGGTCCAGCCAGGCGCTGATGTCACGCCCGATCAGGTCCTGCACTCGCCGGATGTCGGGGGCGTAAAGCGCACGTAGCCGGGCGGCGACGGCGTCGGGGAGGCCAGGAGCGGGCGCCTGTAGCGTGCGCCAGGCCCTCTGGAGGAGAGGGCGCGTTCGTGGTGGCAGGCGCCGGCTCAGGGCGTCACGGGCCCGGTAGCTCGGGAGGACCCGGCTGAGCCAGGAGTCGCGGCTCACGCTGGCCCGGTTGTAGACGGTCTTCAGGTCGAGCTCGAAGGCGGGATCGACGCCCAGGTGGGTGAACACGTCCGCCATGGTCGGGGCCGGCCGGCCCACGATGTCGTCGAAGAGCCAGATGCCCACCCGGCGGAGGCCGAAGGCATCGAGGAACCGGGCCAGAGGCTCGCTGTAGAAGCCGTTGTCGACGGGACGCGACCCCGGCACCAGCGCCACCTCGGGCGGTCGCGACTCGTAGCCCTTGCGTCGCTGGCTCAGGTAGGCCGAGTAGGCCCGGGCCACGGGGTCGCGGAGGACGACGAGCAAGCCGGCATCGGGCACGAAGCGGCGGATGCGCTCGACGGCCACCGGGCTGCGGAAGCAACTGGCCGAGAAGTCGACTCCCACCCGCTGCTGGTCGTCGCCGAACAGGCGCTCGTAGTCGTCGAGCGTCTTGACCGGGAAGTGCAACCACGGTGTGTCGGTGCGGGCCGCCTCGTCGCCGGGGTAGGAGAGGAAGTTGATCTCCTTCAACCGGGAGACGTCAATACCGGGGTGCTGGGCCATGTAGTGGTACAGCGACGTGGTGGCGGCCCGGGGGACACCGACCAGGACGAATGCCGGCAGGCCCATCTCGCGAAGCTAACGCGGGCCGCGCCGCCCACTGCTGTCGCTAACATGTTGGGCTTGACCGCCACCAAGACCAGTTCCGTTGGTCGAGGCGTGGAAACCATCCAGCGGATCTCGTTCTGGATGCTCCTGGCCTTCGCCGCCTCCATCCCCGTGGAGGACGCCGTCCAGTTCGGGATCGGGCGGTTGTCCAAGGTGATCGGGCTGGTGGCCTTCGCCACCTGGGCGTTGCTGGTGTTCCTCCGCGGCCGGTTGCGACCCCTCACACCCGTCCACCTCGTCGCCACCGGGTTCGTGACCTGGTGCATCGCCACCTATTTCTGGACGCTCGACACGTCGGCCACCATCACCAAGGCGGCCACGTTGGTGCAGATGGTGGCGGTGGTGTGGCTGGTGGTCGATCAAGCCCACAGCCGCTACGACCTCATCCGCCTCATGAGGGCGTTCGTCGTCGGGTCGTTCGTGGGGGCGCTGGTCACCACCTTGCACGCCAGCCATGGCATCCAGCCGGGGGTGCGGCGGTTCTCGACGGTCAACACCGACACCAACAACACCGGAGCGCTCCTCGCCGTCGCCTTGATGTTGGCCCTGTACCTGCTGATCGCCGACTCGAAGAGCCGCTGGAAATGGGTGTACCGGGCCTTCCTGCCCATCGCTGGGGTGAACATCATCCTGACCGGATCGCGGGGGGCGCTCATCTCGCTGGCCTTCGGCTTGGCGACCGTGCTCGTCACCACCAAGAGCCTGCGCGCCGGTCGCCTCCTGGCGCTGGTCGCCGCCGGGTCCATCGCCTTGGTCCTCGCCGCCGTCCTGGTGCCTCAGGGCACCCTCGATCGGCTGGGGACGACCAAGACCGAGATTCAGAGCGGCAACCTCGACAAGCGCCTGCTCTACTGGCGGACGGCATTTCGCCTGTGGGGCGAGCACCCGATCCAGGGCATCGGACTCGGGAGCTTCCGCGATGCCAACTACCAGGAGGGCAACCACCGGGCGGCCGTGGCCCACAGCGCGTTCATGTCGGTCCTCGTCGAGACCGGATCGGTCGGGTGGATCCTGTTCCTCCTCTCCGTGGCGCTGGCCGCGGCAGGGGGCTTCACCACCGAGCGAGCCGAACTACGTCGTCCGTGGATCGCCATCTGGGTCAGCTGGGCCCTCGGAGCCGCGTCACTCACCTGGGAGACCCGCAAGATCACCTGGTTCCTGATGGCCCTGGGCGTGGTGCACATCTCGGCGCTGCGCGAGGAGCGTCGTGCCCTCGCCGAAGCGGCCGAACCGCTGCATCTCACGCTGACGTCGGATGCGGACATGCCTCGTCAGGCCGAACCCGTGGGCGGGTCATAGCGTTCGTGGCGCCGGAAGCACGACAGGAACATCCAGGCGGCGACCACACTCTCGTGTTCGTGGGCGGCCTCCACCGCAGCGGCACGACCCTGCTCTCCCGCCTGCTGGGGCGCCACCCGCTGGTGAGCGGGTTCCAGGGCACCGGCGCCAAGGAGGACGAGGGCCAGCACCTCCAGAGCGTGTACCAGCCGGCAAACGTCTTGGGCGGCGAAGGTCGGTTCGGCTTCCAGCCCGGAGCCCACCTGGTGGAGGCGCCCCCGGAGCGGGCCCGATCGGAGGCGGCGACGCTGTTCGGGCAGTGGAGCCGGCACTGGGACCTGCAGCGCCCGGTGCTGGTCGAGAAATCACCCCCGAACCTGGTCCGCCTGCGCTACCTGCAGAGCCTGTTCCCCCACGCCCGTTTCGTGGTGATCATGCGCCATCCCGTCGAGGTGGCGCTGGCCTCCCGCAAGCGGGTGCGGTCGGCCACGCTGTGGCCGCTGCTGCGCCACTGGTTCGTCTGCCACGACATCTTCGCCGCCGACGCCCTGTCGATCACCCGGCTGCTGGTGCTGCGCTACGAGGACCTGTTGGCCGAGCCCCAGCGCACGCTGGACGGGCTGCTCGGGTTCGCGGGTCTGAGCCCGTCACCCGAGGCGGCGGCCGACGATGTCAGCGCGGCGGCTAGCGCCCGCTATCACCAGCGGTGGGAGGCGCTGTCCACCGGACTGGCGTCCCGGCCGGTGGCCGGGGTCCTGGTGCGGCGGTTCGAGGCCGACGCCCAGCGCTTCGGCTACAGCCTGCGAGACCTGTCGGTCGCCCGCCCATGGTCGCTGGGCGTCTGATCCTGCCCGGGGACCTGTCGCGACCTGACCCGGCCCCGGCCTCAGGGCGGGTGGCGGTCGTCATGCCCGCCCTGACGGCGGCGGGTGCGCAGAGGGTGTCGTTGGAGTTGGCCGAGGGACTGCTCGATGCCGGGGTCGATGTCGACCTGGTGGTGGGCACCGACGTGGGCGAGCTCCGCTCCGAGGTCCCGGCCCGCGCCCGGCTGTTCGTGCTGGGCCGTGGGCGGCGGGTGGCGCTGTGCCTCCCACCGCTGGTGGCCTACCTGCGATCACGGCGGCCCCGGGCGGTGATCTCGTGCCTCGACCACATGAACATCCTGTGCATCGCCGCCGCCCGGTTCGTGCGTCCCCGGCCCTGGGTGATGGTCACCGAGCACAACACGCTGTCGACCTCTTCTCGGCAGTCCGGCGATCACCGCGACCACGTGATGCCCCATGTGATGGCCCTCGCCTACCGGGGCGCCGACCGGATCGTGGCCGTCTCCGACGGGGTGGCCGACGACCTGGCCCGCACGGCGCGACTGCCCCGGGCCCGCATCCACACGGTGTACAACCCGGTGCGCTTCGAACGGGTGGCAGCAGCCGCCGCCTCTCCTGTCGACCACCCGTGGCTCGCGCCCGAGGCCGGTCCGGTGGTGCTGGCCGTCGGGCGACTCGTCGCCCAGAAGGACTACCCCACCCTGCTGCACGCCTTCGTGAGGCTGCCCGAGAGCTTTCGGCTCATCATCCTGGGCGACGGCCCCGACCGCTCCGCCCTCGAGAAGCTGGTGGTGGACCTCGGTCTGGCCGGGAAGGTCGACCTGCACGGTTTCGTGGACAACCCCTACCCGTACTTCGCCGCCGCCGACGTGTTCGCCCTGTCGTCGCGGTGGGAGGGCCTCCCCACGGTGCTGATCGAGGCACTGGCCTTCGCCGCTCCCATCGTCGCCACCGACTGCCCGAGTGGCCCGCTCGAGATCCTCGAGCACGGGAGGTGGGGTCGCCTCGTACCCGTCGGCGATTCGGCGGCACTGGCCGATGCCATCGTCGACGCGGCGGCGTCGCCGACCCCTCGCCCCGCCGGCGCCTGCGACCGTTACCAACTCGGAACGGTCACCCGGCGCTATCTGGACCTTCTCCCCTCGTCTGTCACCGGGCCGCCGCCGACATCGGCGGTCGGGCCCGGGGAGGCCGGGGACGGCGGGCCACCTCCCGGTCGAGGAGGGCAGCCCACTGGGCGGTGACGGCGTCGACGGAGAACCGACTGGCCACCAGGCTCCTCGCCGTCGAGCCCATTGAACGGCGGGTCTCCTCGGGCAGGGCCATCATCTCGCTCATGGCCCGACCCAACTCCTCGGGCTGTCCCGGGCTCACCGTCGTCCCCGTGACCCCCTCGACCACCAACTCGCCGACCCCCCCCACCCGGGAGGCGACGACGGGACGGCCGGCGGCCATGGCCTCGAGCACGATGTTGGGAAGGCCCTCGAAGGCCGACGACAGCACCACGGCGTCGGCCGCCGCCAACAGGTCGGCCACGTCTGTGCGCAGCCCGAGGAGCTGTGCCCGCGATGCCACCCCCAATCGGGCGGCAAGAGCCTCGATCTCGGTCCGCAACGGCCCCTGGCCGGCGATGCGCAGGACCGGGTCGCCGCCCGCCCCGGCGATGGCGGCCAAGGCCCGCAGCAGGGTCGGATAGTCCTTCTGGGCCTCCAGCCGGCCCGCGGCCAGCCACAGGAACTGGTCTCCGCCGACGCCGAGCGCCTCACGGATCTGCGCACGCCGGGCCGGCGACGGCGGCGTGAAGGCCGAGGGATCGACGCCGTTGGGTACGACCACCAGGCGCTCGCGGGGGACCACGCCTCGATGCACGAGGCCCTCGGCCGCCAGCTCGGAGTTGGTCGTGGTCAAGGTGCACAGGCGGTCGGTGAGGCGGATCAGCCGCTCCCGGCCGAGGCCCGGGACCCTCTCGTTGCGGATGGAGGAGATGATCACCGGCACGCCCGTCAGCCGACCCGCCACCCGGGCCAGCATGTCGGCCTGGAACAGGAAACTTACGACCGCGTCGGGTCGCCAGGCGCGCAGCACCCGTATCCCGTCGGACATGGCCGACACCGCACGTAGCCTCGGCCACAGCTTGCACTCCACCGCGGGGATGGCCAGCGTCGCCAGATCGTCGAGGAAGGCCTCGTTGGGCAGGATCGACAGGAGGCCGACGTCGTCACCCCGCCGCCGCAGGGTCCGGGCCAGCCTCATCATCTGCGTCTCGGCCCCGGCATGGGTCAGGCCGTTGCTGACGAGGACGACGCGCATGCCGGGATCCTCGGGCTCAGGACCCGAAATTGGGCCACAGCCCCAACTCGATCTCGGGGAACTTCGCCGCCAGCTGTTCGACATCGGGCCCCAGGCGGGCGCGCACCTCGGTCATCAGCGGCGCCGGCAGCTCCAGCTTGGCGATGCCGGTGGCGTTGACCCGACCGACGGCACCCGTCGCCGGGGGCTGCTCGGCCAGATCGAGGAACGCTTGCGTCCGCCGTAACATCTGGGCGGGCTCGGCCATACAGCGCTCGTACTGGAGGAGGAGGACCTGGGGGCGGGGAAAGTGCCGGAGGATGCCGGCCAACTGGGCGTGATACAAGCTCCGGGAGAGGGCCTCGTCGACGGTCGCGGCGTCGACCGTCTTGCCCCGCTCCAGGCTGTGGGTCATCCCCGACCGGAACCGTTCGACCGGGTCCCGCAGCATGACGAGGAGTCGGGCCTCCGGCGCCGCCCGGTGCAGCAGCGGCGGTGTCCACGGGTCGAACATGTAGCGAGGGGTCCACTCGCCGCAGAGCTTGCCCGCTGGTCGCCGGAACAGCTCGTGGTACCCGGACACGTCCGCCTCGGTGAACGGCTCCCGCCAGAACCGCTCGAAGTAGTGAGCTTCTTTGCCCTCGGCCGGTCCGTGCACTCGGGGATGAGCCTGGAGCAGGGAGTACCACCACGACGTGCCCGCCCGCTGCACTCCGATGCCGACGAAGTCGGGCGGGGCAGGACTCCATTGCCGGGAGACGATTGGTGGGCGGTTGCGCCACCGCCGCACCGAGTTGTAGGCCGAGCGGCGCACGGCGCGCGCGGCGCGGCGCCGGACCACGTCGGGCGACCACCGGGCGCGGCCCGGGCCACCGGTCATCGGAGGCCCACCGGCGACGTCATGTCGTCGGCAGTGTACGTTCCCGCCCAAAGGCTCGATGCCGCCGTTGACTCGCGCTCGCGCTGGTGGGAGACTTCCGGCAACACACCGGCGGAGCCCAAACAGCTCCCAACATACTGTAGAAAGAAGGCGCTCATGGGGTTCTTTCGCAAGTTCAGCGCGGCCGCGTCACTGGCGGTTCTGGGGGCGAGCGGGTTCGCTCTGGCCGCCGCCGGCCCGGCGGCCGCCGACCCGGGCAACGGCACCCTCACCTGTACGCCCTCGTATCAGAACAACGGTCAGCCGAAGATGTCGTGTACGGCGACTGACCCCGACGGGGTCCACAGCATTCGCGTGTCGGAAACAAACAGCGGTGGCTTCAACTACGGTTCGGCCACCACGCCGTGCTCCTCGGGGGCGACGACGTTGAATGACACGTTCCCCAACTTCGCCTTTTCGTCGTACAAGGTGGTGGTCACCGACTGCCAGAACCCGGCTTCCAAGGACATCTACCGGGTGGACGCTGCTACAGGTTCCGTCACATACGTCCGTAGCACAGGCGGCAGCCCGGCCTGACGCCCTTCAACTGGCGGTTTCCCAGCAGCCTCCGGCTCCCCGGAGGCTGCTGGGCCGCGACCGGGACCAGTCAGTACCCAGCGGCCCCGGAGCCGCTGGGCGTATAGCCCAGACGGAGCAGGTGGTCCCTGAGCGAGGCGTCCAATAGCCCGACCGCCCGCGGATCGAGATCCCGCAGGTACGCCTCATCGCGCGCCGCGCTGAAGTGCTGGCGGACGAAGCTGTCCTCGAACTGTGGTGTCCACTGCAGGCCGGCGAACGCCAGCACCGACGCCACCGTCCGGCGGGGATCTGCCACCAGGTCCTCATAGCGCAGTTCGAGCCATTGCTCACGGGGAACGGCGGCGCGGGCGTCGGCGAAGGCGTCGATCAGCATCTTCCATCCGAGGCCGGCCAAGAGGGCAAACGAGCGATCCGACGCATCCCACTCGTCGGCATAGTCGGACGGCAGCGGCCCCCATCGCCACGTCGACGGCCCTCGCCACCCCGCCCACCAGTCCATTTGCAGCCACGAGTTGGCCACCGCTCTGCCGTCGCGCACGAGATGCACGAACCGGGCG
>DATAQC010000085.1:0-2506 GCA_036264885.1 Acidimicrobiales bacterium | reverse complement strand
CTGGTTGACGATCGACATCGTCCCGCCACCCACCAGCTTCTTGGTCTTGCACAGGCCCAGGTCGGGTTCGATGCCGGTGGTGTCGCAGTCCATCATGAGACCGATGGTGTTGTGGCTGACGAACCCGTTGGCCACGTAGGTAACGTTGTCGAGCACCGACAGGTCGAAGGTGAGCTCCTCGGCGCCGAGGGTGGCGCGGTCGACGGCGTCGTAGGAGAAGGACAGGAGCCGCTCCAGCTCGGCGTCGCCGGTGCGGGCCCACAGCCGGGCGGCCAGCGACCGGCAGAGCCCCCCGGTGCGGGACTCGGCCAACACCGCCTGGCGCAGGCGGCCCCGGGCGGGCAGCAGGCGCTCGACGAGGCCGGTGGGCACGGGCACCAGGTCGTCGTGGCCGCTGCGGCGGTCGTGGCCGGCGACCACGGCGGCGTGCTTGCGCCCGCTCACGAAACCGATCTCCTCCAGCCAACGGCCGGTGGAGAAGGCGTCGACGAGGGCGATGGTGGCCCAGGTGTCGCCTGCCGGCCCGCCGGGCCCCGAGCCGCGGGTGGCGGGGTAGCCCAGTGCCAGCAGGAGGGCCTGGACGTCGAGGGCCAGCTCGGGCGACGAGGTGGCCAGGTGGGGGCAGCCGTCGACCACTCCGCCGGAACCTTCGAACAGGCCTCGCAGGTAGGCGGCGTACACCCACTGGTCGTTGGTGGCCAGCACGGCGTCGGGCAGGCGGGGCCCATTCAGGCCCGCCGCCGCCCACCAGGTGGCCAGCCGGGGCGAGGCGAAGTCGACCTCGACGGTGGCGCCGGGGCGCAGGGCCACGGCGGCGGGCAACTCGAAGGCGGCCTTGCCCAGGCGCTCGACGCGCTCGACGACCTCGAAGTCGGACCGGGCGGCGGTGAAGTGCAGGCCCCCCTCGTCGACCGACCCGGCGCCCACTGCGTAGCCGGCCAGCTCGGCCAGCTCGACGGTCATCGCCTCGGGCACGTGGACGGCCACGTCGTCGCCGGCCCCAGGTGCGCCCAGGGAAGGCAGGGCCACCGACCGCGGGTCGCCCACCATCTGGTCGAGGGCGAGGGGCACCAGGTCGCCGGCAGTCAGGTCGGAGAAGCGCCGCCACTGCCATTCGCCGGTGGCGGGGTCGACCACCTTCACCCGGTGCTGGGCCGTGCCCTGGATGCGGTGGCCCCGGGCGGTGTCGACGGTGACGACGGGTTCGAGCCCGTTGACGTAGAAGCGGCTGGCCGGCCGGGGGCCTTCGTCGGTGGCGACGGTGGCATGCAGGTCCTGCCACTGGGGGCCGTCGGGGTCACCGAGAGTGCCCAGGCGGACCAGGCCCCGGTCGGTGGCCACCAGGGAGCCGCCCACCAGGCAGCCGGTGGGGGCCAGCACGGTGGCCTGGGAGTTGCGCACGCCGTAGCGGTCGGACCACTCGATGGCCGTGTCCCACGACTCGCGGGCGGCGGTGAGCAGATCGTCGGGCACCAGGGCGGCGTCGACGTTGGCCACCTCGTCGCGGTGCATGCCCAGCACCCGGGTCATGGGCTCGCGGTTCTCGGTGTAGCCGGCGAACGGGCCCATGCGCGCTGCGGTGCGGGCCGAGGTGGCGTAGGCCTGGCCGGTCATGAGGGCGGTGATCGCCCCCGCCCACGCGCGCCCGCCATCGGAGTCGTAGGGCAGGCCCAGAGCCATGAGCATGGCGCCCAGGTTGGCGTAGCCCAACCCCAGCTGGCGGAACCGGCGCGACGTCTCGGCGACCGACTCGGTGGGGTAGTCGGCGTTGCCCACCAGGATCTCCTGGGCGGTGAACATCACCGACACCGCCGCCCGGAAGCCCTCGACGTCGAAGGAGCTGTCGTCGTTGAGGAACTGCAGCAGGTTGAGGCTGGCCAGGTTGCACGCCGAGTTGTCGAGGTGCATGTACTCGCTGCACGGGTTCGAGGCGTTGATGCGGCCGGTGTTGGACGAGGTGTGCCAGCGGTTGATGGTGGTGTCGAACTGCATGCCGGGGTCGGCACACTCCCAGGCGGCCTGGGCCATCTGGCGGTAGAGGTCGCGGGCCTTCATGGACTGGACGACGTCGCCGGTGGTGACGGCCTTCAGCTCCCAGTCGGCGTCGTCGAGCACGGCCTGCATGAACTCGTCGGTGACCCGCACCGAGTTGTTGGCGTTCTGGTACTGGGTGGAGTGACTGTCCTTGCCGTCGAGGTCCATGTCGAAGCCGGCGTCGCGCAGCACCCGAGCCTTGCGCTCCTCGATGGGCTTGCACCAGATGAAGTCCTCGATGTCGGGGTGGTCGACGTTGAGGATGACCATCTTGGCGGCCCGGCGGGTGGTGCCCCCGGACTTGATGGTGCCGGCCGAGGCGTCGGCCCCACGCATGAAGCTCACCGGGCCTGACGCCGTGCCCCCGCCCCGGAGCTGCTCTTTGGAGGAGCGGATGGTGGACAGGTTGATGCCGGCGCCGGAGCCGCCCTGGAAGATGATGCCCTCCTCGACGTACCAGTTGAGGATGGAC
>DATAQC010000083.1:0-11883 GCA_036264885.1 Acidimicrobiales bacterium | reverse complement strand
TTCTTGAGCCAGTCCTGGGCCAGGACCTGGGGGTCTTCCTTGTCGACGTCGGCCCGCTTGTTCAGCTGGGCCAGGTCCTCGGTGGTGAGGGCGGCGGAGACCTTGTTCAGGGTGGCCCGGGCCTGGTCGGTCGCCGCCTGGGTGCGGATCACGGGAACGACGTTGTCGGCATTCTGGAGGTGCTTGTCGTCGGCCAGCACCACGAAGCCCTTGCCGGGGATGGAGCCGTCACTGGAGAAGATGAGAGCGACGTCGACGTCACCGTTGGCCAGGGCGGCCACCGACAGCGGCCCGCCGGCGTCCAGAGGCTTGAACTCCTTGAAGTTGATCCCGTAGGTCTTGGTGAGGCCGACCTGGCAGAAGGGCCGGGTCGGGCATTCCGGGGGCCCACCCAGCTTGAGCTGATCGGCGACCGGCGCCAGGTCGGACAGGTTCTTGAGGTTGTACTTGGCGGCGGTCGCCTTGGTGACGGCGAAGGCATTGCTGTCGACGGCCGGGGACGGGTCGAGAGCGGTGAGGCCCTTGGGCGCCAGCTCGGCCCGTAGCTTCTCGGTCGTGGCCTGGGGGTCGGGAGTGGCCTCGCCGGCGCCCTTGTTCACGAACTCCAGCTCGGTGGCGGCGTACCCCGGGTAGAGGTCGATGTCGCCCCGTTCCAGCGCCGGCTGCACGATCTCGCGGCTGCCCAGGTTGGGCCGCACCGTCACGTCGAAGCCGGCCTTGTTGAGAGCGCCCTCGTAGATGCCGGCCAGGATGGCGCTCTCGGAGAAGTTGAGGGCGCCGATCTTGATCGTCTGCTTGGTCGTCGTGCTGGAGCCGGCGCCGCTGCCGCTCTTCGACGAGCTGCCGCATGCCGCGACCACCAGGGCCAGGCCGGCGACTCCGGCTCCGAAGGCGTACCTGCTCGGCGTACCCATGGGTGTCTGTCTCCTCTGTCTCAAGTGGCCTCCACGACGGGCGCGGTGGCGACGAACGTCTCATTCTTGTCGGAATCCCGGTAGCGAAGCCCGGCCGGTGACAGGAGCCGCTGGACGCCGGCCAGCACCATCTCGGTGACCACCGCCAGGGCGGCCACCAACACGGCACCGGCGAACACCTGCACGAAGTCGCGCTGGGCGAGCCCGTCGACGATGTAGCGGCCCAGGCCGCCCCACGCCACCAGAGCGGCAATGGTGGCGGTGGCTACCACCTGCACCGCCGCCGTGCGCACGCCGGCCATCACCATGGGCACCGACATCGGCAGCTCCACCCTGGCGAGCACCTGGCGACCGGTCATGCCCATTCCTCGGGCAGACTCGCGGACCTCGGCATCGACCTCCCGGACGCCGATGAACGAGTTGGTCACCATGGGGGGCACGGCCAGGGCGACCAGGGCGCAGAAGGCGGGGAGGGCTCCGATGCCCACGACCTGGGTGGCCACCACCAGGATGGCGAACGAGGGGATGGCCCGGCCCACGTTGGCCAGGTTGATGATCAGGCCCCCCAGCTTGTCGACATGCCCCAGCAGGATGCCGCTGGGCAGGGCGGCGGCGGCGGCCACCACCATGGCCGCCGCGCACATCACCACGTGCTCGGACATGCGGTGGGGGATGCCGTTGCTGCCCTGCCAGTGACTGACGGCGGTGAACCAGTCGATGACCTGCCCGAGAAAGGTCACTTCTCCCGGCCCCTGGCCCAGGGCGTGACCAGGCGCTCGAGGCCGACGAGGCCGACATCGGCCACCACCGCCAGGGCGATGGACAGCACCGTGCCCACCACCAGCGGGGTGCGGAAGTCGCGGATGAGCCCGTCGAGGATGAGTTGGCCCAGGCCGCCCTGGCCGATCAAGGCGGTGACGGTGACCAGGCCGATGGTGGTGACGGTGGCGATGCGAATGCCGGCGATGATCGACGGCACAGCCAGAGGCAACTCGATGCGCAGGAGCTGGCGGCGATCGGTGAAGCCCATGGCCCGCGCCGCCTCCCGCACCTCGTCGGGCACGGCGTCGAGGCCGGTCACGATGTTGCGGATGAGGATGAGCAGGGTGTAGCCGACCAGGCCGACCTCGGCCGTCGTCCGGCTCAGTCCCGTCCACGGCACGAGCATGGCGAACAGCGCCAGCGAGGGCACGGTGTAGAGGATGCCGGTGACCGAGAGCACCGGCGTCCTGGTCCACCGCCAGCGGCGGGAGGCCAGGGCCAGCGGAAAGGCGATGGCCAGGCCGAGGGCGACGGCGATGGCGGTGAGCTCCACGTGCTGGCGGGTGGCGGCGGTGATGGTGTCGGTGTGGCGCGAGACCCAGTCCCAGCGCACCCACGGGTCGGCCCCCGAAGCGAGAACCCCGCCACCCAGCACTCGGGCAGACTATCGACCCGCCATGACTGTCAGCTCGTGATCATCGCCCCGTGATTCGTCTCGAGTCCCTCACCAAGCGGTTCGGCGACGGCGCGGTGGCGGTGGACGACCTCGACCTCGATGTGGACGAGGGCGACGTGTGCGTGCTGGTGGGGCCGTCCGGGTGCGGCAAGACCACCACCCTGAAGATGATCAACCGCCTGATCGAGCCGACCGACGGCCGCATCTACATCGGCGGCGAGGACGTCACCGGCATCAATCCGGTGACACTCCGGCGCCGCATCGGCTACGTTATCCAACAGGTGGGGCTGTT
Source organism: Acidimicrobiales bacterium (assembly GCA_036264885.1). Classification (GTDB taxonomy): domain Bacteria; phylum Actinomycetota; class Acidimicrobiia; order Acidimicrobiales; family AC-14; genus DATAQC01. The sequence continues at coordinate 9,239 of DATAQC010000083.1, read as the reverse complement.
CCCCCACCTGAGCGTTGCCGCCAACGTGGCCACCGTCCCTCGCCTGATGGGCTGGGACCGCGGGCGCATGCGGCGCCGGGTCGACGAGCTGCTCGACCTCGTCGGCCTCGAGCCGTCGGTGTACCGCGACCGGTACCCCCACCAGCTGTCCGGCGGCCAGGTGCAGCGAGTGGGCGTGGCCCGGGCTCTCGGCGTCGACCCTCCCGTGCTGCTCATGGACGAGCCCTTCGGGGCCATCGACCCCATTACCCGGGACCGTCTCCAGCAGGAGTTCCTGCGCCTCCAGTCGGAGGTGAACAAGACCGTGGTCTTTGTCACCCACGACATCGACGAGGCCGTCCGCCTGGGCGACCGCATCGCCATCTTGCGCGAAGGAGGAGTTCTCGAGCAGTACGCGTCGCCGGCCGACGTGCTGGGCCGACCGGCCACCCCCTTCGTGGCCGACTTCGTGGGCTCCGACCGGGGCCTGAAGCGCCTATCGGTGACGGCCATCGACAGCGCCGCCCTGGCCACCCTGCCGGTGGTGGCCCCCGGGGTGTCGGCCGCCGACGCCCGGCACCTCATGGACGACGCCGCCAGCCGATGGGCCGTCGTGGTCGACGGCGACGGCCGCCTGGTCGGTAACCTGTCGCGAGCCGACGTGGAGAGTGGCGCCGATGGCACCGATATCGACGCCGCCGTCACCCCGGCGGCGGCGGTCGACGCCGGCGCCACCCTCAAAGACGCCTTCTCGCAACTGCTGCTGCACGATGCCGGCTGGGCGGCGGTGGTCGACGACGGCCGGTACTGCGGGGTGATCACCCTCGACGGCCTCCACCGCGCCATCCGACGCTCGGTCCACGAGGCGTGACTGTGGGTACATCTGGCGTCATGACCGGTGACGACGAGCTCGGCAAAGCGGTCGGGGCGCTGGCCGCCGGCGACAGTGACGCCCAGGGCCTGCGGCGCACGGCGGGATTGGTCGCCTCGTCGATGCGGACGGCCGGGACCCGTTCGGTCGCCACCGGGCGGTGGCTGGCCGAGCTGGTGCTCGACGTCGCCCCCCACGTGCCGGCGCGCGATCTGGCCACCCTGCAGGCCCATCACGGCGGCCACTCGGACCAGGAGCTGGCTGACGCCCTCATCCGCAACGCCGCCCGCACCACCGCCACGCTGGGGGCGGTGGCTGGCGCGGTGGCCGGAGCCGAGGAGCTGGCGCCCCCCACGTGGTTGGCCCTGCCCGCCGAGCTGGTGGCCGAGACCCTGGCGGTGGTGGCGGTGGAGATGAAGCTGGTGGCCGAGCTGCAGGCGGCCTACGGCCGGCCCGTCACCGGCACCCCGGCCCAGCGCGGCCTGGCCGTGGCCCGGGCGTGGGCCGACCAGCGGGGCGTGACCGCAACCGACCTGGTGCAGCCGGGCGGGCTCAGCCAGGCGCTGGGCCGGTCGTCGCGGCGGCAGGTGGCTCGCCTTCTGCAGCGTCGCCTGACCCGCCGCGCCCTGCGCAACCTGCCGACCCTCGCCCCCTTCCTGATCGGTGCGGTGGCCGGCGCCGAGGTCAATCGACGAGCCACCCGGTCGCTCGGAGAGGCGGTCGTGCGTGACCTGCTCGGCGGCGGGGGACGGGTAGGTTCTCCCTGACCCGGAGGCACGCCATGGCAGACCTGCAGGGACAGATCGAAGAGCTGTGGGAGCGGCGGGCGGAGCTGTCGCCCGACGACGGTGATGCCCGGGCCGTGGTCGACCTGGCCATCGACCTCCTCGATGCCGGGGAGGCCCGCACCGCGGAAACCGACCCGGCCACCGGCGATGTCGTCGTCCACGTCTGGCTCAAGCAGGCCATCTTGTTGCTCTTCCGCCTGTCGGCCATGGAGACCACCGAGCTGGGCCCCTTCGAGTACGCCGACCGCATCCCTCTCAAGAAGGGCTATGCCGCCGCCGGCGTCCGGGTCGTCCCCGGGGCCTCGGCGCGCCGGGGGTCGTTCCTCGAGCGCGGGGTCGTCCTCATGCCCAGCTACGTCAACATCGGCGCCCGGGTGGGCGCCAACACCATGGTCGACACGTGGGCCACCGTCGGGTCGTGCGCCCAGGTGGGGGCCAACGTCCACCTGTCCGGGGGCGTGGGCATCGGCGGGGTGCTCGAGCCCCCGCAGGCGTCGCCCGTCATGATCGGCGACGACAGCCTCATCGGCAGCCGCTGCATGATCGTGCAGGGCGCCCGGGTGGGGCGGGGGGCGGTGCTCGGTGCGGGGCTCATCCTGTCCGACTCCATCCCCGTCATCGACGCCGAGACGGGCGCCGAACTGGGACGAGGCGTGATCCCGCCCTGGTGCGTGGCCGTCACCGCCACCCGCCCGCGCGCCTTCGCCGGCGGCGAGTTCGGCCTGCCCTGCGCCCTGGTGATCAAGCGCCTGACCGAGGGCGACCGGCACGACAAGTCACAGCTCGAAGCGGTGCTGCGCGAGCACGCGGTCCCCGGGTGACCGACCTGCTGGCCTTCACCGCCGCCCTGGTCGACATCCCGTCGGTGAGCCACTACGAGCGCGACGTCACCGACCACCTGCAATCGCTGTTGGCTCCCGTCCCGTGGTTGGAGCTGACGCGCCTGGGCGAGACCCTGGTGGCCCGCACCCAGCTCGGTCGCCGGCAGCGCCTGGTGCTGGCCGGCCACACCGACACTGTCCCCCCCAACGGCAATGAGACGGCCCGGCTGGAGGGTGACGTGTGCTGGGGCCTGGGATCGGCCGACATGAAGGCGGGCGTGGCGGTGCTGACCGAACTGGCGCGTACCGTGGCCGAGCCTGCGGTGGACGTCACCTACGTGTTCTACGAGTGCGAGGAGGTCGACTCCCGGTACAACGGGTTGGAGCGCCTGTTCGCCGAACGTCCTGACCTGATGGTGGGTGATGCCGCCGTCCTGGCCGAGCCCACGGGCGCCCGGATCGAGGCCGGGTGCCAGGGAACCATGCGCATCGAGGTCACCCTCCACGGCGAGCGGGCCCATTCCGCCCGGCCCTGGCTGGGGCGCAACGCCGTCCATCGCCTGGCGCCGGTGCTGGCCGCCCTCGACGCCTGGCCGGGCAGGCGGGTCACCATCGACGGCTGTGAGTTCCGCGAGGCCCTCCAGGCGGTGGTGGTGAGCGGGGGGGTGGCGGCCAACGTGGTCCCCGACCGAGCCGTGCTCACCCTGAACCACCGATTCGCCCCCGACCGCACCCCGGCGGAGGCCGAGGCGTTCGTGGCCTCGATGGTGGGCGATGTCGACGGGTTCGCAGTGGTGGACATGGCCCCCTCGGCCCCTCCCGCCCTCGGCCACGGGCTGCTCACCGCTCTGGCCGACGCCGTCGCTGTCCCGCCGGGGGCCAAGCTGGGCTGGACCGACGTGGCCCGCTTTGCAGCCAGGGGGGTGCCAGCCACCAACTTCGGCCCAGGGGATCCGAACGTGGCTCACAGCGCCGGCGAGCGGGTCGAGCGGGGGGAGCTGGACACCGTGCACCGGGTGCTGGCCGCCCTGTTGACGGGGGGCGCCCGGTAACAACGGCGCCGGGGTCACAAGAGAGGCCGGCCCGCAGATCAGAGCCGGCGGACGATGGTGACGACCTTGCCGTAGACGGTGACGTCGGAGGCGTCGAGCTCGATGGGGGAGAAGGACGCGTTGGCGGGCAGCAGGGTCACCTTGGCGCCCCGGCGCGTCCAGGTCTTCACCGTCGCCTCGTCGCCGGGGATGCCGGCCACCACGATGTCGCCCTTGTGGGGCTCGGTCTCCTGGCGGACCACGGCGTAGTCGCCGTCGAGGATGCCGGCGTCGATCATGGAGTCGCCCCGGACCCGCAGCATGAACAGCTGGCCATCGCCGCAGAAGTCGGCGGGCATGGGCAACAGCTCTTCCACGTTCTCCTGGGCCAGGACGTCAGTGCCGGCGGCCACGTCGCCCACGAGGGGCACGTGGCGGGCGGGCCGGCGCTCCACGGCCGCGCCCGATCCGGGGTCGAAGCGAACCTCGATGGCCCTGGGCTTGGATGGGTCACGGTGCAGGTAGCCCATCCGTTGCAGGCTGGCCAGGTGGGCGTGCACGGTGGACGTGGACGTGAGCCCCACCGCCTCGCCGATCTCGCGCACCGACGGCGGGTAGCCCCGGGCCCGCATGTGGGCCTCGATGACTTCGAGGATCTCCCGCTGCCGTCCGGTCAGCTGTACCTCAACCATGGTCACCTCGCTCGTGCCGTCCGGTCCGTCCCGAACAGGCGTTCGCCGCAGCGTACCATCGGTCGGTTCCCAGAGCAAACACCCGTTCGACAATTTCTTGACGGGAACACCCGTTCGTGGTTGACTCTGTTCGGGAACACTCGTTCCCACGCACCAGGCCTTGCCCCACCAGTAGAGGAGACATCGTGGCCGCCGTCACCACCGACATCCGCACCCGCCGGCTCGACGTCGTGCGTATCCGCCATCTGGCGCCGGTCCCGTCACTGCCGGTCTGCCGGGTGGAGCCCACCGTCTATCGCCTGCGCCGGGCGGTGGCGGTCGTGGTCGTCGTCGGGGCGGTCCTGCTGGGGTGGACGGGGCTGAGAGCCCTCGGCAGGTCCGTCGGCATCATCGGGGCACAAGCCCGGGTGTCCCACGCCGCGCCGGTCACCGTGCAGGTGGCGCCCGGCGACACCTTCTGGAGCATCGCCTCGCGCATCCGGCCGGGGAGCGACCCCCGGCCTCTGGTCGACCGGCTGGTGGCCGCTCACGGCGGCGCCGTGCTCCGGACGGGCGAACGTCTGGCCGTCAACCCCGACTGAGTCGCTCACCACGGCGCCGTTCGAGCACGGGCGGCGGGTCATGCCCGGCCGATGGTAGGTGCGCCTAAAGGTCAGAAAGATAACTACCTGCGCATTCGATGATGTGCACCCGCTGGTAAATGGCTTACACAATGCGCAGGTGGTTATCTTCTGGACCCTATCGTCGCTGGCGTGATCGAGCTCGGCTTGCGCAACGACGTGTACCGGCGGCCCCTCAACACCGCCCTCGACCGCCTGGGGTTGCGGGAGGGCTGGCGCTGTGTCGACGTGGGCGCCGGTGGCGGCGACGTGAGCGTGGCCCTGGCCGAGGTGGTGGGCCGCGACGGGCGGGTGTACGCCGTCGACAGCGACCCCCGGGCCCGCGATCACGTGGCCCAGGCAGCCGCCGCCCACAGCCAGGTGGTGGCCATCACCCAGCAGGGCGAGGAGCTGCTGCTCCCCGAACCCGTCGACCTGGCCTTCTGCCGGTTCCTGCTCATGCACGTGGTCGACCCCATCGTCGTCCTGCGCCGGATGGGCCAGGCGGTGAGACCGCTGGGATGGGTCGTGGCCCAGGAGCCGCTGACCTCGGCGGGGCGAGTCGACGGCCGGCCCCTGTCGATGCCCGACGCCCGGCATCCCGACATCGGCGCCCGGCTGCCCGCCCTCGTCCGTGACGCCGGCCTCACCGTGGTCGACGCCTGGGCCGAGTCCCAGGCCGACGCCGGACCGGGGGCGGTGCGGGACTACCTCACATTGCTCACCGGTGTCGACCCCGGCGACGACCCTGTCGTGCTCCCCCCGCTGGTGACCGTGGTGGCCCGCAGGACCGACCCGGAGTGAGGCGGCGTCAGCGCTCCACGGTCAGCTGGCGGACGTAGAACCACCAGGTGCGCCAGCGCACCACCCCGAGGGCCGGCAGGCCGATCAGGTGCCAGAACATGCGCCAGGTCTCCCGGCGCCCGGACCGGCGGCCGTACTTGGCTCGCTTGGTGCGATGGGTCACGCCGGCCAGGATCCGGGCGGTGGTGGGAAGGCGCCCCTCGGCGATGACCTCATTGATCATGATCTCGATCGAGTAGCCGCTGCGCTTGTCGGGCGCCACCGACTCCCAGACCCAGCGAGGTACCAGGCGCTCACCGGTGGTCGGGGCCAGGCGCGCCACGACGGGGTTCCACAGCCCGTAGTCGAACCAGCCGACGACCATGGCCGCCCGTCCCTCCAGCCAGGGCCGGCAGACGCCTTCGAGGTGGGCGGCGGTGATGCCGACCAGATCGGCGTCGCAGAACAAGAAGGCGTCGGCGTCGCTGGCGGCCACGCCCGCCTCGAGGGCGTGGGCCTTGGAGCCGCCCGCCCCTGCCGGGCGGCGCACGACCATGGCTCCGGCGGCGGCGGCGGCATCGCCGGTGCCGTCGGTCGAGCCGTCGTCGACGACGATCACCCGCCGGGTCGACGCACAGCTGAGGCATGCCGCGACCACCGCCCCCACCGTGGCCACCTCGTTACGGGCGGGGATGACGGCGTCGATGGCCCCAGCCTCCGGCGTCATTGCCGCGACGCCACCGCGATCTCTGCCGAGGGTCGCGGTAGTCGGGGGATCAGTCGTCGTTGACGATGGTGCCGATGGCCATGCCGTCGGAGATGGTGGCGCCCACGGGTGCCGAAAGGTTGAGGGAGAACGTCTCGTCGGGCTCGCGGACGTTGTCGCCGATCAGCTTCACCTTCGCCTTCATGGTGGTCACGCCGGCGGCGAAGGTAAGGGTCTTGTTGGAGACGGCGGTGTAGTCGCTTCCGGCGATGGCCGTGCCATTGGCGGTGGAGTACTTCACCGTCGAAGTGCCGGCGGTGCTGCCCGAGCGGGTGACGGTGAACACCATGGACTTGGTCGTCCCTGCCGCGCCCTCGGTGACCTTGGCGTCTTTGACCGCCAGCGTCGACGTGCCGCCACCTCCGCCTCCCACCACGATCGTGCCTGTCATGTCGGGATGGATGCTGCAGTGGTACGCGAAGGTCCCGGTGCCCGAGAAGGCCCTCGTGAAGACCTTCCCGTTGGCCAGGATGCCGGAGTCGAACGAACCGTCGTCAGCGGTCACCGTGTGCTGGGTCCCGTCCTGGTTGGTCCAGCGGACACTGTCGCCCGGTGCGGCAGTCACCGAGCCGGGCACGAAGGCGAAGTTGGAGATGGACACGTCGTGGGTTGTCGCCGCCGCTGAGGCGGCCACGAGCGGCTGCAGACCGCCGAATCCCAACAGGCTCGCCGTTGCCACCACAACCGCCGGTATGCCCCGCTTCCACCTCATGGCCGCTCTCCTTGTCGCTTTCACCAATCGTAGTCGCAGTGCTCGATCTTGCGGTCGGCGTAAGGAGGCGGACTGGGCCAACATGAGGGGATGGGCAACCCGGCACCAGCGCTGTTCGTCGGGCATGGCAGCCCCATGAACGCCCTCGAGCACAATCGCTACACCGAGGCGTGGCGGGCCTTCGGCGCGGGCATCGCCAAGCCCCGGGCCCTGCTCGTCATCTCGGCTCACTGGTACATCAATGCCAGCGCCGTCACCGCCATGGCCTCCCCCCACACGATCCACGACTTCTACGGCTTCCCCGAGGAGCTGTTCGCCGTCGAGTACCCGGCGCCCGGCAACCCCGCCCTGGCCGAGGAGGTGGCCGATCTGGTCAAGCCGACCTGGGTCGGCCTCGACCACGACAGCTGGGGCATCGACCACGGCACCTGGTCGGTGCTGGTGCATGCCTTCCCCGACGCCGACATACCCGTGGTGCAGCTGTCGATCAACGCCTCAAAGCCGCTCGACTACCACCTCGACCTGGGCGCCCGCCTGGCTCCGTTGCGCGAGACGGGCGTGGTCATCGTCGGTTCCGGCAATGTCGTGCACAACCTGGGGCAGATGAACTGGGCCTCCCCGGATTCCGGCGAGAACTGGGCCCAGCGCTTCGACGAGCAGGCCCGATCGGTGATGACGTCGAGCCCGGGTGACGCCACCGGCCTCCAGGCCCATGGCGACTACGACCGGGCCGTGCCCACGCCCGACCACTTCATCCCGCTCCTCTACCTGGCCGGCCTGGCCGGAGCCTCGGGACGGCCGGCCGAGGTGATGGTCGACGGGTACGCCTACGGTTCGCTGTCGATGACGTCGTTCACCCTCGACGCCCACGGTGACGCGGCGCCGCCGCGCCCCGATGACGGCGACGCCGACACCGGCGGGGCCCCTGGACCCGTCGGCGTGCCCGCCGACGAGTCCAACATCTGAACGGTTACGAGCAGCCGCTGGTGGTGCCGCAGCTGGAGCACACGAAGCAGGCCCCTGCCCGTTGCATCACCATGCCGCACTGGTAGCAGTAGGGCGCGTCGGACGCCGCCGCTTGGACCACGGGCTCGATTGCTGCCGTCGGGGCGGCGGTTGGGGCGGCGGTTGGCGCCGCCATCGGGGCCGGGTCGGGGACGACGTCTGAGCCCGTCGAGGTCAAGGTGGTGGTCTCCTCCACCCCGGGGAGGGTGGGCTGGCTGCGCTCCCCGACGGTGAGGATTCCCAGCTCGGCCCGGTCCTCGAAGGGCAGGTACTCCACCGCCATGCGCCGGAAGATGTAGTCGACCAGCGAGCTGGCGAAGCGGATGTCGGGGTCGTCGGTCATGCCCGCGGGCTCGAAGCGCATGTTGGTGTACATGTCGACGAAAGCCCTGAGAGGCACGCCGTACTGGAGGCCATGGCTCACCGAGATGGCGAAGGCGTCCATGATGCCGGCGAGGGTCGAACCCTGCTTGGCCACCTTCAGGAAGATCTCACCGGGGCGCCCGTCGTCGTACTCGCCGACGATGACGTAGCCGTGGCAGTCGGCGACCCGGAACGACATGGTCTTGGAGTTACGCCGGCGGGGTAGCTTGGCCCGCACCGGCTCGCGGACCACGACGGTGTCGACCAGGCGCTCCACCGGTGCGGCCAGGGCCGAGGCCACCGCCACGCTGGCGGTGGCCGGCGTGGTCTTCTTGGTGGCGGACAGGGGCTGGGCCACCTTGCAATTGTCGCGGTAGATGGCGATCGCCTTGAGACCCAGCCGCCAGGCGTCGATGTGGAGCTGCTCCACGTCTTCGACGGTGGCGTCCTCGGGAACATTCACGGTCTTCGAGATGGCGCCCGAGATCCAGGGCTGGGCGGCCCCCATCATCCGCACGTGGCCGCTGTAGTGGATGACGTTGTCACCCATGGAGCAGGCGAACACGTGGAGGTGGTCGCGGCTCAGGTGAGGGGCACCGACGATCGACTTGTGCTCGTCGATGTAGGAGATGATCTCGGCGACCTGGGTGGGCGAGTAACCCAGCCGCTTCAGCGCCCGGGGCACCGTCTGGTTGACGATCGACATCGTCCCGCCACCCACCAGCTTCTTGGTCTTGCACAGGCCCAGGTCGGGTTCGATGCCGGTGGTGTCGCAGTCCATCATGAGACCGATGGTGTTGTGGCTGACGAACCCGTTGGCCACGTAGGT
>DATAQC010000030.1:0-13594 GCA_036264885.1 Acidimicrobiales bacterium | reverse complement strand
GGTCTGGTCATTGGTCGTTCTCCCTCGTATGAGCCACCATGTGGAGATGGGAGAGTCACCTGCGGTGGCGCAGGATGACGGGATGCGTGAGCATGCTACGGCGCTGGCCGACGCCGTCGAAGGCGCCCTCCCCGGCTGGGTCGAGCGCTCGGTGGCCAGGCGCCTCGGCGACCCGGACGGCGGCGCCGTCGAGCCGGAGTGGGTGTCCGAAGCGGCGACCGCCGCCGGCCACCGGGCCCGGGCCGAGATCGGGCCCCGGGTGCGCGCCCTGCTCGAAGCCGACATCGACGAGCAGCCGACGACGCCGCTGGCTCTTCTGCGCGCCGCCGTGAGCTACCCCACCGAGGTCCTCGCCGCCGCCGGCGTCACGCCGGTCGCCCGCGACGAGGCCCAGATTCGCCTGTTCCCCGACGACGTCTACGACCTGGCACCCGCCACCTTCGCCGACGTGGCCCCGGAACTGGCCGACCCCGGGCTGGCATGGGGGGTGGCCAAAGCGTGGACGCACCGCCGCCGCCATGCCACTGCGCCCCGAGGGCTGCTCGACCCGGCCGGCCCGCTCACGGAGCAGCGCCAGCCATGAGCGCCATCGTTGCCTACGTGCCCGACCTCATGGACCGGTCCCGCGTCTCGGCGGCGTCGACGGCGATCTCGTTCGTGGCCGACCTCTCCGACCTGGCCGCCGCCGCCGCCGGGGCCGACCTGGTCGTGGTCGACCTCACCCGTGCCGGTGTGCTCGACGTGCTCCCCGCCCTGGAGGGCCGGGTGATCGGCTTCGCCAACCACACCGAACGCCAGCTCATGGAATCGGCCAGAGCCGCCGGTTGCTCCACCGTGCTCGCCCGTTCCGCCTTCTTCTCCCGCCTGAACGAGCTCCTCGCCCCCGATCCCGATGCGCCCACCACCGCGCCCTGAGGGGCGAGCGGCTTCAGCGCTGGTCGCCGCGTGGCCGCTTCCACCCCGTGTCGTCGAGGGGGCGGGCCTCGTAGAACAGGCAGTCGTCGGGGCACGCGAACGGCATGGACGTGGCCGCGTCGAGTCGACATCGCTCGATACGGTCTCCCGTCGGCAGGCTGCGGCTGCTGTAGTGACGGCAGTCGACGCGCACGGACATCGCTCCATTGTCGCAGCCCGCGACCTTCCACGCGCTACGTCGTCGTGGCCCGGGGCCAGCCGGCCGACCGGGTCTGCCCGGGCCCATCCGCCGATCAGATGAGTGCACGCCCTCCCGACCCTGGGGCCGGCGTCCACGACGTCGTGCGGTGGAGTGAGGCGCTGGCGGGCATCGCCCGCACGGGGCTGGGCTTCACCGACAACCTCTACGAACGGGAGCGCTTCGAGGAGGTTCTCCGGGTGGCCGCCGACATGCAGGTCGCCGCCGGACTGGCCCCCGAGGCGGCGGTCCTGGTGCACGAGTGGCTGAGAGGGGTGGGTGAGGGCGTCGCCGGCTACGTGACGCCGAAGGTGGCGGTGGGCGCCATCGTGGGCAACGACCGCCACGAGATCCTGCTCGTGCAGCGATCGGACTCCGGCGCCTGGCTCTACCCCACGGGGTGGGCCGACATCGGGTACTCGGCCTCGGAGGTGGCGGTCAAGGAGGTGCTCGAAGAGACGGGGATGGAGGTCGAGCCCACCCACCTCGTCGCCGTCCTCGACGGCCTGCGGCTGGGCTTCACCCAGGTCCCCCTCTACTCGTTGGTCTTCCATTGTCGTCTGCTGGGCGGGGCTCTGGCCGGCCATCCCCTGGAATGTCGGGACGTGGGTTGGTTCGCCCAGGACGCCCTGCCCTCCCCGTTGGCAGGTGCGGGGCGCTGGGAAGACCACGCGTTCCGCGCCATACGAGGCGAGCCCTTCGACGTCGTCTTCGACACGCCGAGACGGCCACCATGGCGGAAAGCCGAACCCGGCCGCTGACGGGGAGCCCGGGACGCCCGGGCACAGCGGTGGTCGGCCCACGGACTAGTTTCGCCCAGTAGACGTCGAGGTCCACAGGAGGTTCCCGTTGCGTGTGGCCAAGCGGAGGAGGCTCGGGCCCAGTGACCCCATGGCCGTGGTCAGCCGGTTCCTCGACGCCGCCAACCATCACGACGCCGACACCATCTACGCCACCGTCCACCCGGACTTCGAGAGCTTCCAGCCTCTCCATCCGGGCCGCAACTTCCGCGGTCCCGGTCAGCTCGTCAGCAATTGGAAGGCCATCTTCGAGGCCGAGCCCGGGTTCCGCCTGACGGTCCTGCGGGCATCCACCACCGGCAACACCGTCTGGGTCGAGCTCCACGGTGCCGGCGACAGCGCCGAAGCGGCGGGCATCTTCATCGTCGGCGTGGAGAACGGCCGGATCCGCTGGGTTCGGGTGTACAGCGACCTGGTCGAGCCTCTCCCCGAGCCGGTCGAAGAGCCGCCGCCGGCCGTCGATGCCGCCGCGCCACCGACAGTCGAGGTGACCGTCGATGGAGCTGAGCCCGAGGGCAGGCAGCTGGAGGCCGAGCCGGAGCCCGCTGCGGGCCCCGAACCGGTCGAGGTACCCCTTCCGTCCCCCGCTGGGGAGGGCGGCGAAGACGGCCCTGAGGCCGGCACGGGGTGGGTCGAGACCCTCGTGGGACGCACCGGCCCCGTCCCCATCATCGCCATCCCCGACGACGGGGCCCAGATCGACGAGGCCCAGATCGACGAGGCCCCGATCGACTCGATCAGCGAGATCGACGCCCACACCGAGCCCGACGCGGACACCGGAACCGATTCGGTCTCCGGACCCGACACCGACGTCGGATCCTGGTCTGTAGCCGAGGAGGAACCCGACGCCGAGGCGGAGCTGCCACCACTCGATCTGTCCGGGCTCGAGAACGAGCCCGAGGGGGAGCCCGACGAGGACATCTCGCCGTCGGACGAGACGGCCGGCGACGGTCGTCAACCGGTGCGGTCACGCTGGCGCAAGGCGTTCAAGAGGTCGTGACGAGCGCCGCCTCAAGATGACGCCGGGCGCCCGGCGACACGCCCAGCCACCACCGCCAAGCCCGGCGAGGTCACGGCTGCGTCCCTCCGTCGGTGCCGGCGACGGCCACCAGCGCCGGCCAGGCAACGGCAGTCACCGCCGCACCCACGATGAGCCCCGAGTCGTTGACCACCGACCCGAGGACAGCGGCCACCACCAGGCCCGAGGTCATGGCCACCAGACCGGGCCGCCCTGCGAGCCGGGGACGGACGGCGGCGACGGCGGCGATCCCGATGACGACGACCAGGCTCAACGGGGTCGCCACCGTCTCCAGGGCCCGGCTCCCCTTGCGAGTGATCTCGTCCTTCAGGCTCCCGTCGGCGATAACCCGCCCCAGGTGGCTCCGAGCGGATGCCGGGCGAGCCAGGTCGGCGGCGACGAACAGGCCCAGGATGACGACGGTGGCGGCGATCACCACACCCACCGTGCGCAGCGACGGCCGGCGCCGGGCTACGACGAGGGTGCCGTAGGCGGGAACGGCAGCCAGGACGCCACCCACGTCGGCGCCGAACCACGGGGCGCCCCCCACCACGACCCCCGCGCCCAGGAAGGCGACACCGGGCGCCAACGCCCGCCTCCCCCAGTGGTCGAGGGCGAGGCCGACGGCCACGATGAGGCCGGCCATGAGGAAACCGGACCCGATGTTGCCGACGCCGTAGAAGCGCCCGGCAGTGACCGGCGAGTTGCCGAAGGGAGCGTCGATCTCCAGCCTGCCCCCGAAGATGGCGTCGATGCCCACGACGGCCGCGGTCAAGGCGCCGAGGGCGGCGACACCGAGGCGGACGTGGCGACGACCGACGACGGCGGCGCCAGCGGCCAGGATCCCGACGATGGCGGCACCGACCACCACCACAGCCCCGCCTCCCCAGCGCCACCATGGGACGACCATGACCAGGAAGCTGGCCGGGGGAATGGCCAGCAGCACCCAGGCCACTGCCGGACGGGCCCGCCTCCACAGGACGGCGATCGCCGCACCCACGGCGCTGAGGACGACGAACAGCCACACCAAGGGCGGGCGCATCCCGTCGGCGGTGAACGAACGACGGTCGCGCTCGATGAGGTTGCTCACCGAGACGGGACCCGAAGGACGCACCACCGACCCGGCCATGTCCGTCGGGCGGGGCACGCCGACCACGGACAAGAAGGTGGGGGCCACGTCGTCGATGGTGGCGAGGTGGGCCTGATGGGTCGACGGCGACGACAACCCAGCGTGGCCCAGCCCGCACGCCGGAGACGTCGCCAGCACGCCCAGGTGGCGGTCGGAATCGGGGGACGAGACGCTGGCCAGGACAACGCACGTCGAGCTCGCGGCACCGGCCACCGCCGGGACCTCGGCCGCCGGCACCGCCGCCACCACGGCATCGGCACCTCCGGACAGCGCCCGGCTCACGCCCGACGCCCCCCCGTCGTCGCCGTGAGCAACGATGCCGTGACGGTCGGCGACGGCGGCGGCGGCCGCCCAGGTGGACGGGCCCGACGTCACCAGCGTCCAATGGCGGCCGGCGGCGGTCATGGCCTGGCCCAGCGCACCCAAGGCGCCGGCGTAGTTGGTGGTGGTGTCCTGGGCCTGCAGGCGGCCCCAGTCGGCCAGTCGCAGGCCGCCGTCGCCGGTGGGCTCGACCGGCCCCACGCCGAGCGCAGGTATGGGGGCGGCGGCGCGGGCGCCCTTGCCCACCGTGAGGTAGCCGTCGGCGGCGTCGCCGCGCTGCCGGTCGGTGCGCACCGACAGGCTGGCGCGGGCCCAGCCGTCGAGCAGGCCCGGGGCGCCGGCCCACCGCAGGTCGGGCACGAGCACGAGGACGGCCGGGGGTCGGGGCTGGGAGGTGGTGGCCGTGGTGGCCGTCAAGGCGATGGGCATGGCGCCGACGAGAAATGCTAGGAGCGCCAGCAGTTGGTCTCCTCGTCCCCGGCGTGGGCATGAACCGGGACCCCCCTCAGGGGGACACGTGGGCCCCGGACCCTCGGCACAGCCTCCAACTTTACTGCAACGGCTCCGTCGCATCGGGGTCGGACGGCTGCAACTGGGTGAACAGGGCGGCCACGATCGACGTCGACCCCTGGGTCGACTCCCACTGGGTGGCGATGGCCTCGTGGTCGACCAGTCCCGACAGGTCGGGGGCCCGGCCCAGCTCCTGGGTGCAGGCGGCGGCCAGCGGCACGGGCTCGACCTCGTCGCCGTAGGCGGGGAACGCCTCCAATCCGTCCCAGAGCCGGTCGAGGGGGGCGGGGGGCGGCCCCGCCTGGGCCAGGGCGTCGGCGACGGCTTCGAACACCTCGTAGGTGCCCACGCCGGGCGGACGGCGGTAGCCGGCCACCGGGTGCAACCGCCACTCGATGGTGGCGCCGGCGGGACCGTCGCGCAGCCAGACCTGGGCGCCGTTGACATAGGCGTCGATCGGGGGGCCGAAGCGGCCGTCCAGGGCCGTCACCACCTCGGGAGTGGCTCGCCACACGCAGCTGGGCACCAGGCGGGCCACCGTTGGGGCCCTACTCGCCGCGCTGCTCGCGCAGGAACTTCTCCAGCTCGGCGGCCAGGAACTCACCGGACTGGAGCTGCATGGGGTCGTCTCCGGGGGCGTCGGCCGTCTCTTCCAGCCGCCGCACGTAGGCCGACACGTCGTCGTCGGTGGCCACCACCTCGGTGACCTGGCGCTCGTAGTCGACGGCCCGCTGCTCCAGGTCGGCGGTGATCACGCGCGTGGACAGGAGCCCGGCGGTGCGCTGCACCAGAGCCAGAGTGGCCTTGGGCGAGGGCGTGGCCGCCACGTAGTGGGGCACCGCCGCCCACAGCGACGCCGACTGCAGCTCGGCAGCCCGAAAGGCGTCCTGCAGGGCGCCGAGGATGCCGGTGGGCCCTTCGTAGGTGGAGCGTTCCAGACCCAGGCTCGCTACCAGCTCGGCGTCGGCCGCCGTCCCCGTGACCCGCACCGGACGGGTGTGGGCCACGTCGGCCAACAGGGCCCCGAGGGTGATCACCATCTCGGCCCGCAGCTCAATGGCCACCGCCACGACCTGGGCGCAGAACGTCCGCCAGCGCAGCTGAGGCTCGCTGCCCACGAGCACGACCACGTCGTGGGGCGTGTCGGGCAACGATGCAGCCGAGAACTCGGTCGTGGGCCACACGATCTCGCGACGCAGGCCGTCGCCCAGCCTGACTTCGGGCCGGGTGGACGAGAAGTCGTAGAACTCCTCGGGGTCGATGGTGGCGAACCGTCGCGCTGCCCACCGTGCCTGCAGGTAGCGGGCGGCGTCGGAAGCTGCGTCGGCGGCGTCGTTCCAGCCCTCGAAGGCGACGATGAGGACGGGCCGGCGCAGGCGCGGCCGGTTGTCCCACTGCACGTGGTCCATCCCGAGACGCTACTGCCATGTCCCGTGTCCGATGTCCCAGGCCGGTCCTACCCTGGACGTATGGCCCCCTCGTCGCTCGACCGCTTCTCGGCGGCCACCCGCGCCTGGTTCGAGGCCGCCTTTGCCGCGCCAACCGCCGCCCAGGACCAGGGCTGGCAGGCCATCAGCCGGGGTGAGCACACCCTGATCCTCGCCCCCACCGGGTCAGGAAAGACCCTGGCCGCCTTCTTGTGGTGCCTCGACCGGCTGGCGGCGGAACCGCCTCCGGATGATCCGAGAAAGCGCTGCCGGGTGCTGTACATCTCACCCCTCAAGGCCCTCACCTATGACGTCGAGCGCAACCTGCGGGCGCCTCTGGCCGGAATCGCGGTGGAGGCGGGCCGGCGGGGACTGGCGCCACCGGCCATCTCGGTGGCCACCCGCACGGGCGACACCTCGCAGGCCGACCGCCGTGACATCGCCCGCCATCCGCCCGACATCCTCATCACCACCCCCGAATCGCTCTACCTCATGCTCACCTCGGCGGCCCGCGAGGTGCTGGCGTCGGTCACCCACGTCATCGTCGACGAGATCCACTCCGTGGCCGGCACCAAGAGGGGCGCCCACCTGGCCCTGTCCCTGGAGCGGCTGGAACGCCTGGCCACCGCCTCAGGGGCGCCCGGCCCCACTGGCCCGCAGCGCATCGGACTGTCGGCCACCCAGCGACCGCTCGACGAGATCGCCCGCTTCCTCGGCGGGCGGGAGCGGGCCGGCACCGACGAGTGGCGGACCCGACCGGTCACCGTGGTCGACGCCGGCGTGCAGAAGCGTCTCGAGCTGCAGGTCATCGTGCCCGTCGAGGACATGGCCGAGATGGGCAAACCCATCGAAGAAGGGGAGATCCTTTCCGGCCCGGCGGCGGGCGACCCCGAGGCCCGCCACTCCATCTGGCCCGCCATCCATCCCGTGCTCCTGGATCTCATCGAGTCCCACCGCTCGACGCTGATCTTCGTGAACTCCCGCCGGCTGTCCGAGCGCCTGGCCGCTCGCCTCAACGACCTGGCCGGCCGCGACCTGGTGCGGGCCCACCACGGGTCGGTGGCCCGCGAGCAGCGCCTGGAGATCGAAGACGCCCTCAAGGCCGGGCGCCTCCCTGCCCTGGTCGCCACCAGCAGCCTCGAGCTCGGGATCGACATGGGTGCCATCGACCTGGTGGTGCAGGTCGAGTCGCCCTCGTCGGTGGCCAGCGGGCTGCAGCGCATCGGCCGGGCCGGCCACCAGGTGGGCGAGCCTTCCCGTGGGCGCATCTTCCCCAAGTTCCGCGGCGACCTGGTGGAAGCGGCGGTGGTGGCCATGCGCATGAAGTCGGCGCAGATCGAGGCGACGGCGGTGCCCCGCAACCCTCTCGACGTCCTCGCCCAGCAGATCGTGGCCATGTGCGCGGTCGAAGAGCTCACCGTCGACGAGGTGGCCGACGTGGTCAACGGCGCCTACCCCTTCGCCGATTGCACGCCGGCAGTGCTCGACAACGTCCTCGACATGTTGGCCGGGCGCTACCCGTCCGACGAGTTCGCCGAGCTGCGGCCCCGCATCACCTGGGACCGGGTGGAGGGCACCCTGCGGGCCCGGGCCGGGGCCCGCATGCTGGCCGTCACCAGCGGGGGCACCATCCCCGACCGGGGCCTGTTCGGGGTCTTCACCCCCGGGCCCGAGGGCACCGGCGGCGGCCACCGCGTCGGAGAGCTCGACGAGGAAATGGTCTACGAGAGCCGGGTGGGCGAGACCTTCGTGCTCGGGGCGTCGACCTGGCGAATCCAGGAGATCACCCGTGACCGGGTGCTCGTCACCCCGGCGCCCGGCGAGCCGGGCAAGATGCCGTTCTGGCACGGCGACGGCGTCGGGCGTCCCGCCGAGCTCGGACGGGCCATCGGCGCCTTCCTGGGTGAGGTCGAGGGCTGGTCCGACGAGCGCCTGGCCGAGGACTGCTCCCTCGACCCCCTGGCCCTGAGCAACCTCCGGGCCTACCTGGCCGAGGAGCGCTCGGCCACCGGCGTGCTGCCCACCGATCGCCAGCTCGTGGTCGAACGCTTCCGCGACGAGCTGGGCGACTGGCGCATCTGCATCCTGTCTCCCCTGGGTGGGCGGGTCCACGCCCCCTGGGCCATCGCCATCGAGGCCAAGGTCCGCCAGCGCCTGGGCGTCGAGGTGCAGACCATGTGGAGCGACGAGGGCATCGTCGTCCGCCTGCCCGAGGCCGACGAGTCGCCGGCGGTGGAGTCGATCCTCCTGGAGCCCGAGGAGGTCGAGGAGCTGGTGGTGGCCGACCTGGCCAACAGCGCCCTGTTCGCCTCCCGTTTTCGCGAGAACGCCGCCCGCGCCCTGCTCCTGCCCCGACGCCGGCCCGGCTCACGTACGCCGTTGTGGCAACAGCGCCAGCGGGCGGCCGACCTGCTGGCGGTGGCTTCGAAGCACGGCTCGTTCCCGATCCTGCTGGAGACCTACCGCGAGTGCCTGCGCGACGTGTTCGACCTGCCCGCCCTGATCGAGCTCATGGGTTCGATCCGAGACCGCACCGTGCGGGTGGTCTCCGTCGACACTCCCCGGCCGTCGCCGTTCGCGTCATCCCTCGCCTTCGCCTACGTGGCCAACTTCCTCTACGAGGGCGACTCGCCCCTGGCCGAGCGCCGGGCCCAGGCCCTCACCCTCGACCGGGAGATGCTGGCCGAGCTGCTGGGCGCCGACGAGCTGCGCGAGCTCATCCATCCCGATGCCCTCGACGCCCTGGAGGCCAACCTCCAGTCGCTCGACGAACGCCGCTGGGCCCGTGATGCCGACGAGGCCCACGACCTGCTCCGCCGCCTGGGAGACCTCACCCGCGAGGAGCTGTCGGCCCGTTCCGTCGACGACTTCGCCGACACCCTGGTGTCCGCTCGCCGGGCCATCGAGGTGCGCGTCGGCGGCGAAGACCGCCTCATCGCCGCCGAGGATGCCGGCCGCTATCGAGATGCCTTGGGCGTGATGGCGCCCCCCGGCCTTCCCGACGCCTTCCTCGAGCCCGTCGACGACCCCCTCGGGTCGTTGTTGGGGCGCTGGGCCCGCACCCACGGCCCCTTCGTCACCGACGAGCCCGCCCGGCGATTCGGGCTGCCCGGCGGCGCCGTCGAGGGCCTGCTCGGTCGGCGGGTCGATGCCGGCCTGTTGCTGCGCGGCGAGTTCCGCCCGGCCGCCTCGGTCATCCAGCTTGGCGGTGCCTCCGTGGCCGAACGGAATGGCGGCGGCGAGCGGGAGTGGTGCGATCCCGACGTGTTGCGCTCGTTGCGCCAGCGATCGTTGGCGGTGCTGCGCAAGGAGGTGGAGCCGGTCGAAACCGGGGTGCTGGCCCGCTTCCTCCCGGCCTGGCAGGGCGCCGAGGCCGGCGCCTCCGGTGTCTCCGGCGGCGCACGTGGCCTCGACCGCCTCGTCGAGGTGGTCGCCCAGCTCCAAGGCGTGGCCATCCCCGCCTCGGTGCTCGAGCGCGACGTGCTGGCCGCCCGCGTGGCCGACTACACCCCCCGCCTGCTCGACGAGCTCACCGCCGCCGGCGAGGTCGTGTGGGTGGGCGCCGGCCCCCTCGGGCCCGACGACGGCAAGGTCATGGTCTTTCTACGCGACCGAGCGCCGCTGCTGCGGCCCCTCGCCGGATCGTCGTCCTCGCCGCCCGAGTCGACCGAGCACGAGCGCCTGCGCCAGATCCTCGATCGTCGCGGCGCGTGCTTTTTCCGCGAGCTGAGCGGTGGCGACGACAAGGCATCTCTCGACGCCCTCTGGGACCTGGTGTGGGCGGGCGAGGTCACCAACGACTCGTTCGCTCCGGTACGGGCCTTGGCGGGGGCGTCCGGGCGATCGCGCCGGGGCTCGCACCGCCGCGTCGGTCGGCCCCACATGGGCTCGCTCAGCGTGCTCGGCCCACCGCGCGCCCAGGGGCGGTGGTCGCTGGTCGAGGCCGACCTGCCCACCGCCGGAGTGAGCCCCACCCAGCGGGCCCACGCCCTGGCCTCGGCCCTGCTCGACCGCCACGGCGTGCTCATGCGCGAGGCGGTGCGGGGCGAGGGTCACCCCGGCGGGTTCGCCGCCGTCTACAGCGTGCTGCGGGCCATGGAGGACTCGGGTCGGGTGCGGCGCGGCTACTTCGTGGCCGGCATGGGCGGTGCCCAGTTCGCCCTGCCCGGCGCCGTCGACCGGTTACGAGCCAACCGCGAGCGCGACGACGGTGGCGCCCTCGTGCTGGCCGCCACCGATCCGGCCAACGTCTACGGGCTCACCTTGCCCTGGCCCGTCGCCGGGCCTCGCCGGGTAGCCGGCGCCTACGTCGTCTACGTCGGCACCGAAGCCGCCCTCTACGTGGAACGAGGCGCCAGGGGCCTGGTGGCCCTGCGCCCCTACGACGGCACCTGGGAACACCAGGCGGTGGCTGCCCTGGGTGAGCTGGTCAACGGCGGGCGCGTCCGGCGGCTGTCGGTCGAGCGCTTCGACGAGTCACTGGCGCCGGTGCTGCGAGCGGCCGGCTTCGTCCCCTCACCGCGAGGACTCGTCCGCTACGGGTAGGTCCCGGTGGCCGATCGGGAGCGGGATGGTGCACATGCACCATCCCGCCCCCCGACTGGTGCCTGGGTGTCGGTTTAGGAGACTGTGCTCCCGGGGGTGATACGGACCCTGGCGTCCGAGGTGAGCACGAACTTGGTCGAGTTGCCCGCGCAGTCGGTCACCGTCACCTTGAACTTGGTGTTGGCCGGAACCCTGACCTGGGTCGAGGTCTGGCCGCTGGCGCAACTGAAGGTCTGAGGCGTCTGGGCCTCGTTTGTCGCGGTGTTCCTGACCTGGACGGACTGGAGCCCGTCGGTGTCGCTCACGGTGCAGACCACGATGGGTGCACCGCTCTTGTTCGTCTGCGGGGTGCACACCAGGGCCGTCTGCGAGGGGGTCGTGGTGTTCGTCCCCCAGTCAGAGCGGAGGTCTGCCTGGCCCAGGCCGGTGAAGGTCAGGCGCTTGACGTTGTGGCCGTCGACTGCGTTCATGCTGTAGATCTCGAAGTTGACGTCACGGTTGCTCGAGAACACGATCTTGGCCCCGTTGGGCGACCAGGCGCCGAAGGCGTCGAACACACCCGGCGTGTTGGTCAGGTCGACGTCACCGGTGCCGTTGGCATTGATCCGGTGGATGTCGAGGCTGCCGCCCGAGTCGAGGGAGTTGTAGACGATCTGCGTGCAGTCGGGCGACCACTTGGGACCGCTGTCGAGCACGGCGTTGTGGGTGACCTGGAACACATGGCCACCGTTCATGTCCATCGTGAAGATCTCGAAGTCACCTTCGGGATTGGTGCCCAACGGGTCAGCCGAGCTGTTGAACACGATGGTGCCGTTGGTGCTGTCACCGCACACGTACGCGGCGGACCCGTTGCTGAACAGCTTGGTCGGGTTGCTGCCGTCGGCGTTCATCTTGAAGATGTCGAAGGCATGGCCCGTGCCCGCGGTGTCGCGCTGGCTGTGGAACACGATCGTCTGTCCGTCGCTCGTCCAGCTGGTGCCCCGGTCCTCGCCCGGTGAGTTGGTGAGACGGGTGACGTTGCTCCCGTCCGCGTTCATCACGTAGATGTCGAGGTTGCCGGGGTCGGCCCGGTCGCTGCTGAAGGTGATCTTGGAGCCGTCCGGTGACCACGCCGGGAACACGTCGTTGGCCGGGTTGTTGGTGAGGTTGACCTGGGTCGACCCGTCCGGGCCCATGGTGTAGATGTCGGTGTTGCCGGTGCGGCTCGACTCGAAGGCGATCCGCCCGTTCGGCCCCGGCACGATGGCTCCTGCCGACGGCACGCCGGTCACGGCCAGCGTCGCCGCCGCCGATGCTGCACACACCGCGGCAACGAACCCTCGTCGGGCCCGAGCCATCCGTCGCGGCGCGCTCGCGCCCGAACGCATCTCGTGATTCATATCCGTCCTCCCCGTCATTCGTCTCTCGCCAACAAGCGGTGGCACACCGATGCTACGACAGATGGGCAGCCGCCATCGGTGCTCTGTCACACCCGGCGTGTTAGTATACGAACACCAGTTCGATTACCACTTCCCCCTCAGTCAGGCCCTTTGGTAGGGGGACAGTGGTCCGATGTGCGTGGCGCTTGCGGAGCTTCGAGAGTCGATGGGTCGCTATGCGGCGGGATTCGACGCGTCGTTGGTCAGCGCCGGCGATGCCGCCCGGGTGCTCGACCAGGCCGCCGCCATCGAGAAGATGGCCGCGGTGGTCAAGGCCCTGGCCGCGGTGCGGGTGGCCGACACCGAGGTGTGGCGGCGCGAGGGCGACCGCTCGGCGGCCCATCACCTGGCCCGCACGACGGGCTCGACTGTCGGCGCCGCGGCCGCCGCCCTCGACGGCGCCCGACACCTGGGTGACCTCCCGGCCACCGCCGGCGCCGCCCGGCGCGGTGAGCTGTCGGTCGCCCAGGTGTCGGCCATCACACATGCCGCCGGCGCCGATCCCACCTGCGAGGCCCGCCTGGTCGACGCCGCCCGGCGCTCGTCGCTGCACGAGCTTCAAGACGACTGTGCCGCCACCAAGGCGGCGGCCATCCACGACGGCGAGGCCCGGCGCAGGCGCATCCACGACCGTCGCGGCCTGCGCACCTACACCGACGCCGAAGGTGCCTGGCACGCCCACGTGGTCGACAACCCCGAGGTGGGCGCCCAGA
The DNA here is from genome assembly GCA_036264885.1 of Acidimicrobiales bacterium. GTDB lineage: Bacteria > Actinomycetota > Acidimicrobiia > Acidimicrobiales > AC-14 > DATAQC01. The sequence continues at coordinate 560 of DATAQC010000030.1, read as the reverse complement.
TCATGGCCGTGCTCGATCCCCTGGGTGACCGGCTCTTCGCCCACGCCCGAGCCCAGGGCCGGCGAGAACCCACCCAGGCCTACGCCGCCGACGCCCTGGCCCTGATGGCTCGCCTGGCCGGGGCGTCGATGGGGGCCGGCTTCGCCACCACTGGAGCGGCGGCGACATCGGCAGCGCCCCCGGAAGGCAATGGCCCGGGGACCGCAGGCGGGGCCGCTCCTGACACAGCCGCCTCCGGCGCCACCTCCGACGCGTCTGGTTTGCCGGCCTCGGGCCCGAGCGTGGAACCGGCAACGACGTCGGGGTCCGCCCCGGGCGCCGAGGCGATGGTGAGCGGTGGGCCGGCCAAGGCCGTGCGCGGTGGTCGGGCCAAGATCATCGTGCGGGTCGACCTGGCGGCGTTGCTGCGTGGCTATCCCGTGTCCGGGGAAGTGGCCGAGTTGGTGGGGTTCGGGCCGGTGGCGGTGTCGGTGATCCGAGACCTGATCGACAGTGGCGACCCGTTCCTCACCGCGGTGGCCACCCGGGGCGTCGACGTGGTGGGCGTGGCCCATCTGGGG
>DATAQC010000053.1:0-3063 GCA_036264885.1 Acidimicrobiales bacterium | reverse complement strand
GCGCCGACCCCGAGGGCCATGATCATGTACCCGAGCTGGCTGACCGTGGAGTAGGCCAGCACCTTCTTCACGTCGTCCTGCACGAACGCCAGCGCGGCGGCGATGACCACGGTGATGGCACCGATGATGGCGACGAAGTTGACCCCGCCGGCGTGGATCGAGAAGCCGCTGTAGAAGACGCCGTAGACGCGGGCGACGAGGTAGACGCCGGCCACGACCATGGTGGCGGCGTGGATCAGGGCGGAGACCGGTGTGGGGCCGGCCATGGCGTCGGGCAGCCACACGTGCAACGGGAACTGCGCGCTCTTGCCCATGACGCCGAGAAACAGCAGACAGGCACCGACGAGCAGCAACCGGTGGCTGATCCCGCCGGTGAGCGCCTCGTGGTTCAGATGCTCGATGTCGAAGTTGCGACCCGCGGCGAAGAACAGGGTGATGATGCCCAGCATCAGGCCGACGTCGCCGGTGCGGGTGGTGATGAAGGCCTTGATGGCGGCGCTGGAGTTGACGCCCTCCTCCCACCAGTGCCCGATCAGCATGAACGAGCACAGGCCGACGAGCTCCCACCCGATCATCAGCTGGAGGGTGTTGTCGGCGACGACCAGCATCAGCATGGCCGAGGTGAACAGCGAGAGGGCGGCGAAGAAGTACGTGAACCGGCGGTCGCCGTGCATGTAGCCGGTCGAGTAGACGTGCACCATCAGCGAGATGAAGGTGACGACGACCAGCATCATCACCGTCAGGCCGTCGACATGGATCCCGAACCCGAAGTCGATCCCGCCCATGTTGAACCAGGTGTGGTGGGCGTGGACGGCCTCCCGAGGCTCGTCCTTGCCGATCCACTGCGCGGCGGCGACGACGGCGAGGACGAACGCCAGGCCCAGCGCGCCGATGCCGATCTCGGAGCCCTTCTTCGGCAGCCGCTTGCCGAAGAACAGGATCAGGAAGAACGAGATCGCGGGGATGAGCGGGATGAGCCACGCGTTGTGAAGCATGTGGTGGCCGGCTAGCCCTTCATCAGGTCCATGTGGTCCAGGTCGATGTCGGCCCGGTTGCGGAAGATCAGGAGGACGATGGCGAGGCCCACGCCGACCTCGGCTGCGGCGATCGTGATGACGAACAGCGCGAACACCTGGCCGATCACGTTGTTGCGGAACGCGCCGAAGGCGATCAGGTTGATGTTGACCGCGTTGAGCATCAGCTCGATCGACATGAGGACGAGCACCGCGTTCTTCCGGGCGAGCACCCCGTAGACGCCGAGGCAGAAGATCACTGCGGCCAGGATGAGGAACTGGTTCAGGTACATGGGGCTCCCAATCCGGACAGAGCGAGCGCGGCGAGCACGCGGGGTCGAGCCATCAGTCGCGGCGGGCCAGGGCCACGGCGCCGACGAGGGCGGCGAGCAGGAGGACCGACGACACCTCGAACGGGATGACGTACGGGCCGAAGATGGAGTCGCTCACCGTCGCCGTGCGCTGGACAGTGACGGGGTTGACCTTGTCGCCGGCGAAGGCGTCGATCAGCACGGCGGAGAGGGCGGCGACCAGGAACAGGGCGACCAGCGCGGCGAGCCAGCGCTGGTCGTTGTCGAGGTCGGGGTGGCGGCCGATGGGCGCCCGGGTGAGCATGACGCCGAACAGGAGCAGCACCACGACCGCGCCGATGTAGACGAGGACCTGGACCCACGCCACGAACTCGGCGGCGAGGAGGATGTAGAGCGCGGCCGCGCCCGCGAGCACGATGGCGAGAAACAGGGCGGCCCGCACGACGTTCTGGGTGGTGACCAGCCGGAACGCGGCTGCGACCATCACGGCCGCCAGGATGGCAAAGACGATGTTCTGGGCCACCACGGCGGGGACGCTAGCTCCTGTTCCTGCTCGACTCTTACTTCTTCTTGACCGCCCCGGCCTCCAGCGCAGGAGGATCCGGGACGGTGACCATCCACTCGCCGAGCCGGTCCTTGTCGTGCAGGAGGTCGGCGATGCTCGACTCGGAGTACTCGTACTCCGGCGACCAGAACAGGGCGTCGAAGGGGCAGACCTCGACGCAGATGCCGCAGTACATGCAGAGGGCGTAGTCGATGTCGAAGCGGTCGAGGGCGTTGACCGTCCGCGGCTTGCCCCCCTCACGACGGGGCGGGCGCTTCTCCTTGTGTCCCTCGATGTAGATGCACCAGTCCGGGCACTCCCGGGCACAAAGCATGCAGACGGTGCAGTTCTCCTCCTTGAGGGCGATGACGCCCCGAGTGCGCGGGGCGAGATCCTCCTTCTCGTGCGGGTACTGCACCGTCACCGCACCCTTGGTCCACGTGTTGATCATGGTCTTGAAGGTGACCCCAAGACCCTTGGCCAGACCCGGCAACTCAGGCATAGAGAACAGCTCCAACGGAAGGGGTGAATGCCGGCGGCCGTCGGAGCCGCCGCAGGCGGCCTCCCCCGGCTGCCGGCCGGAAACATGAGGGCGAAGGGTGGCCGGCTCCGCCGGGCACCGGCAGCTCCGTCAACTCGGCCGAACGGAGCGAGCGGAGCGAGCGAGTGAGGCCGATCACAACGCCACCTTGAAGACGGCGGTGATCATGATGTTGATGAGGGAGAGAGGGATGAGGATCGTCCACGCGAAGCGCTGGAGCTGGTCCTCGCGGAACCGGGGGAACGTGAACCGGATCCAGAAGATGACGAAGGCGACGAGCATGATCTTCACGCCCAGGACGATCGGGCCGAGGACGTCGGCCATGATCCCGGTCTTGAAGAACGGCTGGTACCAACCGCCCAGGTAGAGGGTGGCGGCGATGGCGGACAGGGCGAAGGCGGTGCCGAACTCGGCCATGAAGAAGAAGAGGAAGCGGAACCCGGAGTACTCGGTCATGAACCCGGCGACCAGCTCGGACTCGGCGACAGGCATGTCGAACGGGGTCTGCGTCAGCTCGGCCTGGGCCGCGGCGAGGAAGATCACGAACCCGACGATCTGGGTGAACAAGAACGGGTTGCCCACCAAGGAGAAGCCGAACATGGACCCGTTGGCCTGGGCGTGGACGATGCCCTGCAAGCTCATGGTCTGGGCCTG
>DATAQC010000051.1:0-11578 GCA_036264885.1 Acidimicrobiales bacterium | reverse complement strand
CGTGGAAGATCCGCACACCGGAGTCCTGGCCGTTGCGGACGGTGAAGCCCGACAACGTCGAGCTGCGGTCCTCGCCGGAGGTGAAGGTGACGACGGCCCCGGGGCCATGGTCGCCGTCGAGGATCGTGGTGGCCGGGCCTTGGGCGCTGGCCACCTCGACGGCCTTGCCGTGGAAGTCGATGTGCTCGTGGTACACGCCCGGTGCGACGACCACCCGGGTGCCGGGTGAGGCGGCATCGATGCCCGCCTGGACCGTCGGCTGGTCGGTGGGAACGTCGATGATCGTCGCTGCCGCCGTCGTTGCTGGCTGGAGGGCCATCTGGACGACGGCGACTCCCAGCGTGAGGGCGACGCCCACTGCCGATCGATGTCTCATCATGGCTGCCAGCGGGCCCCGGCCAGAGTGTGGGCGAGCCCGCCCGACACAGCGAACGCCCCGCTGGCCACCAGCGCGGTGACCGGCCGGCTCCGGTCGGTGGTGGTGCCGTCGCCCAGTTGCCCGTAGGCGTTCCAGCCCCAGGCCCACACGGCGCCGCCGGTGCCCACGGCCAGGCTGTGGTAGCCGCCGGCGCCCACCACCACGACCCCGGTGAGGGGACCCGAGACCACCGGGGTGTGGCGGTCGATGGTGGTGCCGTCACCCAGCTGGCCCACACCGTTCCAGCCCCAGGCGCGCACGGTGCCGTCGTTGCGCGCCGCCAGGCTGTGGGTGGCCCCTGCCGCAACCGAGGTGGCGGAGGTCAGGCCGACGACGGTGACCGGCCGGTGGGCGTCGACCGTGGTCCCGTTGCCCAACTGGCCGTAGGCGTTCCACCCCCACGATCGCACGGTGCCGTCGCCGAGCAGGGCGAGGCTGTGGTAGGTCCCGGCGGCCACGGCGCGGGCGCCGGTGAGGCCGGGCACCTGCACGGGCGCGGGGTGGAACGTGGTGGTGCCGTCGCCCAGCTCGCCGTCGGCGTTCCAACCCCACGCCCAGACGGTGCCGTCGTCACGCACGGCCAGGCTGTGGAAGGCGCCGGCGGCAATGGCGACCACGTGGCCGAGCCCGGGGACCTGCACGGGCAGGCGCTGGTCGGCGGTCGTGCCGGTGCCCAGCTGACCGACGGCGCCCCATCCCCAGGCCCAGACGGTGCCGTCGTCGCGCAACGCCAGAGTGTGGGCGGCGCCGGCGGCCACCGCCCGCACGTTCGAGAGCCCGGCCGCCTGGACCGGTGTATGGCGGTCGACGGTGGTGCCGTCGCCCAGCTGTCCCAGGGCGTTCCACCCCGATGCCCACACCGTTGCGTCGTCCCGGCGGGTCACCGAGTGGTAGAAGCCTGCGGCGACCTCGGCGGTTCCCACCACCGTCCCGACAGCGCCCGGCGCCGACGAGGTGGTCGTCGTGCCGTCGCCCAGCTCGCCCACCTGGTTCAGGCCCCAGGCCCGGGTCCGGGGCAGGGGCACGGTGGTGGGCGTGGTGGTCGACGTGGACGTGGTGGATGTGGACGCGGACGTGGTGGATGTGGACGCGGACGTGGTGGACGTGGTCGAGGTGGTGGCGGGCAGCGCCGGCACCGGTGACGCCACGCCGGTGATGCGGCGGACGTGATGGGGCTCGCCGACGAGCAGGTTGCCGGAGGCGTCGACGGCGAGGGTGGCGCCGCCGGGGTTCCCGGCGTTGAGCTCGACCTCGGCCGATGTGGCCGGCCCTCCGTCGCCGCGGTACCCGGTGGTGCCGTTGCCGGCGACGGTGGTGATGACGCCGTTACCGTCGACCCGGCGGACCCGGGCGTTGTGGGGGTCGACGACGTAGAGGTTGTCGCTGCCGTCGACGGCCAGGCCACCCGGGAAGCCCACGTAGGCGCCGGTCGCCGGTCCGCCGTCGCCGAGGGCGCCGTAGGTCCCGGTGCCGGCGACAGTGGTGATGACGCCGTCGGTGCCGATCCGGCGGACCCGCATGTCGTAGGCGTCGGCCACGAAGAGGTTGCCCCGTGAGTCGACGGCGACACCCGACTGGTAGAAGAGGTCGAGGGTGGCGGCGGTCGCCGCCCCGCCGTCGCCGAGAGGGCCGGGCCCTCCGCCGGCGACGGTGGTGATCACGCCGTTGGTGTCCACCCGCCGCACCCGGTCGTTGCCCGAGTCGGCAAAGTAGACGTTGCCGGCGCCGTCGAGTGCCAGACCCGACGGGTAGTTGATGCGGGCGGCGGTGGCCTGGCCACCGTCGCCGGCGAAGCCGGTGGTGCCGGTTCCCGCCACGATGGTGGCGCCGCCCCGGGTGTCGATGCGGCGGATCACCGACGGCTCGGCCGAGTACAGGTTGCCGGCCCGGTCGAAGGCGATGGCTCCGCCCACGTTGTAGTCGGCGGTGGCCACGGTGGAGATGGTGCCCGAACCGTCCACCCGCCGGATGCGGTCGTTGTCGACCTCGGCCACGAACAGGTCACCGCCGGGGCCCAGGGCCAGGCGGGGTACCTCCCCGATCTGGGCGGCGGTGGCAGCACCGCCATCGCCCGAGAAACTGGCGAAGCCGTTGCCGGCCACGGCCGAGACGACTCCGGAGGGTGTCACCTTGTGCACCCGGTCGTCGGAGAACCCGGTCGCGGCCACGTACATGTTGCCGGCGGCGTCGAACACCATGCTCTGCGGAGAGCCCATCGGGGCGCCGCCCGGCGGCACTCCCTGGCCCTGCCCGGCGAAGGTGGTGATCGTGCCCGACGTGTCCACCCGGCGGATGGCGACGGCTTGGCCCTGGGCCACGTACAGGTTGCCGGCGGCGTCGAGGTCGACCCGTCCCGGCTGGTAGACGGCCGCCGCCTTCGCCGGGCCGCCGTCGCCGGTCAGGCCCGTGGCCCCGTTGCCGGCGACGGTGGTGATGATGCCGGCAGCATCGACCTTGCGGACCCGGTTGTTGAACGAGTCGGCCACGAACACGTTCCCGGCCCCGTCGACGGCGACACCGGCCGGGCGCTGCAACTGGGCCTGGGTGGCCGGGCCACCGTCGCCTCCGTAGCCCTCGGTCCCGTTGCCGGCGATGGTGGTGATGATCCCGGAGTGGTCAACCTTGCGCACCCGGTGGTTGAAGTAGTCGGCGATGAAGACGTTGCCGGCGGCATCGACGGCCACGTCGGTCGGGTAGTTGAGGTTCGCCAGCGTGGCCGACCCACCGTCGCCGGCGAAGTGGCCGTACTCGATCTTGCCGGCCACGGTGGTGACCGTGCCCGAGGTGTCGACCCTGCGGATCTCGTCGTTGTGGGTGTCGGCCACGTAGAGGTTGCCGGCGGCGTCGACGTCGATGCCCTCGGGGTTGGCGAAGCCGGCGGCCGTGGCCGGGCCACCGTCGCCACCCGACCCGGGCGCCCCCGTGCCGGCGATCACCCGTTCCATACCGGTGGACAGATCTACGACCCGGATCACGTTGCCGGCGGAGTCGGAGACGAACAGCGACGTGCCCCGCAGGGCGAGGCCGTTGGGCTCCTGGGACACACCGGTGGCCGGGCCCTCCCCCGCGGATCCGGCGATGGTGGTGATGTCGCCCGCCGCCGCCGCGACCGGGGCGGCGGCCGCCGCCAGCAGCCCAGCGGCGATGACGACCGAGAGGGTGAGGGCGACTGCGCCACGGCCCGGGCGGGCTACCACTTTGCTCGAGGCCATGTCCGGATCGATTCGTGTGGGGGTCAGGGCAGGTGGAGGGTGTCGAGGGACTTCTGGAAGTCGGTGGCCGCCCGGGAGCTTCCGGCCGTCTCGACGGTGGCCACCCACAGCACCGTGCCGCGGGGGAACATCACCGCTCGTCCGTGGTGGGTGCCCACGGTGACGGCCATGGTGACGGCCTGGCCGGCGGGCAGGTCGAGAAGGGCCACCGACGACGGGTCGATCGAGGTCCCGGCGGGCCCGGCCAACCGGCCCCGCGTGACGTTGGCCGTCACCTTCTGAATGTCGAGCTCGACGCCGGTTTCGATGCGAGCCACCTCGATGGTGGCGCCCGACGGCCCGGAGGCGGCGATGACGTCGGCGGCGGGATGGGCGACGGTGTGCCATGCCGCGGGCACGGTGATCGACGCCCCTCCACCCGACAGGACCACCGGCGGGCCGTGCGAGGCGGCCACCGCGGCGACCACAAGCATGCCGTTGAAGCAGGCGTGAGCGGCGACCGAGGCCACCAGCCCCCGCCGCCAGTACAACCAACCCAGCACCAGGCCAAGGGCAACGTAGTAGCGGAACTGGGCGAACCGCAGGTGGGCGACGCTGAACGCCGCCGAGCTCACCACCAGGGCGGCCCACGTTCCCCGGGGCCGCAGTGCCTCGGCCAGGAAGCCCCGGAACACCAGCTCCTCCACCACCGGCGCCACCACGGCGATGAGCAGTGCCCCCACCACGAAGGCAGCGACGCTCTGGTTGGTGATGGCGGCGGCGACGGGGTCGAGCACGGGGTGGCCCGTCACCACGAAGGCGACGGCCACGAGGATGATGGCGGCACCGGCGCCCACCACCGCCCCCTCCGCCGCGCCGGTGAGGGCGCGGCCCGAGCTGATGACCGGGCGCACGCCCAGCCGGGCCGACCCGGCCATGACCACCAAGGCCACGATCGAGTAGAAGGCCAGGCCCGACAGCAGGTACAGGCGGATGGCGGGGCCGGCCTCGAGCTTGTGGGACGCGATGAGGACGAGCACGACGACTTGCTGGATGATGTTGAGCACCACGGTGCCGACCACCGTCCACACCGCTTTGGAGCCGGCCTTGGCGGCGGGCTGGCGCTCGCCCGTCGGCGACGGGGCGCCGGTGGCGAAGCGGCTCTCGCCCCACCCGGCGTCGCCCCGGGGCGCGTCGGCATTCTTGGCCCCGCATGCCGGGCAGCGGGGGGACCCGGTGTTCACATAGCCGCAGGCGCAGGTGCGGGGGACGACGTCGCCCCAGTCGTCCCCGGCGTCGGCGTCGTCGTGGCGAACTTCTTCTGAGGGGGGCACAAGCGTTGTCGCTCCGCCCCCGCGACCTCCGTGCCTGGCCATGACCCTCCTCGAGGCCCGCGGCACCTTCGGGTGAAGTCGCCGTCTCTTGGCGTTATCGGCTGGCTCCGGGACCCCCTTGAGCGAATCGACGTTCCGGGGTGAGGGTCAGACCGCCCGGAAAGCCAGGGTGACGTTGTGGCCGCCGAAGCCGAAGCTGTTGGACAGCGCCACCACCGCGCTCGTCCGGCGGGCCTGGGCGCCGACCAGGTCGATACGAAACGAGGGGTCGGGCGAGTCGAGGTTGACGGTGGGAGGGATCACGCCGTGGCGCAGGACCTGGATGCAGGCGATGGCCTCGACCGCTCCCGCCGCCCCCAGCAGGTGGCCGGTCATCGACTTGGTCGACGACACGGGCACGCTGCTTCCGAGCACCTCTCGCGCCGCCAGGGCCTCGGTACGGTCGTTCAGCTGGGTCGAGGTGCCGTGGGCGTTGAGGTAGCCGACGTCGTCGGGTCCCAGGGCGGCGTCGTCGAGTGCTGCCCGCATGGCCGCCATGGCACCCGCTCCTGCCGGGTCGGGGGCGGTGAGGTGGTGGGCGTCGGAGCTCGACCCGTACCCCGCCAGCTCGGCGAACACGGTGGCGCCCCGGGCCAGGGCGTGCCCGCGCTCCTCGAGCACCAGGGCGCCTCCGCCCTCGCCCACCACGAACCCGTCGCGGTCGACGTCGAAGGGCCGCGACGCGCCGCCCGGGTCCTCGTTGCGCGACGACAGCGCCCTCATCTGGGCGAAGGCGGCGATGCACAGCGGCATGATGACGGCGTCGGAACCGCCGGCGACGGCGGCGTCGACCCGGCCCAGTCGGATGAGGTCGGCGGCGGTGGCCACGGCGGTGGCCGATGCTGCGCAGGCCGTGACCGTGCACGACGTGGGCCCGGTGGCTCCCGTCTCGATGGCGATCTGACCGGCGACCATGTTGGGGATCATCATGGGGACGAGGAACGGGCTGACCCGGTCGGGGCCCCGTGCCACCAGGGCCCCTGCCTGCTCGACCAGGGTGGCCACGCCGCCCAGGCCCGAGCCGAAGACCACACCCACCCGCCTGGGAGCGGCGGCCACCTCCAGCCCGCTCTGGGCGAGGGCCTGGCGGGCCGCCACCAGGCCGAGGTGAGCGAAGCGGTCCATGCGGCGGGCGTCACGGGCGTCGAAGTGCTCAGCGGCGTCGAAGCCCCCCACCTCGGCGGCAATGCGCACCGGCAGCCCGGCGGGGTCGAAGGATCGTATGGGCCCGACTCCGGACCGCCCTGCCACCATGGCGTCCCAGGTCTCCTCCACCGTCGCCCCCAGGGGGGTAATGGCACCCATGCCGGTCACCACGATCCGCCGTCGGTCGCTCATGGTCCTCCTGTTCGAATGATGGTGGCTGACCTCCGAGCATGGCAGCGAGGGCCGGCGACGACCAACCGGGAGGGGCCAGGGCCCGGGAAATTTCTGGCGTACCCGCCGGTGTTGAACATCTCGTGATGGCAATGACCGAGAGATTCGACGAGGCCGACTGGCGGGAGTCGGGGGCGTGTCGCACGGTGCCCACGGCCGTGTTCTTTCCCGACACCGACAGTGAGGCCGGACCGGCCAAGGCCATCTGCGCCGTCTGCCCGGTCCGCGAGGAGTGTCTGTCGTTCGCCTTGGCCAACCGCGAGGAGCAGGGCGTATGGGGCGGGCTCACCGAGACCGAGCGCCGGCGCACCCGTCGCCGCCGGGCCGAGGCCGCCCGCGCCGCCGCCCGCCGCGCTGCCTGACGACCGGCCGCCGACAAGCAGCCGCCTGACAACAGGACCTCGCAGTCGCAACCACTCCGACCCCATCGCGGGCCCGACGATGAGTGACCTCACTCTCGCCGGCGAGGAGGCGGGTGACGACCCCCTCGCCCTGTTCCGCCGATGGCTCGAAGCTGCCCAGCAGGCCCTCGACGTCGGCGCCGAGACCATGGTGCTGGCCACGGCCACACCCGACGGCCGGCCTTCGGCCCGTGCGGTCCTGCTGCGGGGCCTCGACGAGCGGGGCCTGGTGGCCTACACCGACACTCGCAGCCGCAAGGGGACGGAGCTGGCCGCCAACGCCTGGGGGGCGCTGGTGTTCGTGTGGCCGCCGCTCGAGCGCCAGGTCCGGGTCGAGGGCCCGGTGGCCCCGGTGCCCGACGCCGAAGCCGACGCCTACTTCGCCAGCCGGCCCCGGGGGCATCGCCTGGCCGCCTGGGCGTCCCACCAGAGTCAGCCTCTTGCCAGCCGCGGCGAGATCGAGGACCGGATCGTGGAGCTCACCGAGCGCCACCAGGGCGACGACGTGCCCCGGCCGCCGTGGTGGGGTGGGTACCGCGTCGTCCCCGCCGAGTGGGAGTTCTGGGCGGGCCGGGAGAACCGGGTCCACGACCGTGTCGTCTACCGTCGGACGTCGGCCGGGCGGTGGGAGCGCCTCCGCCTGTCGCCCTGAGCAACCCCGGTCGGTGGACCGCCAGGTGCTAGCTTCGGCCTTCGCGGCCCTCGCGCGGACCGGGAGACGTCGCCCAGACCCATGCCGTCGAGACAAGCTGCTTCCACCCGACCCAGGCCGGCCGACCCGGACGCGCCCAGCGGCCGGGCGACGGGCCCGTGGTGGTACGGGGCCCTGGCCTTCGCCACCCTGGCCGTGGTGTTGTGGGTCGTCGTGGGGGCGTCGGTGGCGTGGTTGCCGTGGTCCCACCCCCGCACCCACCTCTTCGCCGGCAGCCCGTGGCTGGAAGGGTGGGTCCACTTCGATTCGGGTTGGTACCGCGACATCGCCAACCACGGCTATTCCTACGTCCCGGGGCGCCAATCGTCGGTGGCCTACTTTCCCGCCTACCCCCTGGCCATGCGCGCCGGGGGGGCGTTGGTGGGAAGCACGCTGCTGGCCGGGATCATGATCACCGTGGCCTGTGGCGGCGCACTGGCGGCCATGGTTTGGACGTGGTTCCGCGACCGCCTGTCACCCTCGGCGGCGTGGACGGCCCTGGCTCTGTTCCTGGTGTACCCCTACGCCTTCTATCTCTTCGGTGCCGTCTACGCCGACGCGCTGTACATCGCTGCCCTCCTGGCCGCGTTCCTGCTCCTGGAGGCCGACCATCTGTGGCTGGCCGGGTTGGCGGGCGCGGTGGCCACCGCCGCTCGCCCTGTCGGACTGGTCGTGGTGGTGGGGCTGGTCGTGCGGGCCCTGGAGCGACGAGGGGTCTTCCCCCGGGGCCGGGTCGACGGCGGCATCGGTACCGAGAACGGTGAGCCGGCCTCCGAGCCCACTTCGGCGACGTCGCCGCCTCCTCTCGTCGACCTGCGGCGGATCGCCTGGGCCGACAGTCCGATCCTGCTCTCCGCGGCCGGACTGGCGGCCTACTCGGTGTACCTCGGCCACCGGTTCGGCCACTACTTCCTGTTCGCCGACGTGGAGAAGTACTGGGGCCAGGCGGCGGGGCCCCATACCTGGCTCAAGGTCGAGTTCTTCAAAGGGATCACCCGCTTCGGCGACCCGCCGTCGTGGGTGGCCTACGTGGCCCAGCCGGTGGTGGTCTTCGTGGCCCTGGCCTTCGTGCCCCGGGTGTTCCGCCGCTTCGGGTGGGGCTACGGGGTGTTCAGCCTCCTGGCCGTGGGCCTGGCGGCGTTCTCGACCAAGGACTTCTTCGGCTCGGGCCGCTATGTCCTGTCGGCGTTCCCCTGCTTCGCCGCCGCCGCCGGTGTCCTCGTCGACCATCCCAGGACCCGGGCCTGGGCCCTCGGCGTCAGCGCCACCGGCCTGCTGGTGATGACGTCGCTGTTCGCACGGGGCTCGTACCTGTCATGAGCGACGCCGTCCCCCTCGCCGGGCCCCTCGGGCCACAGCGCCTCCTGATCGTCAACGCCGATGACTACGGGCTCACCGAGCGGATCTCGTCGGGGATCCTCCGCGGCCACCGCGACGGCATCGTCACCAGCACGTCGGTCCTCGCTCTCGGCCCCGCCTACCCCAAGGTGGCGCCCTGGCTCGAAGACGTGCCCACCCTGGGGGTGGGCGTGCATCTGGCGGCGGTGGGGGAGGACCCACCCCTGCTGTCGGCGGCCGAGATCCCCACCCTCGTCGACCACCGTGGCCACCTGCACCACAGCTACAAGAACCTGCTGGCCCGCATGATCGCCGGTCGAGTCGATGCCGACGACCTGAAGCGGGAGTTCACCGCCCAGCTCGACTCGGTGCTCGAAGTCGGTGTCCCGATCGGCCACCTCGACGCCCACCAGCACCTGCACCTGTGGCCGCCGGTGGGTGCCGTCGTCCTCGCCCTGGCCTGCCGCTACGAGATCCCTGCGGTGCGCGTCCCCCATTACCGGGGCATCTCTCCCCTGGCGGTGGGCGTCACCGTCCTCGGCCGCCATCTGGCTCGCCGCGCCCGTACGGTCGGGCTGCGCTACCCGCGTGACGGCACAGGCATCGAGGTCTCCGGCAAGCTCGACCACACCAACCTCCAGACGATCCTCACCCGCCTGGCCGCCCACGGGGCGCCGTCGCTGGAGCTCACCGTCCACCCCGGTGAGCCCGACGACCCCGATCGCCACCGCTACGACTGGGACTACCACTGGCCCGACGAGCTCGAGGCGCTCACCAGCGACGCCGCCCACCGCGCCGTCACCCGGTTGGGCTTCACCCTGGCCACCTACGCCGACCTTCCCGTTCCCACCGACAGCCCGCGGTGACCGACCCGGCCGGGCGGGCCCCCTGGGGCCGGTCCCGCGCCCGTCCGGGCGGCGACCTCCTGTCGCTGTACGCCGATGCCCCCCTCGGTGTGCGCGCCCACGTGCGGCTGCGGTGGTGGACGTGCCCGTTCCGGGCGGTAGAGGCCCAGGTACCGCCCTCGGGCCGGGTGCTGGAGGTCGGGTGCGGGCACGGCGTGTTCTCGTTGCTGGCCGCCATTTCGTCGCCGGGCCGCTCGGTGGTCGGCGTCGACGTCGACGAGCGCAAGGTGCCCCACGCCCGATCGGCGTCCGCCCGGGCCCGTGCCGCCGGCGCCGATGTCGACATCACCGTGGCCCCGCCCGGTGCGCTGCCCGCAGGACCGTGGAACGCCATCGTGGTGGTCGACGTGGCCTACCTGCTCGACGCCGCCACCCAGCGCCGCCTGGTTGCCGACTGCGCCGCCCGCCTGGCGCCCGGCGGCATCCTGGCGCTGAAAGAGATGGCTCTGGAGCCGGCGTGGAAGCTCCGCTGGAACCGGTTCCAGGAGACGCTGGCGGTCCGGGTGCTGGGAATCACCGTGGGCGACGAGATGACCTTCGTCGACCCGGCGGAGATGGGTGGGTGGATGCGCGACGGGGGCCTCGAGGTCCGCCATCAACCCCTGCACAAGGGCTACCCCCACCCCCACCACCTGGTGGTGGGCCGCCGCCCGGCGTGACCCTGTCATCGGCCGGTCGGGTTGTCCTACCGTGCCGCTACGGTGACCGGCAATGACGTTTCCCGGTCCCGACATCCTCGGCCGTGGCCTGGTCGTCGGCCCCGGGGGGGAAGTGCCGTCGGGTTGGGAGGGCGTCGAGCGGATCATCGTCGACGACGAGACGTTGAGCAGGCCCGACGCCGGTGCGGCCCCCTTGCACCGGGCGTGGGCGGGGCGCAGGCGGGTGGTCGTGGAGCTCCGCCTCGACGCCGACCAACTGCGCCAGCCCGAATCCGAGCGCCGGCCGCCGTACGTCGTCGGGCCCTCCTACGAGCTGGGCCGCGAGCGGCTGCAGTTCCTGGTGTGGGCCAACACCTACGACGGTCGCCGCCCCGGCCAGGAGCCGGTGTGGTGGCACGGAGTACGAGCGGCGCGTGTCGACGGCGCAGCCACACCTGGCGGCCCCGGCGATCTCGTCCTCGGCGACGGCACCGCGGTGTGGTGCGACGGCGGTCCTCGCCAACCCGTCGATCTTCCCGAGCCCGTCATCCACCGCGACTCCATAGACGCCGGCCTGCTCACGCCCGGGCGCCACCACGCCCCGATCGCGGAGTTGGCACCCGACCAGATGGCCGCCGTCACCCACCCGGGCGGGCCGGCCCGGATCATCGCCCCCGCCGGCTCGGGCAAGACCAGGGTCCTCACCGCCCGCCTGCGCCACCTCCTCGCCGATCGGGGCCACGAGCCCCAGCTGCTGACTGCCGTCGCCTACAACGTCAAGGCGGCCGACGAGCTCCGAGAGCGCACGCCCGGGTTGCGAGCCACGATCCGCACACTCAACTCGTTGGGCCTGTCGGTGTGCTCCATGGCCAGCCGGCCCCGGGTCATCGAGGAGCGCGAGGCCCGGGGCCTGGTCGAGACGGTGGTCAAGGTCCGCCACCGCACCAATGCCGACCCGCTGGCGCCCTACCTCGACGCCCTCTCGCTCATCCGCCTCGGCCTCGTCACCCCGGCCGAGGCGGAGGCCCGTATCCCCGACGCCTCGGGGGTGGCCGAGGCCTTCCCCGTCTACCGGGCGCTGTTGGCCGAACGGAACCTGGTCGACTTCGACGAGCAGATCTACCGGGCGGTGGCCATCTGCCTGGCCGATCCCCAGACCCGCAGCCGGGCCCGGGCCACGGCCAAGACCCTCCTGGTCGACGAGTTCCAAGACCTCACCCCCGCCCATGTCCTGCTCCTGCGCCTG
>DATAQC010000055.1:0-2520 GCA_036264885.1 Acidimicrobiales bacterium | reverse complement strand
CGTCTACCGCACGCTGGCCGACCCGTTCGTGGGGAGGGTGTCGTACCTCAAGGTGCTGTCGGGCACCATCCGGCCTGACAGCCATCTCACCAATCCCCGCACCCACGGCGACGAGCGCCTGCACGCCCTGTTCACCATGCGGGGAAAGGACCACGACAACGTCTCCGAGCTGGGCGCCGGTGACCTCGGGGCGGTGGCCAAGCTGGCAGGCACGGCCACCGGCGACACCTTGGCGCCCAAGGGCACGCCGGTGGTGATCCCCCCGCCCCATCTGCCCGAGCCAGTGCTGTCGGTGGCCGTGGTGCCCCGCACCAAGGGCGACGAGGACAAGCTCATGACCGGGCTGCACCGCCTACAGGAGGAGGACCCGGCGCTTCACCTGCGGCGCGACGACGAGACCCACCAGACGATCCTGTCGGGAATGGGCGACACCCACCTGGCCGTGGTCACCGAGCGCCTGGCCCGCAAGTTCGGCGTCGAGGTCGAGACCGAACCGGTGCGGGTGGCCTACCGGGAGACGATCACCGCCTCGGCCGAGGCCGAGGGCAAGCACAAGAAGCAGAGTGGCGGACACGGCCAGTTCGGGGTGGCGACCCTGCGGATCGAGCCACTTCCCCGCGGCGGGGGCTTCGAGTTCGTCGACAAGATCGTGGGCGGGGCCATCCCCCGCCAGTTCATCCCTGCGGTGGAGAAAGGGGTGGCCGAGACCATGGGCCAGGCCGGCATGTTCGGCTACCCCGTGGTCGACATCAAAGTGACGCTGCTCGACGGCAAGTTCCACGCCGTCGACTCGTCGGAGATGAGCTTCAAGATGGCCGGGTCCATCGCCTTTCGTGAGGCCATGGCCAAGGCCGGCCCGGTGGTCCTCGAGCCGGTGTCGGCCGTGCAGGTCACCGTCCCGTCGCAGTACCAGGGCGACATCATGGGTGACCTGAACTCCCGACGGGGTCGCGTCCAGGGCACCGAGGCGGTGGGCAACGCCGAGCAGATGATCACCGCCCTGGTGCCCACCTCCGAGGTGCTCCGCTACGCCATCGACCTGCGGTCCATAACCGGGGGAAGGGGGCGCTTTTCGGCCCACCACGACCATTACGACCTCCTCCCACCCCATCTGGTGGACGCCGTCGCCAAGGCTGCGGCGGTTGGCGAAGACCAGTGAGGGCGACCCCCAAGTGAGCTGTCCTGAGTGCGGTCTCGACTTCGAGACCATGCCTGTCGGCGAGGCCGTCACCGCCATCCGCGGCTTCGGACGGCGGTACCGGGCACCGCTGACCCGGTTGCTGCGCGGCGAGGACGACTCGGTGCTGCGGGCCCGCCCGGCCCCCGAGACGTGGTCCGCCCTGGAGTACGCCGCCCACGTGCGCGACGTGTTCGAGTGGTACGCCCGCTGGGTGCGCCTGGTGCTGGCCGAGGAGCGGCCCACCCTCGAGGGCATAGACGCCGACGACGAGGCGGTGGCCGCGGCCTACAACGCCCAGGACCCCGCCGTGGTGGTCGACGAGCTGGCCGACCGGGCCGAGGGTCTGGCCGCCACGCTCGAGGCCGTGCCCGACGACGGCTGGCTCCGGGTCGGCACCCGCCACAGCGAGGACCGCAGCGTGGAGCTCCTCGCCCGCCGGGCGGTGCACGAGGGCAGCCACCACCTGCTCGACATCGGCCGGGGCCTGCGGACTGTGCGCAGCGCCGCGTCCGGAGCGCCTGCGTCCGACCCGCCCGACCCGGTGCCGTCCACCTGATGGCCGGATGGGTGTGCCCCGTATGCGGCTTCGACCAGGACTCGGTAAAGCCCCTGGACGCCATCAACGCCATACGGTCATTCCCCCGTCGATACCGGTCGGCGCTGGCCGCCCTGAGCCGCGATGACGCCTTCGACGCCCTGATCCGCCGGCGACCGGAGCCGGGGGCCTGGTCGGCGCTCGAGTACACCGCCCACGCCGCCGACATGATCGACCGGTTTGCCCCCGCCATCCGCCGCATCCAGGTCGAGGACCGGCCCACCCTGCCGTTTTTCGATCCCCAGGCCCGGGTCGACGACGACAAGTTCAACGACCGGACGGTGAGCCGGGTGCTGTCCGACCTGGAGACGGCATGCGCCGACATGGCTGCCACCCTGGAGACCGTCGAGGCCGAGGACTGGACCAGGACAGGCCACTTCGACTGGGGCGACCGTGACATCCTCGACGCCGCCCGCAACGCCGTGCACGAAGGGTCCCACCACCTGCGGGACACCGAACGGACGCTGGCCGAGGTGACCCGGCGCTAGCAAAAATTTACAGGCCGTTCGCATTGCCCCATGGAAATGCCCGTGGTAGGTTTCGCGGCGCTGGTGGATTCGGGGGACACCTGGCGGTTGAGTCTTAGCACTAGACACCGATCGTCTATAGGCCGCGAACACCTAGCGGGCTGCAAGTGGCTCTTGCAGAGCACCACCTAGACAATCGCCCCTCTCCGTACACAAAGGAATCGGCTGGGGGCCACACGTGAGAGGAACATCACACTTGATGAAGCGAAATGGTTCAA
>DATAQC010000025.1:0-56355 GCA_036264885.1 Acidimicrobiales bacterium | reverse complement strand
CACCACCGCCCAGCTCCTGGCCCCCTTCTGTCCCTTCCTCGCCGACGAGCTGTACGTGGCCCTGACCGGCGAGGAGTCGGTGCACCTCACCGACTGGCCCGGAGCCTGCGGGGCGCCCTCCTCGGCCCCGGCGGCAGCCGTTATCGAGCAGATGGCGGCAGCGCGACGCCTGGTGGGCCTGGGCCGGGCGGCGCGCAGCGAGGCCCGGGCCCGGGTGCGCCAACCCCTGCGCCGGGCCATGCTCCTGCATCCCGGCATCGATCTCGACGACGAGGTGCGCCGGGAGGTCGCCGACGAGCTCAACGTCAAAGCGCTCGAAGAGGTCTCGTCGCTGGCCGAGCTCATGACCTGGCAGGTGGTCCCCAACTTCCGCGCCCTGGGGCCCCGTCTCGGGCCCCGGGTGAACAAGGTCAAGGCCGCCCTGGCCGGCGCCGACGGGGCCGAGGTGCGCCGGCAGTTGGAGACCCAGGGCTGGGTCGAGGTGGCCGGCGAACGCCTGGGGCCCGGCGACGTGGAGGTCCGTGCCGGCCACCACGAGGAGCTGGCCCTGGCTCAGGACGGCGGGTGGGCGGTGGCCCTCGACCTGGAGCTCGACGACGACCTGGAACGGGAGGGCACGGCGAGGGAGCTCATCCGGGGGCTCAACGACCTGCGCAAACGGCTGGACCTGGCGCTCACCGACCGGGTCGCAGTCCGCATCGCCTCGGCCGGGCCCCGGGTGACCGCCGCCGTCGAGGCCCACGGCGAATGGATCGCCGCCGAGGTCCTGGCCACGATCTTGGTCCTGGGTGACGTCGACGGCGGCCACGACCTCGAGGTCGACGGCGAGCATCTCGTCGTGAGCCTGCGCGTCACCGGCTGAGTTTCTGCCGCTTCGCCGCCCGTGCCGCGGTCAGCGCTTCCGGGGTGCCGCCTTCTTGGCCGGGGTGACCTTGGCGGCACTGGCCCTGGCCTCGGCCACCGCCTTGCGTGTCGAGGTCGTGGCCTTCTTGGTGGCACCCGGGGCCTTCTTGGCCGGGACGACGGTGGGCGCCGGGGCGGCGGCCTTCCTGGTCGCCGCCTTCTTGGCCGGGACCGCGGTGGCCGCCTTGGAGACACGGCCCCGCTTGGCCGGTGCCACCGCCCCGGGGGCAGCGGCAGCGGCGGACTTGGTGGTGCGGGACCGCTTGGAGGCCGGCGGCATGGTGGGCTCGGCCATCTGGATGGTCGCGTCGGCGGGGGCCGCGCTGGTCGACCTGGGCGACGTGGATGCCGCCCGTCGCCGCACCGGCGGCGCCACGACCGGCTCGGGCTCCTCGGGCGCCTCCTCGATCAGACGGTCGATGCGGTTGAGCACCATGGCCCGGCGCAAACCGTCCTCCTCCCGGCGCCTCACCAGGTGCAACTCGGACACGCTGAGGTCGGGCAGCCGGCCAAGGACCTCGAGGGCCCGCAGGTCGTCGAAGTCGGGGATGGGGAACTCGCCAACCCCGGCGCGCACGGGCGGTCGGTCGTCGACGGGGCTCTCCATCACGTCGGGCTCCACGGGCGGCGGCGGCGGGTCGGGCGCCGGCTCGGGCTCGACCTTCCAGCCCTCGTCATCGGCCTCCCACGCCGCCTCACGGCTCTGCTTCTCGGACCCGATGCGCTTGAGGATCATGGCCCGGTTCTTGCCGCCCCGCTCCCGCTCCTCGACGGCCTCGAGCTGGTCGTCGCTCAGCGCCGACAGCATGGGGAGGATCTCGGTGGCCCGGAGGCTGTCGTAGTCGTGGATCGGGAAATCGCCGTCGGACTCGGCGCCGTCGGGCGCGGCGTCGTCGACGTCCACCCGGTCGATGGCCTCGGTGGCGTCGTCACGCTCGGCCACGGCCACCTGTCCGGTGGCGAGGGCGCCGGCTGATACCGGCTCAGCGGTGGGCGACGGGAGTGGAGCGGCGGGGCGATCGGGCTGCACCCACGTGTCCGGCGCCGCCGGCGGCGTCGTCGCGGGCTCGTCGTGGCGCATGGTGCCGATGGCGCCCTCGACGGCTCGGCGCCCGGCACCCGGGCCGCTCGCCGTCCGCGGCTCGGGCCGGCCCCGGAGCACGGCCGTGGCCAGCACGATGCCGGCCAGCACCGAGCAGGCGATCGAGACATAGATGATCCCGAGACCGGATTGCAGCAACCCGATCACGAGCGTGATGGCCGCCACTACCACGAGAACAAAGCTCACTAGGACCACAAGGTCACCATCCCATCAGTTGAACGCGCACTGCGGAGCCCCTGGTGGGGCGAGAAATATCGGCCATCGGTCGATGCTATCCCGAGCGTCGACAGGGCCGACGACCCGTCACGGCCCCCAGCGGGGCTCAACAGATGACGCCGCGCAGCAGTGAGACGACCAGGATGACGATGAGCGGTGAGAAGTCGAATCCCATCCCACCCATGCCCATGGGCGGGATCACTCGGCGGATCGGGCCGAGGACCGGCTCGGTGACGGCGTACAGGAACCCGAAGACCGACGCCACCACGGATCCCGAGTCGATGGGAAACCAGGAGAGGATGATCCGCCCGAAGAGAAGGATCAGGTAGGCGTCGAGCAGCCGGCAGACAATGACCACAGATCAGGCGCGGTAGAGACCGCGCTCCTGCAGGCGCCTCTTCTCCTCGGCGGGAACCTCCACGTTGGACGGCGTGAGCAGGAAGACCTGTTCGGCGACCCGCTCCATCTGGCCGCCCAGCCCATAGGTGAGGCCGCTGGCGAAGTCGATCAGACGCCTGGACAGGTCGCGGTTGACCCCCTGGAGGTTCAAGATGACGGGCTGGTTGGCCTTGAGCTTGTCGCCGATCTCCTGGGCGTCGTTGAACCCGCCGGGCGCGACGACGTGCACCTTCGGGTGCTGGGTGGTCACGATGGGGCGGACCACAGCCGGACGCTGGATGGTGATGCCTCCCGTCTCAGGCTCTCTCGGCAAGGTCCGCACCCCGCCGGCGGAGGGTTCGGGCTCGAAGACAGGGTCGGGGGGCGCCTGGCGCACGGCCGCCGGCTGGCGCCGGGGTGCGGCGACGGGCTGCGGGGGCGCGATCTCTTCATAGGGCTCGTAGTCCTCGTACTCCTCGTCGTCGACGAGGCCGAGGTAGACCATCGTTCGTCGCCAAATCGATGCCATCTGCGCAGCCCTCCTTGGCTCGGCAGCCTATCGTCGCAGGTCGTCGGTGCCATTCCGCGGACCGAACAATGCCCGGCCCACCCGAATCATGGTTGTGCCCTCGCCCACAGCGACTTCGAGGTCGTCGGTCATTCCGATGGAACGCACGGGAAGACCCAGGCGCTCGGCCATGGCCACCAGGCCGGCGAAGCCGGGCCGGGCCGCCTCGGGGGGCCCGGCGGGGCCGACGGCCATGAGCCCGCGGACGTCGAGCCCCAAGCCCACCAGGTCGTCGACCAGGCGGGGGGCCTCCGCCGGCGGGCACCCGTTCTTGGCCGCCTCGCCGGACACGTCGAGCTGGACGAGCACCGATGCCTCCGGCGACCGTTTGGCGATCTCGAGCCCTGCCGCCAGCCGGTCGACTCCCTGCCACAGGTCGACCACCCCGGCCACCGTCCGCACCTTGTTGCGCTGGACCCGGCCGAGGAAGTGCAACCGGACGCCGGCCACGGGCCCGGCGCGCAGGGCGGCGCCGGTGGCCGCCGCCTCGGCCGCATAGTTCTCCCCCACGTCGGTGAGGCCGGCGGAAACGGCGGCGGCGGCGGCCGCCGGGCCGTGGCCCTTGGTGACGGCCACGACGGTCACCGCGTCGGGCTGCCCTCCGGCGGCGCTGATCCGGTCGCGCACCCGAGCCAGACGGTCGGCCACGGCCATCCCGGTGCACTCCGTCGGGGTCACCGCCACACGACCGTCGCCTGGCGTTGGCGCTCGGCCCGCGCTCGCCACGAGTACCAACCGGGCCGACAGGCCGTGCACCAGCCCTGATCATGGACGTCATCCACTCCGGCCCGGGAAAGGACCGCCCGCACCCCGGCGGCCAGATCGAGGGCGGGGGCGCCGGAGGCATGGGTCGCTCGCACCTCGGGGCCCACGCGGGCCGCCACCCGTTCGAGGTCGTCGATGCCGAACTCGTAGCACTCGGGCCGGATGCACGGACCCACCACGGCGGTGATGACGGTGGCGCCCAGATCGGCCATGGCATCGACGGTCCGCTCCAGCACGCCCGCCCTCAGCCCCGACCATCCGGCGTGGGCCACGCCCAGCACCCCCTCGGCGCTGGCCAGGGCCACGGGAGCGCAGTCGGCGGTGAGCACGGCCAGGGCACAGCCGGGGGTGGCCGTCACCGCCGCGTCAGCCGTGCTCCCCGACCCACCGCCGGGCGTATCGACCCGGACGACCCCGTCGCCGCCCACCTGGCGCAACCACGTCCAGGGCAGGTCGACCATCCGGCGGCGCCGGGCGGCCACCTCGGGCGCCACCTGGTTCACGTAAGCCCCGCCGTGGCCCATGTCCCCCTCGGCCCGGCCGGTGAACCGGGCCGAGACCCCCCCGGGCAGGTCGACGGTGACGGCGCCGCCGACGTTGCCCCCCGCTCCTGGCGCCGACTGTGCGCCTCCGGCGAACCGTATCCCTCCGGGCAACCGTGTCCCTCCCGGCAACCGTATCCCTCCCGGCAACCAGCCCTACTTCAGGAACGACGGGACGTCGAAGTCGTCTTCTTCGTCGAGGCCCAGCGGGCTGCCGGGGCGGCCGAACAGGTCGTCGTCGTCGGCCTCCTCGGCATCGAGGCCCAGCGTGGAGGTGGACCGGCCGCTGTCGGCGCCGGCGCTCGACGAGCGCTCACGAGTGTCGTCCCACCGGTCGAAGCCGGCGGCGATCACCGTGACGCGGACCTCGTCACCCATGGCCTCGTCGATGACCATGCCGGCGATGATGTTGGCGTCGGGATGAGCCACGTCGTGGATGATCTCGGCCGCCTCGTTCACCTCGAACAGGCCCAGGTCGCTCCCGCCGGAGATGTTGAGCAGGATCCCGCGGGCCCCCTCGATGGACGATTCGAGCAGCGGGCTGGAGATGGCGGCCCGGGCAGCGTTGAGCGACCGGCCCTCGCCCGACGCGTAGCCGATGCCCATCAGGGCCGAGCCGGCGTTGCTCATGATCATCTTCACGTCGGCGAAGTCGGTGTTGATGAGCCCGGGCGTGTTGATGAGATCACTGATGCCCTGCACACCCTGGAGGAGGACCTCGTCGGCCATCTTGAAGGCGTTGAGGGCTGAGGTCTTGTCGTTGGACACCGACAGCAGGCGGTCGTTGGGGATGACGATGAGTGTGTCGACCTTCTCCTTGAGGGTGGCGATGCCCTGCTCGGCCTGCACCGCCCGGCGCCGTCCCTCGAAGGCGAACGGCCGGGTGACCACCCCGACGGTGAGGGCACCCAGCGACTTGGCGATCTCGGCCACGACCGGCGCTCCTCCGGTGCCGGTACCGCCACCCTTGCCGGCGGTGATGAAGACCATGTCGGACCCCTTGAGGACCTCCTCGATCTCATCGCGGTGAGCCTCGGCCGCCTGGCGTCCGACGTCGGGGTCGCTGCCGGCGCCCAGCCCCCGCGTCAGCTCGCGACCGATGTCGAGCTTCACATCGGCGTCGCTCATGAGCAGCGCCTGGGCGTCGGTGTTGACGGCGATGAACTCCACGCCCTTGAGGCCGGCGTCGATCATCCGGTTCACGGCGTTGACACCACCCCCGCCGATGCCGACCACCTTGATCAGGGCCAGGTAGTTCTGGGGTGCGCCGATCATCGTCTGCCCTCCGTCTTTTCTCATGCCGTCATGTCTCGTGGCACGGTCGTTCCTCGTCGCCACTGCACGTGGCCTTGTCCGGTCGAACGCATCGTTCGGTTGGCGCCGTGTATTGGTCGAATGCAACCGAGCCTCCACCTTCACTACAGGTTGACAGTTATGTCACCCTGTCCTTTTGGTCGACACTCTAGTGATGGGCTAGAGCCGAGTCAACACAGGGCTGGAAGGAATCCGGACATCGAGGGTCGACACCGTCCGCCCGTCGACGGCCCCCAACACCGTTCGGGTCGCCTCCAACTTGGCGGCGATGTCGTCGCTGCCTCCGAGACGGACGACGCCCTGGGGCTTGAGGCGCAGCTCCACGCCGGTGGCAGTGACGGTGACGGTGGCGACGCGCGGCGCCAGCCCCACCGGGAGGTCGGCGGCCACCACCAATGCCCCCGAGGCGGCGGCCGCCATCCTGGTCCCGGGGGGGCCCGCAGGCGGGACCCCGTCTACGATGACGACCCCCGGGGGCGGAGAGGTCACGGGGGCGAGCACGCGCCCGACCCGGTCGACGAGCACCCAGGCGGCGTCCGCGCCGGCGCCCTGCTCAGCTGCCCCCGGTGCCCGCGGGGCCGCCCTCACCACTGCGGCGGCCCCACGCTCGACGACCCGTACCCGTACGGTCGAAGGCCATTCCCGGACGACATCGGCGTGCTCGACCCAGGGCAACCTCGCCACCCGTCGGGCGGCGGCGGCGCCGTTCACATCGGTCATGGCCCGACCGAGCGGAATGGCGGCGGCGGTCCGCACCGCGCCATCCCCGCTGCGGGCGGCCCCGTCGACCAGCACCCGGTCGACGTCGAACAGCGGCGACCGGGTGGCGCCCCAGGCGGCCAGGACCACGCCCACCACCACCACTGCGGCGACCACCAGGCGCAGGCGGCGGCGACCGGCCTGGCGGGCCACGTCGATCTGGCGACGCCGGATGCGCGGGTCGATCACCCCGGGTCGACGGCCAGGCGAGGGGGCAGGACGCGTCGGTGCTGGTCGGGACCCTTCCAACGTCGTCCTCATACCCTCAACCTCTGCTCGAGCGTTATGCCTGAAGCGTTCATCGAGCCTCCTCCGAGAATCCCACCAGGTGGTTCTCCACCCGCAGGGTGACACCCGTGCGTGCCGCGACCAGGCGGGCCACCTCGGCCACCAGCGCAGCCACGTCGTCTGCCGACCCACCGTCGTCCACCTGTACGAAGTTGGCATGCTTGGGTGACACGAACGCGGATCCCCGTCGCAGACCTTTGAGCCCGGCCTCGTCGATCAGCCGGCCGGCAGAGTCGCCGTCGGGGTTGGCGAAGACCGATCCCCCGTTGCTGCCACCGGGCTGGTGCTCCCGCCGCCAGCGGACGATGTCGGCGATGGCCTCCTCCGATGCGGCGCGGTCGCCAGGGCCGAGAGCGAACCGGGCGGCCGTGACCACGTGCTCGGCGCCCAGGGCGGAGTGCCGGTACCCCAGGCCCAGCCGGTCGGCGGCCACCCAGCCGTGGAACCGAAGGCGGGGCCGGTTCTCGCCGCCCCGATTCTCGCCCACCCAGCTGTCGGCGTCGGCGTCGCCGGCCCACAGGTCGTGGACGCGGGCGCTGACCAGGCACCGGCTGATGTCGCTGCCGTGACCACCGGCGTTCATGCGCACGGCGCCGCCCACCGAGCCGGGCACGCCCACCGACCACTCCATGCCGGTGAGGCCGGCCACCGCCGTGCGCCGGGCCAGCACGGGCAGGCTCACCGCCGCCCCGGCGACCACCTCGTTGCCCTCGAAGGCCACGTCGGCGAACCCGCCGCCCAGCACCAGGGCCAGGCCGGGGAACCCCCGGTCGGCCACGAGCAGGTTCGAGCCCCGGCCTACCACCAACACGTCTACTCCCGAGGCCCGCACCGCGGCGGCGACCAGGTCGAGATCGGACTCGTCGGAGGCTTCGAAGAACAAGGCGGCCGGCCCTCCCACCCGGTAGCTGGTGAGGGGGCCCACCGGGACCTGGCGCCGGGCCCGGTCGCCGAGCACCGCGGCGGCGGCCTCGACGGCGTCGTCAGTCGCCCTCACCTTGCTGTGCCCGCCGGCCCGGTGGTGGCGACGTCGCCGGCCAGCAAATCGCCGGCCAAGGTGGTGACGTCGCCGGCTCCCACCGTGAGACACACGTCCCCGGGGCGCAGGTGGGAGCGGAGGTAGGCCACTACCTCGGCACGCGACGGGAGCCAGACCACGGCCTGAGTGGGGCGAGTCTCACAGACGGCGTCGACGATGAGCTTGCCGGTGATGCCCGGCCGGGGCGCCTCACCGGCCCCGTAGACGTCGGTGACCACCAGCAGGTCGACACCGTCGAAGACAGCGCCGAACTCCCGCCACAGTGCGGCCGTACGGCTGTACCGGTGGGGCTGGAACACACAGACCACCCGCCGCCAACCACCGCCCCGGGCCGAGGCCACGGCGGCGGCCACCTTGGCCGGCAGGTGGGCGTAGTCGTCGACGACCGTCACCCCGGCCACCTGGCCCCGGACCTGGAAACGTCGGTCGACGCCCGGGTAGGCGCCCATGGCCGCCACCGCAGCGGCCAAGGGGGGGCCGGAGCCGCCGGCCACGGCCCCGCCCTCGGCGGCGGCGGCCAGGGCGGCGGCGGCGTTGAGGGCGTTGTGGCTCCCCGGGGCGGGAACCCGGACCCGGGCCAAGGGCAGCCCAGTGTGCTCGAGCCCGAACCTGCTGGCCGCCGGCTCCAGGACCAGGTCGACGATGCGGTAGTCGGCGTCGGCGGCCGTCCCGTAGGTGGCGGCCCCGACCCGGCGGCCGATGCGCGCCGCGGGCTCGTCGTCGGCACAGACGAGGGGGCGACGGGCGCCGGCGAGGAACCGCTCGAAGGCGTCCTCGAGCGACTCCAGGTCGCCCCAGTGGTCGAGATGGTCGGGCGCCACGCTGGTAACCACCGCCACCTCGACAGGAAGGTCGAGAAAGCTGCCGTCACTCTCGTCGGCCTCGACCACCAACCACGCGCCGGTGTCCCAGCGGGCGCCCGTGGCCAGGCCGCCGATCAGCCCACCGACGATGTACGACGGGCGGACACCGCAGCCGGCCAGCGTCGTCGCCAGCATGGCCGTGGTGGTGGTCTTGCCGTGCGTACCGGCGATGGCGATGGTGCGGCGCCGGGCAGCGATGGCGGCCAGGACCTGCCCCCGGCGCAGCACGGGCAGTCCTCGGGCGCGGGCGGCCACCAGCTCGGGGTTGTCGGCGGGGATGGCGGTGGAGGGTGAGACGATCTCGGCGCCGTCCACCGCGGCGGCGTCGTGGCCGATGGTGACGTCGACGCCCAGCGCCCCCAGGCGCTCCACCACAGGAGAACGGACCTGGTCGCTGCCCGACACCCGGTGGCCCTGGGCCACCAGCACCTCGGCGATGGCGCTCATGCCCGCTCCTCCGACGCCCACCAGGTGGATCCGCCGGGACCGGTCCAGGTCCGGCACCGGAGGCCCTTCGTCGGGAGTCACCTGGTCAGCCACGGCGGGCATGTTCTGTGACCAGGGCGGCGACCGCCTCGGCGGCGTCGCGATGAGCGGCCCGGGCGGCGGCCGCCGCCATGGCGTCCAAGGTGGCGCCGTCGTCCACGAGGGCGTTCACCTCGGCCGCCAGCCGGGGCCCGTCCAACTCGGCGTCGGCCACCATGACCGCCGCCCCGGCGTCGACCAGATGGCGGGCGTTGGCCGTCTGGTGGTCTCCGGGGGCGCCGGGGAGCGGGACGAGGACAGCCGGCACCCCTACCGCGGTGAGCTCGGCCACCGA
Organism: Acidimicrobiales bacterium; assembly: GCA_036264885.1. Lineage (GTDB taxonomy): Bacteria > Actinomycetota > Acidimicrobiia > Acidimicrobiales > AC-14 > DATAQC01. Next base: position 46,798 of record DATAQC010000025.1, on the reverse strand, counting down.
GCCGCCGGCCCGGCACACGGCCACGTCGGCGGCGGCCAGCAACAGGTCCATGCGGTTCTCGTACTCGACCGGCTGGTAGACGAGCCCGCCGGGGGGCAGGGGGGGGACGGCCTGGCTGATCATGGCCCAGTCCCGCCGCCCGACCACATGGCGCACGGCCAGATCGTGGCGGGCGGCCCAGGGCCGGAGGGCCCCGAGGATCGCCTGGTTGATGCGACGCGAGCCCAGGGAGCCACCGAAGGACACCACTACCGTCCGATCGGCAGGGAGGCCCAGGGCGCGGCGGGCGTCGGCGCCGTCGCGCGCCCGGTCCACCGCCAGCAGCTCGGCACGCACGGGGTTGCCGGTGAGGGTGGCGCGGGGCAGGCCGGTTCCCGGGAACGACACCGCCGCCGCCCGGGCGAAGCGCCCGAACAGGCGGTTGGCGGCGCCGGGGACGGCGTTCTGCTCGCACAGCACCAGCGGCACCCGGCAGACGATGGCCGCCAGCGACCCGGGGGCGCTGGCATAGCCACCGAGGGCCACGACCACCGCCGGCCGCCTGCGTCTCATGTCGGTCAGTGCCGTCGCCGCCGCCCGGACCAGGCCCCACGCCGCCGCGGCGCTGGCTCGCGAGAGGCGTCGCTCCACCCCCCGGCCGGGGAGCAGGGTCACACCGAAGCCGGCCTCGGGCACCAGGCGCGCCTCGATGCCCACCGCGCTGCCCATCCAGTGGATGGTGCCGGGATCGTGACCGGCGCCGACAAGGGCACGAGCCAGCGCCAGCCCGGGCAGCACGTGGCCGGCGGTGCCGCCACCGGCGATCAGCGCCCAGGTGCCCGACTCGGGGGCCTTCCTCATCCGAAGACCGACGACACCACTCCCAGCCGTCGGGGCGCAGGCGCGTCGGCCGGCAGCCCGGCGTCGGCCCCGCCGGCGGCGCAGCCCTGGCGGGCCACGTTGGCCAGCATGCCGACGGCGGCCATGGTGATGACCAACGAGGACCCGCCGAACGACACGAAGGGCAGGGGGACGCCGGTCACCGGGAGGATGCCGATCACCGCTCCAACGTTGATCACCGCCTGGCCCACCACCCAGACGGTGACACCCGAGGCGAGGAGGGTGCCGAAATGGTCGGGGGCCCGGATGGCGGCCCGCACGCCGAGCACCGCGAACGCGGCGAACAGGGCGACCACCAGCACGGTGCCGACCAGGCCCAGTTCCTCGCCGATGATGGCGAAGATGAAGTCGGTGTGGGCATTCGGCAAGAAGCCCCACTTGGCCCGGCTGGCGCCCAGGCCGACCCCGGTCAGGTGGCCGGTTCCGAGGGCCACCAGGGACTGGGCCATCTGGTACCCGGTGTTGGACGGGTCCTTCCACGGGTTCATGAACGAGAACATGCGCGCCCGCCGGTACCCCTCGGCCAGACTGAAGAACAACCCTGCCGAGCTCACCGCCAGCGTCAGGAGCCCCATGCGGGCGAGTGGCACACCGCCGACGAACAACACGGTGAGCACGACTAGCACCATGATCATGGCCGTGCCCATGTCGGGCTGCTTGAGGATCAGCAGGGCGGCGGCGGCGGTGACCAACAGGACCGGTTGCAACACGACGGCGGCGGACCCCCACCGGGCTGTCCGGCGGGCCAGGAGGTCGGCGGTGAACAGCAGCATGGCCAGCTTCATCACCTCCGACGGCTGGAACCGGGCCTGGCCGATGCCGATCCAGCGCGACGACCCGCTGACGGTGACGCCCAGCGACGGCACCAGTACCAGGACCAACAAGCCCATGCACACCACCGTCAGCGGGATGGCCAGGCGTCGCCACTTGCGGTAGTCGACGCGGGCGGCGACGGCCATGGCCACCGCACCGGCCACCACCCACACCAACTGGCGCTCGAACAACACCCACGGGCCGCCGTAGACGCGCAGGGCCGAGACCGACGACGCCGACAGCACCATCATCAGGCCGATCCCGCACAGCAGGGCGACGACGGCGGACAGCCCTGCCCAGCTCCGATCGCCCCCGTTGGCGGGGGGGAGCGCAGCTCCCCGGGTGGTGTCAGCCATCAGCGGCCCCCTTGTCGAGCAACTGGTGCACGCAGCGGGCGAAATCGTCGCCGCGCTCGGCGTAGGACCCGTACTGGTCGAACGACGCACAGCCCGGCGACAGCAGCACGACATCGCCGGGCCGGGCCATCTCGGCGGCCGCCGCCACTGCCTCGGCCATGGTGGCCACCCGACGGACCGGACGTCGTCCGCTGAAGGCCGCCTCCACTGCGGCGGCCGCCTCGCCCATGGCCACCACGCCACGAACCGGTCCGACGGCGGCGGCCAGCAGCCCCAGGTCGAGGCCCTTGTTGCGGCCACCCGCCACCAGCACCACCGACTCGAACCCCGAAACAGCTGCCACCACGGCGTGGGGATTGGTGGCCTTGGAGTCGTCATACCAACGCACTCCCCCGCCTTCGGCCACCAGCGCCAGGCGGTGGGGCAGGGTGTCGAAGCGCCGCAGGGCGGCACGCACCCCGTCCATGGTGGCCCCCGCGGCCAGGGCGGCAGCCGAGGCGGCCAGGGCGTTGGCCACGTCATGGGGCAGCGAACGGCGCAGGTCCGACAGGGCGACGATGCGCCCCGGCGGCCCGACGAGCACACCGTCGACCACCCGCCAGTCGGCCGGCTGGGTCAGGCCGAATGTCTCGACGCGCGCCGGGGCAGCGGCGGCGTAGCGGGCCACCACCGCGTCGTCGGCGTTGGCCACGGCCAGATCACCCTTCTTCTGGTGGGACCAGATGCGCGCCTTGGCCGCCGCGTAGTCGTCGACGTCGCCATGCCAGTCGAGGTGGTCCTCGGCCAGGTTCAGCCACACCCCCACCTTGGGGCGGAAAGTGTCGGTCCACCACAGCTGGAACGACGACACCTCGGCCACCACCACCTCGACGTCGCGTCGCACCGCATCGGAGAGGGGGACGCCGATGTTGCCGCCGGCCACGGCGGGGACATCGGACGCCACCAGCATGTCGGTGATGAGCGCCGTCACCGTGGTCTTGCCGTTGGTGCCGGTGACGGCCACCAGGGGCAGCTCGGTCCAGCGGAACGCCAGCTCCACCTCACCACGCACCGGGATGCCCTTCTCCTCGGCCAGGGCGAACACCGGGTGGGCGAGGGGCACGCCGGGGCTGGGTACCACCACGTCGACACCGGCCACCAGACGGGCCAGGGCGGTGGCGTCGGGAGCCTGGACCAGTTCGATGCCGAGCTTGGTCGCCTTGCCCCGCACCGAGTCGCCAGATGCGTCGTCGAGGGCGACGACGCGGGCACCCCGCTGGTGGAGGTGGCGGGCCACCGCCACTCCGCTGCTGCCCAGGCCGACCACCAGCGCGACCTCAGCCACCGGGCACCGCCGCGCACCCGTGCGAGAGAAAGTCGGCGTAGAAGAGCCCGACGGCCAGCGCCCCGAAGAGCCCGGCGATGATCCAGAAACGCACGATCACCGTGGTCTCGGGCCAACCCAGCAGCTCGAAGTGGTGGTGGATGGGCGCCATCCGGAACACCCGGCGACCCACGATGCGAAAGGCGGCCACCTGGACCACGACCGACAACGTGACCATCACGAACAGCCCGCCGACCACGGGCAGGAGGAGCTGGGTGTTGGTCGTCAAGGCCAGGGCGCCGAGGGCGGCCCCTATGGCCAGCGACCCGGTATCGCCCATGAAGATGCGGGCCGGGGCGGCGTTCCACCACAGGAACCCGGCGCAGGTGCCGGTGAAGGCGGCGGCCACCAGGGCGAGGTCGAGAGCGGGCCCCACGCCGTAGCAGGCGGGGTGGCGGAACTGCCAGAAGCCGATGAACACAAAGGTGGCGAAGGCGAAGATGGCCGAGCCGCCGGCCAGACCGTCGAGGCCGTCGGTGAGGTTGACGGCGTTGGCCGACCCCAGCAGGATCAACACCGCCAACACGCACCAGAGGGGAATCCCGAGGCCCACGCCGATGGAGCGGGTGAACGACAGGTCGGTCCGCACCCCGGCCCGGTAGGCGGCCAGCAGGGCGAACAGCAATGCCACTCCCACCAGGCCGACGATCTTGGCCGTCTTGTTCAGGCCCAGGCTGCGCTGGCGGGAGATCTTGATCCAGTCGTCGAGGAACCCCACGGCGCCGGCGCCGATGGTGACCAGCCCCACCAGCAGGCCGGCGCTGGTGAACACCGCCCCGGTGTTGAGGTGGCCGGCCAGGTACCCGAGGGTCACCGAGCTGACCATGGTGATCCCGCCCATGGTCGGGGTGCCCGCCTTGGTGATGTGGCCCTGGGGACCGTCCTCACGGATGCGCTGGCCGATGCCGCGCTCCTGGAAGCCACGGATGAGCAGTGGCGTGCTCATCATCGAGGCCAGCAGCCCGACGCCGAGGGCCACGAGCAGGGCTACCACGCCGCCATCCCCTCCACCGAGCCGGACAGGATGGTGGCCAGGCGCTCCAGGCCGGCGGCCCGGCTGCCCTTCACCAGCACGGCGTCGCCGGGGCCGACGGGGCCGACCAGGGCCACGGCGCCAGTGATGTCGTCCACGTCGTCGCCGCCATAGCCGGGCGCGCCGACGGTGACCAGCAGGTCGATCCCGAGGGACCGGGCCAGTGCGCCGATGCGGCGATGCTCCTCGTCGGAGTGCTCGCCCAGTTCGAACATGGGGCCGAGGACGGCGACACGGCGGGTGGCGTCGAGCGCGGCCAGCGAGCGCAGAGCCGCCTCGGTGGACGCCGGGTTGGCGTTGTAGGCGTCGTTGAGAACGCGCCCCCCGTCGAGGGACCGGTTCAGCTCCATGCGCCACGGTGACGACCGGGCCCGCCCGAGCCCGGCAGCCACGGCGTCGAGAGGCACACCGAGAGCCAATCCGGCGGCGGCGGCAGCAGCGGCGTTGGCCACCTGGTGAGCGCCCCGTACGGTCAGGCCGACGGCCACCGACCCCCATGGCGAGGCGAGACGGAACGACGCTCTCAGCTCGTCGTCGACCACGACATCGAAGGCACGTACGTCGCCGGCGTCGAGGCCGTAGGTCAGCACCTCGGCGGCCGAGACCGAGCGCATGGCTGCCACCCGCGCATCGTCGCCGTTGAGCACGGCGGTGCCCGACGCGGGGAGGGACTCGACCAGCTCGGCCTTGGCCCGGGCCACGCCGTCGAGAGACCCCAGAGTCTCGGTGTGGGCCAGCCCCACGTTGGTGACCACACCGACGGTGGGACGGGCGATCCGGCAGAGGGTGGCGATGTGGCCCGGCCCGCGCGCTCCCATCTCGATGACGGCGGCGTCGGCATCGTCGGCGGCGTTGACGAGGGTGAGGGGGACACCGAGCTCGTTGTTGAACGACCGCCGGCTGGCGGCGGGGCGGAACGGTCCGTCCAGCACGGAGGCCAGCAGGTCCTTGGTCGAGGTCTTGCCGGCCGAGCCGGTGACTCCCACGACCCGGTCACCCAGGCGGTCACGAGCGGCCCGGCCGAGCTGGGCCAGGGCGGTGGTGGTGTCGTCGACGACCACGGCAGTCCCCGGGCCCGCCGGTCTGGAGCTCAGGTAGGCGGCGGCCCCGGACGCGAGGGCGTCGGCGATGAAGTCGTGCCCGTCACGAGCGGCGATCACGGGTACGAACAGGTCCCCCCCGGCGACCGCCCGGGAGTCGATCGTGGCCCCGCTGATCTCGGCGTCCGGGCCGGACAGCACGCCGCCCACGGCCTCGGCGACGGTCGCTGCCTGCCACCTCACCGGCTCCGGCTCCGGCTCCGGCTGGCGCCCCACGTTCGGGCCAGCTCGTCGCGCACGACGGCCCGGTCGTCGAAGTCGACCTCGGACGCGGCGAACACCTGGGTCGTCTCGTGCCCCTTGCCCGCCACCACCACGACGTCGCCGGGTCGGGCCCGATCGAGCGCCAGGCCGATGGCCGCCCGGCGGTCGGGCTCGATGATCAGGCCGTCGTCGTGGGCCGCGCCCGCCGCCACCTCGGCGATGATGGCGAGTGGGTCCTCACCGCGCGGGTTGTCGGTGGTGAGCACGGCCACGTCGGCCAGCCGAGCCGCCGCCTCGCCCATGGCCGGGCGCTTCGACCGGTCGCGCTCGCCGCCGCACCCGAAGACCACGAGCACCCGCCCCGGCCGAGGGTCGTCGGCGTGCCCGTGGACGGCCCCGCCCGCAGCTCGATCATCGGCACCGCCGGCGGCGACGCGGGCGGCGACAAGTGCCTGGGTCAGGCTGTCGGGGGTGTGGGCGTAGTCGACCAGCACGGTGAAGGGCTGACCACTGTCGACGGCTTCGAAGCGACCGGGCACCGACGTCACCGACGACAGCCCCTCGGCCACCGCAGCGGCGTCGATGCCCAGCTCGCGCGCCGCGGTGGCCGCGGCCAGGCCGTTGGCCACATTGAAGGCGCCGCCCAGGTGGAGGCGCACGGGCTGGCCGTCCCAACGGAAGGTGCTCGACGTGGTGCCCACGTCGAGGTCGACGGCGTCGTCGAGCGAGAAGGGGCGTGTCGGGATGGCGACGGTGTCGAGCAACCGCCGACCCCACGGATCGTCGCGGTTCACGACCGCCACCGCGGCCCGGTCCGGGGAGAAGAGCGACGCCTTGGCCTCGAAGTACTCCTGCATGGTCCCGTGGTAGTCGAGGTGGTCGGGGCTGAGGTTGGTGAACACGGCCGCCGCGAACCAGGTGGCATCCACCCGGTGCTGGACCAGAGCGTGCGACGACACCTCGATGGCGGCGCCCGCCACCCCCCGTCGGGCCAGATCGGCCAGCTGAGCCTGGAGGTCGATGGCCTCGGGGGTGGTGCGCGGGCCGGTGAGGGTACCGATGACCTCGCACGGGCGGCCACCGGCGCGCAGGGCGGCGGCCAGGAAGTGGGTCGTGGTGGTCTTGCCGTTGGTGCCCGTCACCCCCACCACCGGGACGCGGCGGGACGGGTGCCCGAAGAAGGCGGCGGCGACCGGAGCCATGGCCACCCGGGTGGACGACACCACGGCCTGGGCGACGTCGACGGCCAGGACCCGCTCGCACAGCAGGGCCCGGGCACCGGCGGCGACGGCATCGGCGGCCAGGTCGTGGCCGTCGACGCGCCCGCCGCTGACGCAGCAGAACAACGCACCGGGCGTGACCGTCCGGGAATCATGGGCGATGGAGGCGATCTCGGTGCCGGCCGGGTCTCCCCGGAGCTCCAGCACCTCGAGCTCGCCGAGCAACCGGTCTAACCGCACACGGGTCCTCAGGGCCTCGACGTCGGGGTCACGCCGAGCGTACCGGCCGCCGTGGGCCGCCCCTCCACCGCCTTGGTCGGTCTGGGGGTGGGCGTGGCCGTGGTGGGCGTGGCCGCGGTGACCGCCGTCCCGGTGATGGCGGCCGGCCTGGTGGTGGGTGGGACCGCGGCCAGTGCAGCCGCTGCGGGCGGAACGGTGGGGGGAGGAGCAGTCGTGGTCGGCGCCGTAGGCGACACGGTGCCGGTGGCGGGCAGGGGGGCGTCGGGCGGGACGCGGAACAGGCGGGCGCCGAAGCTGGCCAGCTCGGAGAACAACGGCGCCGACACCAGGCCTCCGAAGATCGGCGTGGGCTCGTCGAGCACGACGATCACCGACAGGCGGGGCGACGCCGCCGGCAGGAAGCCGGCGAAGGTGGCGACGTAGGCGCCTTCCTTGTAGCCGCCCCCGCCATCACGCACCTTCTGGGCCGTCCCGGTCTTGCCCGCCACGCTGTACCCGGGCACGGCGGCGGCCGTGCCGGTGCCGTCGGCGACCACCTGTTGCAGCATGGGCACCACGGCGCGGGCTGTGGCTTCGGACACCACTCGACGGGGAGCGGGCGGGCGGACCTCGTGGACCTTGCCCGATGCGTCGACCACCCGCTTCACCAGGACGGGAGAGACCTGCATGCCGCCGTTGGCGATCGTGTTGTAGGCGACCAGCATCTGCAGGGCGGTGACGGCCACACCCTGGCCGATGGGGACGGTGGCGAGGGACGTGCCCGACCAGTCGCCCAGCTTGGGCAGGAGCCCGGCCGACTCGCCGGGGAAGTCCAGACTCGTCTTCCCGGCCAGCCCGAACGCCCTGACGTAATGGTCGACGCGCTCTTTGCCCAGGCTCTTGGCGATCATGATCGTCCCCACGTTGGACGAGTCGGCGACGATGCGGGTCACGGGCATCGTCTCGGTGGCATGGGGCTCGGCGTCGTGGAAGGTGGACCCGGCCATGCTGAGCTGATCGGGGACCACGAAGGTGTCGGTGGGGCTGACCGCCTTGTCCTCGATGGCGCCGGCCACCGTCACCAGCTTGTTGACCGAACCGGGCTCGTAGACACGGGTGACGGCGGCATTGTCCGGCGTGGGCGCCGGTGGCGCCCCCCCCGTGCCTGCCGTGAGGTTGGCCATGGACAGGACCTCACCGCTGGTGGGGTCCATCACGATGGCGATGCCCGCCTTGGCGTGCGACGACACGATCTGGTCGGACAGAGCCTGCTCGGTCTCGTACTGCATGGAGCGGTCGAGGCTGAGCTGGACCTGCTTTCCCGGGGCGGGCGCCTTCAGCTGGTGGATGCCGGCGGCGATGTCGCGCCCGTTCGGGTCTTTCTCGACGACCAACTGGCCGGCCACACCGTTGAGCTGCTTCTGGTACTGCAGCTCGAGGCCGGACAGGCCCTGGTCGTCGACGCCGACCTGGCCCAGCACTGGCGCCGCCAGCGTGCCCGCGGGGTCCACCCTCTTGGGCTCCTCGAGCAGGGACACCCCGGCCAGGTGCAGGGCGCCCACGGCGTCGGCCACCGGGTCGTCCACCTTGCGGGCCAGGTAGACGAAGTTGCCGCTGCTGGTGAGCTTGGCCCTGATCTCGCTCTCGGCCAGGTTGAGCAGCGGCGCCAGGGCGTGGGCGGCACCGGCGGGGTCCCGCACCGCCTGGGGGTCGGCCCACACCGTGCGCCGCCGGGCGGAGATGGCCAGCGCTTCACCGTTGCGGTCGACGATCGCCCCCCGTTCGGCGGGAAGGGTGGCGGTGTGCATCCTCTGGGCCTCCCCCACCAGGGCGAACCGCCGGCCTCCCACCTGCACGGCGCCGAGGCGCACGATCACCGCCCCGAAGGCCACGGTGAGGACGACGAGAAGGCACAGGAGCCGACGGTTGGGGCGGCGGGCCGAGGTGGACGTCGACGGCCCCGGCCGGCTGGTGCCGATGCGCGAGCGGGCCCGGTGAGGGGAAGGGCCCGGGCGGCGGCGCGCCTGGACGGAGCGGGTCGCAGGCGTGCGCCGGACCGCTGAAGCAGGGGGGGGACGGCGGCGCGGGGGCGCGGGGCGAGGGCGCAACCCGGGACCGGGGGCCCGGGGCTGCCTCGACGTGGTGCGCGCCGTCACGGCTTGTGAGTCGTGGTCGGCGTGGTCGGCGTGGTCCGGGCGCTCGCCGCCGTCGATGTGGCCGCGGTCGTAGGCGTGGTGGGCGTGGCGGTGGGGCCCGCCGCCGCTTTGGCTGCGGCGGGGACAGGGCCGTCGGGGACGGGGGGCAGCGGTGAGGCGGGATCGGCGGCCGGGACGTACACGACGGCGGCCAGCGGCACCATGCCCAGCAGGCGCGCCCGCGCCACCACCCGCTCGGGTGACTCGAGCTGGGCCACGTCGACGGTGAGGCGGCCGTTGCGGGCGGCGGCGGCGTCGGCGCGGGAATGAAGGGTGTCGAGCCCGGCCTGTCCCTGGGCGAGGAGCACGTTGAGCGCCACCACCCCGAACAGGCCGACCCCGGCCAGGGTGGCGGCCAGCACGGTGGCCACCCGGGTGAGGGCCCGCCGCCGGGGCAGCGCCGAGCGGTCGACCAGGCGAAGGGCGGGGGCGGCAGCGGCGGCCGCCGCCTCGGAGGTGGCGCCCCGGGGGGCGGGACGGGCCGAACGAACCTGGCTCATGACGCCCGTGCCTCCCTGTCGACAACCGGCATCTCCCCGGCCGGCTCCTCCGCCAGCTTCTCCACGGCGCGCAGGCGGGCGCTCTCGGCCCGCCGGTTGGCGGCGATCTCCACCGCCGTTGCTCGCGTCCCCCGGCGGAGGTGCCGGACGCGTGGCCGGGCGCCGCAGACACAGGGCAGCCGGGGAGGGCAGGTGCAGCCACCGGTGGCGGCCAGGGCGAGGCGTGACTTGACGATGCGGTCCTCACCCGAGTGGTACGAGAGCACCACGGCGCGCCCTTGGGGCGCCAGCAGGTCGATGGCGGTGTCGACGGCGCCGGCCAGGATGGCCAGCTCCTCGTTGACCTCGATGCGGATGGCCTGGAACGAGCGGCGGGCGGGGTGGCCACCCCGGCGGCGAGCCGGGGCGGGAATGGCGTCGCGGATCACCTCGGCCAGCTCGCCGGTCGTGACGAGGGGCCGGGCGGCGACGATGGCGCGGGCGATGCGCCGGGCGTAGCGCTCGTCGCCCAGGTCGGCCAGCACGGCCGCCAGGCGCGCCTCGCTGTAGCCGTTGACGATGTCGTGGGCCGACGTCGGTTGGTCGCGGTCCATGCGCATGTCGATGGGGCCGTCGCCACGGTAGGAGAAACCGCGATCGGGCCGGTCGAGCTGGGGAGAGCTGACACCCAGGTCGAACAGCACGCCGGAGACGCGCTCATGCCCCAGCTCCTCGCAGATCGCTGCCATCCGGTCGAAGCGGGCGTGACGGAGCACCACCCGTCCGGTGAAAGGCGACAGGACCTGGGCCGAGGCTTCGAGGGCATCGGCGTCGCGGTCCAGTCCCACCACCTCGAGGTGCGGATGAGCTTCGAGGATGGCGCGCGCGTGCCCGCCACCGCCCACCGTGGTGTCGACGACGGGGCCGGGAGGCACCGGTGCGAACAGCTCGGTCACCTCGGTCACCATCACCGGGCGATGCTCGAAGGTCGGGTACGGGTGTTCCGGGTCGGTCATGAGACTTCGCCCGCCCGCCATCCCCCGCCCGGTAGGCTCCGAGCAGTCCATCTGCTCGATCGAAGCCAGAGCACAGGGCGAAGAGGGGGGTCTTCCCACGTGCCGGTCGGGGGATGGCGCACGAGCGAAGTCGCTGCCGGTGGGTCGTCGAACGGGGATCGGTCATGACGAGGTCTCGGAGGTCGATGGGATCTGCGGACTCTGGGCACTGTCGGCGGCGTCACCGGCGAGGCCCTGCTCGCCCCGACGCTTGGTTTCCTGCCAGGTCGCGGCATCCCAGATCTCCACGTGATCCCAGGCTCCGGTCACCGCCACCTCGCGCTCCAGGTGAGCGAAGGCCCGCAGCGCCGGCGGGATGGCCACCCGGCCCTGCTTGTCGGGGCTGGCATCCTGGGCGCCGGCGAAGAAGGCCCGGGCCTGGTTCCGATCGGCGGGGGTCCCCCGCCACTTGGCTTTCATCTCCTGTGATCGCCCATCGAACTCCTCGGGTGGCCAGAGGGCGAGGCACCCGTCCACCTCGCTGGTGACGAACGCCGACTCGAGCTGGTCGCGGAAGCGGGCGGGCAGGATCACCCTCCCTTTGGCATCGAGGGAGTGGCTGTGCTCTCCCAGGAACATCGACGCCACCTCCGTTCAGCTCTCGTGTCAGCCCATCGGCGGGCGTGTCGGTCATCACGGCCATGTCCGTCTCCCCCCGGCACCACTTCGCGCCACCGTACTCCCCTACCCTCCACGCAGTCAAGGACGGGCCCCACTTCGCGCCCCGAGAAGGCCCCAAACAGGGCGGATGCAGCCCAGCGGGGCCAGAGCACCCGCGAATATGGAGGATGCTGGGGCCATGGGCCTTCCGGTGCGCACCCGGCTCGCGGTGCTGGCCGGTCGGGCGGTGTCGGAGGCGTCCCGGCGGGCGGGGAGGGGCCAGGGCTCCGCCGTCGGCGGACGGGTCACGCTGGCCCTCGACCCCCACGCCCTCGACGTCCTGTCCGCCGGCCACGACGTGGCGCTGGTCTCGGGCACCAACGGCAAGACCACGACGACCCGGTTGCTGGCCGCCGCTCTGGCCACCAAGGCGGCGGTCACCACCAACTCGGCAGGGGCCAACCTCGTCTCGGGGCTGGTGAGCACCCTGTCGGGCTCCGAGCCGGCCACGCCGGTGGCATTCGAGGTCGACGAGGGCCTACTGCCAAAGGTGGTCGAGGCCACCCGCCCGGCGGTTGTCACTTTGTTGAACCTGAGCCGCGACCAGCTCGACCGCATCGGCGAGGTGCGCCTGCACGCCGAGGCATGGCGACGAAGCCTCGCCGCCGCGCCGGGTGCCGCCGCGGTAGCCAACATCGACGACCCGCTGGTGGTGTGGTCGGCCGGGTCGGCGTCGACGGTGACCTGGGTGGGCACCGGGCAGCGGTGGCGATCCGACGCCGCCGCCTGCCCGGCGTGTGGGGGACGCGTCGTCTGGGGCGCCGGCGGCCGTGCCGGCGGTGACACCGAGACCGCGTGGTCGTGCACGTCGTGCCGGTTCGCCCGGCCCGATCCCGACCTCTGGCTGGAGGGCGACACTTTGGTGCTGGCCGGCGGGGGTCGGATCCCCGTGCGCCTCCGGCTCCCCGGTTGGTGCAACCTGGCCAACGCCGCAATGGCCGCCGCCGCCGCCGCCCGCCTGGGCGTCGACCACGGGGTGGCCGTCGGGGCCATGGCCGAGGTGGGCACCGTCGCCGGGCGCTACGAGGTGGTCGACGTGGGCGGCGTGAAGGTCCGGCTACTGCTGGCCAAGAACCCCGCCGGCTGGGCCGAGACCCTCGAGCTCATCCGCCCCGCGCCCCTGCCCGTCGTCATCGGGATCAACGCCCGGGTGGCCGACGGGCGCGACCCTTCGTGGCTGTGGGACGTGCCCTTCGAGGCGTTGCGGGGCCGGCTGGTCATCGCCACCGGTGAACGGGGCCGCGACCTGGCCGTACGTCTCAGGTATGCCGACGTGGAGCACCGCTTCGTCGCCGGCTACCGCCAGGCGGTGGAGGCCACGGGCGCCGCCGACATCGACGTGGCCGCCAACTACACGTCGTTCCAGGATGCGCGCTCGGCCTTCGGGCGAACCGGGCCGACCCATGCCTGAGCGGGCACAGCCGGGGGGGCAGGGTGCGGTGTCCATCGCCGTGCTGTTCCCCGAGCTCCTCGGCACCTATGGCGATGGAGGCAACGCCCTGGTGCTGGCCCAACGCCTCCGGTGGCGGGGCATCGCCGCCGACGTCGTCGAGGTGGGGGCCGGTGTCCCGGTCCCCGCCTCGTGCGACATCTACCTGATGGGCGGCGGTGAGGACGGCCCCCAGTCGCTGGCCGCCCAGGAGCTGCGGGCCGGCGGAGTCCTCGCCCGGGCTGTCGACGCCGGCGCCGCCGTGCTGGCCGTGTGCGCCGGTTACCAGTTGCTCGGGCGCGAGTTCCTCGGCCCGGACGGTTCCCCGTACGCCGGTCTCGGCCTCCTCGACGTCACCACGACGAGAGGACAGGGCGCCCGGCGCGTGGGTGAGCTGGTGGTGGAGGCTGACCGGGAGCTGGACCTCCCCCGGCTCACCGGGTACGAGAACCACGCCGGAGTCACCACCCTGGGCACCTCGGCCCGACCCCTCGGCCGGGTGGTGGTGGGCCACGGCAACGACGCCGGTCAGGGCACCGAGGGCGTGGTCCACCAACGTGTCGTCGGCACCTACCTTCACGGCCCGGTGTTGGCCCGCAACCCCGGTCTCGCCGACCTCATGCTGTCGTGGGTGGTCGGACGCCTCGAGCCCCTCGACGATTCGGAGGTGGAGGCTTTGCGCGTCGAGCGCATCGGCACTGCCGGGCGCTCCCACCCGCTCTCCAGCCGGGGCCTTCTCCGCCGGCGCCGGTAAGGGTCACTTCCCGCCCTCTCTAGTCGAGCAGCCCTCGCAGTCGGTCGGCCAGAGCGTCGTGGTCGGCGCGCAGCCGGCGCAGGTCCTCCTGCAGGGTGGTGACGGTGACCTCGAGCTTGTCGATGCGCTCGGACCGGGAGCTGCGGGGCGCCTCCGCCACCGGCAGTCCGCTGTCGGGGGGAACGTCGCCGCCGAGGAGGTGGCCCCAGCGAGGCTCCTTCTGCCCCGGCGCCCGGCCCAGGTCCACCACCAGCGGCTCGGGGCGCGCCGCCAACCGCTCCAGCACGGCGCCCATCTCGTCCAGGCCGGCGAAGCTGTGCAATCGCTCGGTGCGGGTCCGCAGCTCGACCGCCGTCTGCGGCCCCCGCACCATCAGGACCCCGAGCAGGGCCAGCTCGGCGGCGTCGAGGCCCCATGCCTCACCGAGCACATGACGGAACTTGTCGGCCCGGTTCGAACGGCTGTAGACGACCCGCAACAGGCCGACGCCCTTGAGGTTCTCGATGGCGTTGCCGACGGTGGCCTCGGTGAGGGTCACGATCGGCCACCGGTTGGTCGTCTGGTTGCAGGCCGTGATCAGGCCGTTCATGGTGAGGGGGTAGTTGTCGGGGGTGGTCCGTTCCTTCTCCACCAGGCACCCGAGCACCCGTACCTGCACCGGAGTGAGCTCCATCTTCGGGTGAGCCTACGGCGCCGCCTCCCCGGCAGCGGCCCCGGCCCCCGGTAGCGTCGTCTGCGTGCACCCGGCCATGGTCGTACGACTGGAGGTCATCGGCCTGAGCGCAGCCTCTGCACTGTTGCTGGCCATCACCTCGGTGCTCCAACAGCGGGCTGCGTGCCAGGTGCCCCATCACAAGTCGATGCGGCCCGGCCTGGTCACCGAGCTCCTCCGCCGTCCGTTGTGGGTGATGGGCGTCCTGACCGACATCGGGGCCTACCTCCTGCAGTTCCTCGCCCTGCGCCGGGGCTCGCTGCTCGTGGTGCAGAGCATCCTCGTCACCGGCCTTCTGTTCGCCCTCCCCCTGGGGGCGGCCGCCTCCCGCCGCCGGCTGTCCCGGCAGGACTGGTTGGGCACCGTGGCAGTGGTGTGCGGCCTGGTGGTGTTCCTGGCCACAGCCGAGCCCACCCGGGGCAACACCCATCCGGGCGCCACGGGATGGGCCCTGCTGCTGGGACTCATCGGGACGAGTGTCGCCGCGCTCGTGCTCCTGGCGCCTTCCGCTCCCGGCAAGCAGCGGGCCATCTTTCTGGGATCGGCGTGCGGCATCCTGTTCGGCCTGAACGCCGCCCTCACCAAGGCGTGCGCCGGCCTTCTCGACCATGGCGTCGAGCGGTTGATCCTGTCGTGGCAGCTCTGGGTCCTGGTGGGCGCGGCCAGCTACGGCTTCCTCCTCTCCCAGAGCGCCTTCCAGGCGGGTCCGCTGGAGGCCTCGTTGCCCGTGCTCACGATCAGCGACCCCCTGATCAGTGCCGCCATCGGCCTGGGCTTCTTCCACGAGGCCATCGCCGACCGACCGGGCGCCCTCCTCGTGGAGGTGGCCGGGGCCGCCACCATGGTGGTCGGCGTGTTCCTCCTGGCCCGCTCCCCGCTCGTCCTCGAAGATGCACCGGGCCCCGGGCCGGGGCCGCCGGCGACCTCCACCGCCGAGGACCCTGCGTAGGATCTTCGCCAGTCGGGTGCAGCCGCGCGCCCGGTCACCGTGGGGGGCGTATGCATCGAGTCGAGGGGCCACCCGGCGACCAACAGGGCCTGCTACGGACGCTCACCGGATGGACCATCGGGCCGTTCGGGCTCAAAGACGTGTTCACCCTCGTCAACCTCATCAGCGGTGTGGTGGCCATCGGTTACGCCCTGGACGGCCAGGCTCGGGAGGCCGGGTACGCGGTGATCGCCGGCTTCGTGTTCGGCGACCTGGTGGACGGCGCCGTGGCCCGTGCCACCCGCACCGGCAACCGCTTCGGCTCGCAGTTCGACACCATCACCGACCATTTCGTGCACGTGATGGTGCCCGGGCTGGTGCTGTACACGGTGTACGACCGGGCCGGTCACGCCGCCATGGGCCTCGTCGCCCTCGGACTGCTGGTGGCCGGGGCCAGCATCCGCCATGCGTTGTTCGCAGTGGAGCCGTTCGACTTCCCGCTGTGCTGGTGCGGCCTGCCCCGCACCATCGTCGGCTTCTGCGCCCTGGCGTTCCCGCTGTCACACGTGTTCCCCCACCTCCCCGCTCCCTACCTCATCGGCATGCTGCTGGTCGGCGCCCTGAGCGTGATGAGCGTGGTGCCGGTGCCGTACATGACCCACCGGGGCGAGCGTGGCCTCCAGTGGTACGTCAAGGCGGGGATCGTGGCCTTCGTCGTCACCTTCCCGCTGGTGTTCCTGGTCGCCCGGAGCTACTTCTTCGACGCCCTGTTCATCTGGTTCTTCGGCTTCGCCGTCGCCGGCTGGTCGACGGTGCACCCAGACGAGCGCAAGCTGTTCAGGGTCGAGTACCGCCGCTGGGCGGCCAGTGTGAGGGCCTGACCGGGACCCTCAGGCGAAGTACGACTCGACGGCGTCGCACACCCGGTCGACCAGGCTCTCGGGCATGCCCGAGTGCAAGGGGAGCGACACCACCTCAGCCGCCGCCCGCTCGGTGATGGTGAGATCGCCCCGGCGGCACGGCTGGAACAGGGTCATGGTGTGCGCCGGGGTCCAGTGGATGCCGGTGTCGACCCCGAGGGCAGCCAGGTGGTCGCGGAAGGCGTCGCGGTGGCCACCGCCGACCCGGACGTAGAACAGGAAGGGGTTGAGCCGGCTGACGTCGGCGGACGGCACCGACACGCCCTCGAGGTTCTCGAGGCGCTCGGTGTAGTGCGCGCAGGCCGCCTGGCGGCTCGAGCGGATCCAGTCGAGCTTGGCCAGCTGGGCCAGGCCGATGGCGGCGTGGACGTTGGACAGGTGGTACCGGAAACCGGGGGCGGTGGCGTCGTAGCTCCAGAGGCGAGCGTTCTGGTAGGTGACCTCGACGGGCAGGGTGGACCCCAGCACCCGCATCTCCCGCCCCTGGCGCAGCTCCTCGTCGGTGCGCACCAGCACCACCCCGGCATCGATGCACGAGACGGCCTTGACGGGATCGAAGCTGAACATGCAGATGTCGGAGAAGCTGCCCACCATGGCGTCGCCGTCGGCCGCCCCGAAGGAGTGGGCGGCGTCGTGGACGACCCGCAGCTCGTGGGTCCGGGCCACCTCGTCGAGGGCCTTGTGGTCGTAGAGGTGGCAGCCGTAGTCGATGGGGATGACGGCCCTGGTCCGGGGCCCGACCAGGCCGGCGGCTTGGTCGGCGTCGATGCACAGGGTGACGTCGTCGATGTCGCACAGGACGGGCCGGGCGCCCACGGCCAGGATGGCCTGGAGGTCGGCCAGATGGGCGAACGAGGGCACGATCACCTCGTCGCCCGGGCCCACCCCGGCCAGCATCAGCCCCAGGTGGAGAGCGGCGTAGCCCGTGCTCACGGCCAGCACCCGGCGGGAGCCGGCGTCGACCGTCTTCTGCACGGCCAGCTCGAACTCCTCGACGCAACTGCCCATCCCGAGCCAGCCGTGGCGGAGGGCGGACGACGCCGCCTCGACCTCCTCCTCCCCGATCAGCGGCTTGTAGATGGGGATCCGGTCCATGACGCCTCCACGCTCACAGGCAGCTCGCATGCTCCCACCTGTTGTCTCCATGATGCCGACTACTCCTGCACACCTTGATCGCAGCCCTGCCCCGGGGCAAATGGACACGTCGGCCTGGGCCCGGCTCCACCGGCGGGGCAGCCGGGAGCCGCAACGTCGATCCCAAGATTGTGACAGAGGTGGAGCCACCGTCCCTCACCGGGCCGGAGATGTCATGGAAGGTGGCGAACGGTCGGGCAGACTCGACCCATGACCCCGGAACTCTGGAACACCGTCGACGCCTACATCGCTGACCGGTTGTTGGCGACCGACCCCGTCCTCGACGCGTGCCTGGCCGACAGCGCCGCCGCCGGCCTCCCGGCCATCAGCGTCACGCCGAGCCAGGGGAAGCTGCTGGCGTCGCTGGTGAGACTCAGCTCGGCCCGCAGGATCCTGGAGGTCGGGACCCTGGGCGGCTACAGCACCATTTGGCTGGCCCGGGCCATGGGGGCCGACGGCCACCTGGTCACCCTGGAGGCGGTTCCCCGTCACGCCGACGTGGCCCGGTCGAACATCGCCCGCGCCGGCCTGTCGGAGCGGGTCGAGGTGCGACTCGGGGCGGCACTCGACACCTTGCCCGGCCTGGCCGACGAGGACGCCCCGCCCTTCGACCTGGCTTTCATCGATGCCGACAAGCCCAACAATCCCGAGTACTTCGAGTGGGCGTTGCGGCTCTGTCGGCCCGGCGGGGTGATCGTCGTCGACAACGTGGTGCGCGACGGTGGCGTGGCCGACGCCTCGAGCACCGACCCGGCCATCGTCGGCACCCGTCGCCTGTACGACGTGATGGGTGCCGAACCGCGCGTCAGCGCCACCGTCATCCAGACAGTAGGGGCCAAAGGCTACGACGGCTTCGCCCTCGCCCTCGTCGCCGATCAGCCGTAGCGTCCTGCCAGAGCCTCAGGCGCTGCGATAGAACGTGGCCCGCCATCTGCCGGTGAGCGGTGACGTAGCCACCCGTTCGGCGGCCCCGACCAACCAGGCCGCCACCTCGTCCAGGTCGGCGTCGTCGCCCAACGTGGCCACCACTCCACGGGCGGCGTGGTCCTGGGTGACCCTCCATCCCTCGGGCATGGGCAGACCGCTGTCGGCCAACCGGGACACCACCTTCTTGCCGGTGGCGTGCTGCAGGCCCACGGTGGTCGGCTCAAAGCCCTGGCGGCGGGCCTTGCCGGGGATCCAGGTAGCCAGCAGCGCCTCGGGACCTCGCGCCCCCAGGAACCGCAGCAAACCCTGACGAGGGGGGTCGACGCCCTCGGGTAACACCGGCGAGATGTTGACCCATCCGTCGCGGGCACGGGCCAGCCGGGCCATGCGGGCGACCAGCTCGGCCCGGTCGTCGGCCCGGAACACGATCTCATCGGGCGCCGCGCTCATCGTCGCCTCACAGGCTACTCAGCCGGCCGAGGAAGGCATCCTCGACGCCGGCGACCGTCGGCGGCCCGCCCCGATCCTCCTGACCCCGCTCCACGGCCAGCTGGGCCAGCCCCACGGCCACGCCCTCGAGGTCGTGGGCGGCGCTGGACCGCTCCCCGTCTTCGAGCCTCAGCACGCTGAGGATCGCCGTCGGATCCCAACTGAGCAGCGCCGCACACTGGAACAGCGTGCCCGCCCGGGTCCGGCGCTGGCTGATGCCCACCACCTTGCCGCCGGGGCCGGTCACCACCTCTCCGGGGCCGAGGCCGGCGAAGCACACCAGTGACGACCACTGGCTCCCCACCAGGGGCCCCTCGTGCCAGCGCGCCTCGGCACCGAGGGCGACCAGGGTGTCGGCCCACGCCCGACCCAGCCAGTGCGTGGCTCGACCCACGTCGGGCTCCCAACGTGCGTCGCTCGCCGGGATGAAGACGTCGACCCACACCACGTCGCCGGTGCCGACCAGCACCGCTCCCCCACCGCTTCGCCGCCTCACCACCGCGACACCGGCGGCAGACGCCGCCTCGTCGTCGACCACGCCGAGCGGCTGGGTGCTACCCACCACGAGGGCGGGCCCGTCGGCGTCGACCAGTCGCACCGCGGGACCGTCAGCAACGAGCGGACTCGGCCAGACTCCGCCATGGGCGTCGGCGGCCGAGCCCCGCCACCGGTCGACGCGCCAACGCCCGGCCGAGGTCGAGACCGGGGCGGCCGGGGTCAGGCCGACAGCGCCGCGCCCTTGCCGAGGTAGGGCTTCCAGTGCGGATGCACGGTGCCCACGGCCACGATGACCCAGGTGAGCTCCTGAGGGGCCACCGGCCGTCGCCGCAGCTTGAGCGCCGTCTCGTGGACCAGTCGGTCCTCCTTGCGGGTGTTGCACGGGCGGCAGGCGGCGACCACGTTCTCCCACGTGTGGGGGCCCCCTCGGCTGCGGGGAATGACGTGGTCGATGTTCTCGGCCGCCCCACCGCAGTACTGGCAGCGGTGGTCGTCGCGGGCGAACACCGCCCGGCGGTTGAGCGCCGCCCGGGCCCGGAAAGGCACCTTCACGAAGTAGGTGAGACGGATGACCGACGGCTCGGGCAGGACGGCACGCTCGGAGTGGAACTGGTGGTCGGTGGCGTGGAGGACCTCGGCCTTCTCTCGCAGCACCAGCACCAAGGCCCGGCGGGCCGATACGACGCACAGCGGCTCGTAGGACGCGTTGAGCACCAGCGCCTTCGTCATCAGGGTCTCGGTCCGGCTCCGGCCCTGGCGCTCGCTGGTCGTTCAACCATCGTCGCAGAGGGTAGCGCGACTGGCACCCTCATCCGGTCGCCGTTCCGGCCCGCGGTCGAGAAGAGCGGACAACGGTCACGCGCCCGTTCGGCACCATTCCAGCCACGCCACCACGTCGGCCGGCTCGGGTGGACGGTCGGGGTCGCCGTAGGCGGTGCGGGCCCGGAACCGCATCCAGTCGGGGTCCGGCGCGGGCAGCGGCGGCCACCGTCGCCACCAGCCCGGCGGGGCCAGGCGCCGGACCTGCACGAGCGCCGTCGGCCACAGGCGGGGGCGCACGGCCACCGCCTTGACCACCGGCCACCCCCCGATCGTCATCGGGCGGGGTCCAGGCGGCGCAGCGCCCGCCACCCCACGGCCGCCGCCCCCACCAGCGGCCCGCGGTCACCGAGGCCGGCGGCCACGATCCGGGTGCCGGTGGAGAACTCCAGGCGGGCCTGGCGGTCGACCTCGTCCTGGGCGCGCTCGAAGAAGCGGTCGCCGAAGCCCAGAGCCACCGACCCCGCCACCACGGCCAGGCGCAGGTCGAGCAGGTTGGCCACCGATGCCACCGCCCGGCCCACCAGGGTGGCGGTGCGGTCCACGACGTCGTCGTCGGCCTCGGCCGCAGGCCGGCCGGTCAGCGCGGCGATGGCCGTTCCCGACGCCTCGGCTTCGAGGCACCCCTTCGCCCCGCACCCACAGGTCCGGCCGTCGGGAACGACCGTCACGTGGCCGATGTGGCCGGCGTTGCCGCCGGCGCCGTCGAGCAGGCGGCCGTCGAGCACGATGCCCCCGCCCACCCCGGTGGACACGACCATGGCCAGGAAGTCGTCGCAGCCTGCCGCCGCCCCGCGCCATCCCTCACCCAGCGCCAGCGCCTTGGCGTCGTTGTCGATGAACGTGCTCACGCCGGTGGCCTGGGCCAGGCGGGACCGCAGTGGGTAGCCCCGCATCGACTCGATGTTGAGGGGCGAGACCTCCTCGCCCCCGACGCTCATGGGCCCGCCGCACCCGACGCCACAGACGACGACGTGGCGATCGCCGCCACCGCCGGCACCGTCACCGTCATCCGAAGAGGCCCGGCCCGGCCACACCTCGTCGACCACGGCGAGGATCTGGTCCATCACCTCTTCAGGCCTGTCGGTCCGGGGTGTCGGCGCCGTCGCCCGGGCCACGACATCGCCGTCGTCAGACACGATGGCCGCCGCCACCTTGGTGCCCCCCACGTCGATCGCCAATGCCACTTCGATGACCGAAGGGTAGGCGGCAGCGCCCCGGGTGCGGGCCTGCCCGCCGGCCGGGCTCAGAAGCGGTCCCGCAGTACGCTTGACCCCGAGTGTCCAGACCCCGCGTCGCAGCAGGTGCCGCGCAGTCCTTCTCCCAGGGTTTCGAGGCCATCGTCGCCAACGTGGCCACGATCATCCAGGGCAAGGACGATGCCGTTCGTCTGGCCCTGGTCTGCCTCGTCGCCGAGGGACATCTGCTCATCGAAGACGTGCCCGGCGTCGGCAAGACCACCCTGGCCAAGGCCCTGGCCGCCAGCATCGACTGCTCGTGGGGGCGCATCCAGTTCACCCCTGACCTGCTCCCCTCCGACGTCACCGGCGTCACCGTCTACAACCGGGCCACGGGCGCCTTCGAGTTCCGCCCCGGCGGCATCTTCGCCAACATCGTGCTGGCCGACGAGATCAACCGGGCCTCGCCCAAGACCCAGTCGGCCTTGCTCGAGGCCATGGAAGAGGGACAGGTCACCGCCGACAACACCAGCTACCGGTTGCCGCTGCCGTTCATGGTCATCGCCACCCAAAACCCCATCGAGCACGAGGGAACGTTTCCCCTCCCCGAGAGCCAGCTCGACAGGTTCCTCATGCGCATCCGGATCGGGTACCCCGCCCGCACGTCGGAGCTGGCCATCCTCGACACCCATGGTGCGGCCGAGCCCGCACTCGACCGCCTCAGCCCGGTGGCCAAGGCCGCCGACCTCGAGGCCATGATCACCATGGCCCAGGCCATCCACGTGGCCCAGAGCCTGAAGGGCTACATCGTCGACCTGGCCGACGCCACCCGCCGCCGTCCGGAGCTGGCCCTGGGTGTGTCGCCCCGGGCCGCCCTGGGCCTGTTGCGGTCGGCGCGGGCACGCAGCGCCGCCGCCGGGCGCGACTACGTGGTGCCCGACGACATCAAGGCTCTGGTGGTGCCCGTGCTCGAGCACCGCCTGGCCCTCACCCCCGAAGCCCAGATGCGAGGAACGACCCGTCACGAGGTGCTGGCCGACGTGCTGGCCACCGTGGCCGTTCCCAACCGGGCCCACTCCTAGGGGTGCCCACCCGGCGCGGCTGGGCGACGGCGGCCGGAGCGGTGGCGCTGGTGGCCGCCGGGCGGATCTTCGGCATCTTCGAGCTGTTCGTACTGGGCGCCGGCGCCGCCGGGCTCCTGGTGGCGGGGGCGGTGGCGGTGCTCGTGCGCCAGGTTGACCTGGACGCCAGTCGCACCGTGCACCCCACCCGCGTCCACGTGGGCGCCGACAGCCGGGTGGAGCTGGCGGTCACCAACCTGAGCCCCCGCCCCTCGCCCGTTGTCGCCGTACGCGACACCTTCACCCTGGCCACCCCCGGCGCCGGCGCCGGCGCATCCGGCCGCCGCCACGCCCGGTTCCTCCTGGCACCCGTCGGCGCCGGCGGCCGGGAGTCGGCGTCCTACCGCCTCCCCGCGGACCACCGGGGAATCTTTGCCGTCGGGCCCCTGGAAGCCGAGGTGACCGACGCCTTCGGGCTGTGGTCGCGCGTCACCACCATCGCCCCCTCGACAGAGCTGACCGTGTACCCGACGGTGGAGACGCTGGCACCGGCCGGCTACACCCGTGGCGACGACCCCACCTCGGGCGTGCCGAGGCCGGCGAGCGTCGGCCCCAACGGCGAAGACCTCTACGGTCTGCGGCCCTACGAGATGGGCGACGACCTGCGGCGGGTGCACTGGCCCTCCACGGCCCGCACCGGTGAGCTCGTCGTCCGTCAGCTCGAGCTCCCATGGCAGGGACGGGCCACGGTCCTGCTCGACCTCCGGGACGCCGTCCACACCGATGCCACCCTCGAGACCGCAGTGTCGGCGGCAGCCAGCATCCTGGCCGGCGCCTGGCGCCAGGGGGCCCTCGTCCGCCTCATCACGACCGACGGCACCGACTCGGGCTTCGCCCCCGGTCATGCCCATTTCGACGCCGTCATGGAGCACCTGGCCATCGTGAGCCGGGGAGGGCCCGATGGCCTGGATGCCGTGCTGGGCGCGCTGCACCGGCCCGGCAACGGCGGCGGCCTCACCGCCGTCACCACCGCCGCCGCCCTGACCGCCGATGCCGACGTCGACCGCATCGCCGGGCTCCGGGGCCGGTTCGCCTCGCCCACCATCGTGGCCGTGGAGGGCGCAGGAGGACGGGCGGCGGGACGCCAGCCGGCGGGCGTGAGCCTGGTCAGGGTGAGGGTGGGAACCCCTCTGGCCACGAGCTGGAACCGGGCTCTCGCCGTCAACTGGGTCCGGCCCACGGCCCCACCCACCTCGCCTCCGCCCGGCAAGTGGGCCCCGTCGGCACCGAGCGACCGTTGACCACGCGCCCCACCCGCCCCACCGCCGGCGAGGTGGCCTTGGGCGCCGTCACCGCCGCCGCCGTCGGAGGGCTCGCCCGCCTGTTCTCCGACGGGTCGTTCCTCGCACCGATGCTCGTCGTGGTGGTGGTCGGGCACGGCCTGTCCGTGGCCATACGCCGGTTGGGGATCGGCCTGCCCCTTGCCACCGTCATCTCCGGGCTGGGGCTGCTGGTGGTCGTGGGGTGGGTGATCGAGCCCCAGACCCTCACCATGGGGCTGCCCCTGGGCGGCACCTGGCACGCCATCCGTGTCGACCTGGCCTCGGCCACCGACCAGTTCGCCCACGTCCGGGCGCCGACCGCCACCACCCGCGGGTTCGTGGTGGCGTGCGCCATGGCGGCATGGACCTCGGCGTTCGCCGCCGACACCTTCGCCTTCCGGGCCGGGGCCCGCTTCGAGGCGATCATCCCGTCGTTCGTGGTGTTCCTCTTCGGGGCCATCCTGGGGACCGAGCGCTACCGCCTGCCCGCCGCCGGCCTCTACCTCGGCGCCGTGCTCGCCTTCGCCGTGCTGGCCGACCCCTGTCGGCGCGCCGGTCAGGCCTGGTTCGGGGGGCGATCGGGGGCCGGGAGCCGGGCACTGGCCCGCGCCGGGCTGGCCACGAGCCTGCTGGTGGTGGCCGTCGCCGTCGTCGTCGCCCCCCGGATCCCCGGCGCCCGGGCCACCGCCGTGGTGGCTCTGAACGACAACGGTGACCGCTCCGGCTCACGGGTGACGGTAAGTCCCCTCGTCGACATTCGCTCGCGACTGGTCGACCAGTCGGGGACCGAGCTGTTCTCCGTCAGCAGTGACGTGGGCGCCTACTGGCGGCTCACGTCCCTCGAGCGCTTCGACGGCACCATCTGGTCGTCGGTCGGCAGCTACGAGCCGGCCAAGGGACGACTGCCCGGCGGCGTGGCCGCTCGGCCGGGCGCCCGCACGGTGGTGCAACGCTTCGACATCGCCGCCCTGTCGGCCATCTGGCTGCCCGCCGCCTTTCGTCCCCAACGCCTCGACGGTGTCGGTGGGGTGCGCTTCGACACCGACTCCAGCAGCCTGCTCACCGAAGCTCCCAGCGCCGACGGGCTGACGTACTCGGTGGAGTCCTCCCTCCCCCACCTCACCGCCGACGACCTGGCCGCCGCCACCCCGGCGCTGCCGGGCGACCAGGCCAGCCGCTATCTGGAGTTGCCGGCGAGCTTCCCCGCCTCGGTGCGTGCCGTCGCGCGCCAGGTCACCACGGCCGACGCCGCCGCCTGCCAGGCACTGGCCTGTTCGGCCGAGGAGTCGTCGAGCGGGCGGCTGAGCGCCTTCCACCAGGCCCGGGCGCTACAGGACTGGTTCCGGACCAACTTCACCTACGACCTGAACGTGCCCCCCGGCCACGACGACTCGGCCATCCAGCGTTTCCTCACCATCAAGCGGGGCTACTGCGAGCAGTTCGCGGGAACCTTCGCGGCAATGGCCCGCTCCCTCGGTCTTCCCAGCCGGGTGGCGGTGGGCTTCACCCCCGGCACCCTGGGAGACGACCACCGCTACCACGTGACCGGGCGCGAGGCTCACGCCTGGCCCGAGGTCTACCTCGATCCCTACGGCTGGGTCGCCTTCGAGCCCACCCCCGGGCGGGCCCAGCCCGGCACCGAGGCCTACACGGGGATAGGGGCCGCAACCCCGTCCACAGGGGCGGCCCAGCCGTCGACGCCCGCCAGCGCGGCCCCGGTCACGACCGTCCCTCCGAGCAGCCCGGCGTCGCCCACCACTGCGGCTCCTGCGCCCGCCGGGAGCGCCGCCCGCGCCCCTGCCCGGCGGTCGGGGTGGCCCCGCTCGGCCACCCTCGGGCTGGCCGTGCTGGCGGCTGGCCTCTACCTGGCCGCCGTGCCCCTCGCCCACCGCCTGCGCCGATCACGGCGTCGGGCCCGGGCCGCCACCCCCACCGACCGGGTGTTGCTGGCCTGGTCGGAGGCCGAAGAGGACCTGGCCCGGGCGGGGATGAGCCAGCGCCCGGCCGAGACGGCCGTCGAGTACGCGGCGCGGGCCCGGACGGAGGTGGCCACCACCCCGGCCGTCGGGCCGGCCATGTCCGAGCTGGCCGGGCAGTTGTCGTGGGCCGCCTACTCACCGGCCGGCGCCGACGAGGCGTCCGCCGACCGGGCCGAGTCGGCGGCGGCGGCGGTGCGAACGGCGGTGCGATCCGACCTCGGGCCCGTGGGCAGGACGCTGTGGTCACTCGACCCCAGGCCGCTGGTCAGGGCCGGCCAGGCGCTGGCCGTCAGCCGGAGAACGCGGCCACGCTGAGAGGCGGTCACGCCGAGAGTCGGACCGGCTAATCCTCGCGCTTGAAGCGCCTGCGGATGCGCTTGCCGGCGTCCCCCATGCTCTCGCGGAGGTTGTGGGTCTTCATGGTGTCGGACACCTGCCGCCAGCCCGCCCGGCCCATTTTGCGCAGGTTGCGCTCGAACACCACCGCCGAGCCGAGCATCACCAAGAAACCGGCGAAACCGAGGATCAGCGACGAGGCAAAGGCCACGAGGAGCAGGACGAACCCGCATACGAAGCCGAGAGTGGCCCACTTGAGGTTGCGCCCGGCATGGCGGTAGAGGGTGGTCTTGCCGACCTCACGCGCGAACGCCGGGTCGCTCTCGTAGAACGACTGCTCGATCTCGTGGAGGATCCGTTGCTCGTCCTCGGAAAGCGGCACGCCTACCCTCTCAACGTCCCTGCTCCTGCACTCAGGCAGAAGCCATCTTCGCACAGCCCGACGGCCTCAACAATGGGATGCAAACTGTTCATCACACCCCAGACTAGACCTGCGGACCCCACTGCTGGTCCCCGCGGCGCCGGACTTCCAAACCTTTTTGGCCGACCAGCGACGCCGGCCCCACCGCCCGGTCGCCGAAGCGGTTCCGGACCTCGTCGACGGCCCGGGCGACGCCCTCCCGCCGGTCTCCGGCAGCCACGACCTCCTCCAGGCTGAGTTGCCGGCCCCGGGCAGCCACCAGGTTGGAGGCGCTCACGCCGAGGAGGCGGACGCCGGACGAGGGGTCGACACCACCCAGAAGGTCGACGGCGACGGCGGTGAGGGCGGGGGCGGTGTCGAGGCCGTCGGGCTCGGTGTGCGAGCGGGTGATGGTGCGGAAGTCGCCGAAACGCACCTTCAGGGTCAGCGTTCGCCCCGCCAGCCCGGAGGTGCGTAGACGGGTGGCCACCGCGTCGCACAGGCGGACCACCTCCCGTCGCAGGTCGTCGGGGTCATGGTGGTCACGGGGGTAGGTCTCCTCGTGGCCGACGGACTTGGCGGCCCGGTCGGGGACGACCGGTCGGGCATCGCGGTTGTGGGCCAGGTCGTGCAACGCCCGCCCCGACGCCTGGCCGAGGGCACCCACGAGGGTGTCCGCCGGCAGGGCGGCCAGATCACCGACGGTTTGCACGCCGAAGCGCTCCAGGCGGCGCCGGGTGGCGGGGCCCACGCCCCAGAGGGCCCGAACCGGGTGGGCGTGCAGGAAGGCCAGCTCGTCGGCCGGCTCCACCACCTTGACGCCGAGCCCGGCGACCGGACCGGCCATCGACGGCGTGGGCTTGGCCGCCTCCGACGCCAGCTTGGCCACCAGCTTGGTGGTGGCCACCCCGACCGACGCCCACAGCCCCAGCTCGTCGTGGACCCTGGCCCGGATCTGCACCCCGATCTCCGGTCCTGACCCCCACAGGCGCCGTACCGAGGACACGTCGAGGAAGGCCTCGTCGAGGGAGATCCCCTCCACGAACGGGGTGTAGGAAGTGAGCACGCCGTGGAGGCGCCGACTGTGCTCGGCGTACACGTCGTGGCGGCCGGCCAGGAAGACGGCGTGGGGGCACAGGCGCCGGGCGCGGGCCGAGGGCATGGCCGAGTGCACTCCGTAGGCCCTGGCCTCGTAGGAGGCGGCGGCCACCACGCCTCGAGCGCCGGTGCCACCCACGATGACGGCCTTGCCGGCCAGGCTGGGGTCGGCCAGTACCTCGGCGGCGGCGAAGAAGGCGTCCAGGTCGACGTGCAGGATCGACGGCCCCATGGGCGCCGAGGTTCCGTTCGGGCACGGAGCCGACATCCCCACCAGCCTACGATGCCGCGATGTCCGACGACGGCCCCGGCACCCGGCGCCACGGGCCGACCGCCCTTCCTGGCGTGGGGGCGCGGGCGGCCGCGTTCGTCGTCATCTGCATGGGTGGGCTGTGCGGCCTCCTGATCGGGGTGGCGCTGGTACGCCTCCAGTGCACCGGTGACTGCGACACCGCCCAGGGCGTCGGCGCGTTGGTGGGGGCGGTGGTATCGGCCGTGGGCGTGGCCGTGATCGCCGTGCTCGTCCTGCGCGCCATGGGCGAGTGGCAGGCCGGCGGTGGGGGTTAGCCCGGCTACGGCTCCAGAAGGGTGAGGCGGCGGAAGCCCTCGGCCAGCGCCGTCCGCCCCGCCCGTCCGTCGTCTTCGGCCCGCGCCGTGATCACGGCGCGCAGCCATTGCTCGCCCTCGCTGCCGAGCTGGCTGCGGTGGCAGGCCAGTGCCGCCACCTTGGTGTCGAGGGCGGCGGCGACATCGACCCACACGTCGGGGGCGAGGGTTCCCGACAGGAGGACCACCGGAACGGCGTGGGCGGGCCCCGCCTCGGGGAAGTAGTGAGGGTTGCCGGCGGCGGGGGCCACGGCATCGAGGGCGGCCCAACCCACCATGCGGTGGTCGCGGTGGTTCACGTAGGTGTCGCCGAAGAATACCGCCGTCGGGTCGGGGCAGACGACCACCTCGGGGCGCACCCGGCGGATGACGGCGACGATCTGCGACCGCACTGCCGCGGAGTTGTCGATGGCGCCGTCGTCGATGTCGAGTTGGTCGTGGCCGGCCAGGCCCAGGACCTGGGCGGCGGCGGCCACCTCCTCGGCCCGTCGGGCCGCCAGCGCATCGGGATCGACGGTCGGGTCGGGCGACCCCTTGTCCCCCCGGGTGCAGGTGAGGACGTGGACGGCGGCTCCCCCGGCCGCCCACGCCGCCAGGGTCCCGCCGCAGGAGATCTCCGGGTCGTCGGGATGGGCGTAGACGGCCAGGGCGCGCCCGGGCACGGTGGCGAACAGGTCAGCCATCGGCCACCGTCATGTGCCGACCGTAGCGGTGCGTAGGGTCAGACCGTGCCTGACCGACCCGGCCCACCGGACCTGACCGATCTGCTCGAGCTGGCCGTGAGCCTGGCCCGCGATGCCGGAGCCCTCCTGCTCGAGGGTCGGGCGTCGACCCGGTCGGACGTGGCCACCAAGACCAGCGCCACCGACATGGTCACCGACATGGACCGGGCGTCGGAGGCACTGATCACCGACGGCCTGGCGCGGGCCCGACCTGACGACGGGATCCTCGCCGAGGAGGGCACCAGCCGTCCGGGGTCGAGCGGCGTGCGCTGGGTCATCGACCCCCTCGACGGCACCACCAACTACCTCTACGGCCACCCCACCTTTGCCGTATCCATCGCCGCCGAGCTCGACGGTCGCACGGTGGTGGGCGTGGTGGCGTCCCCCGCCCACGGTGAGATCTTCACCGCCGTCGCCGGGGGCGGCGCCCACGCCGCGGGCGGATGGTCGTTCGGCGGCGGCGAGCGCCTGGCCGTCTCCGGCGCCACCGACCTGGCCAGCGCCCTGGTGGCCACCGGCTTCTCCTACGTCGCCGAGCGGCGGGCCGCCCAGGGCCGCATCGTCAGCCGCCTGCTCCCGTCGGTCCGCGACGTGCGTCGCCTGGGCGCCGCCGCCCTCGACCTGTGCTGGGTGGCCAGCGGGCGGGTCGACGCCTACTACGAGTCCGGCCTCCAGCCCTGGGACCTGGCCGCCGGCGCTCTGATCGCGGCCGAGGCGGGAGCCAGCGTGGTGGGCATCGACGGGCCCGAGCGGCCCTTCGAGCGGGGTGACGGGCCCGAGCGGCCCTTCGAGCGGGGTGACGGGCCCGAGCGGCCCTTCGAGCGGGGTGGCGGGCCTGAGCGGCCCTTCGAGCGGGGTGGCGGGCCCGAGCGGCCCCTCGAGCGGGGTGACGGGCCCGTCCCCCGGTCGGGATCGGTGCTGGCCGCCACCCCGGCTCTGGTGAACCCTCTCCGCCGCCTGCTCAGCGAGCCGGTCGGGCCCTGACATCGCCGTCCTCCCCCGCCGAGCCGGGCCACCACAAGGCGACCACGTGGCGGGGGCCCAGCTCGGCTCCGGCGGGCAGGAGGGCGTCGATCTCGCCATCGCGGTCGGCGGTGAGGCACAGGGCCCGGCGCATGAGAGCCACCCATTCCGCCCGGTCGCGCCCGGGGCGAGCCGGTGCGACGAACGTCTCGGCGGACACGTCGAGGCCGGCTTCGACCAGGACGGCGACGGCATCGTCGGCGGTCGGGCCCGCCGGCCGCTCGAGATGGTGGAAATGGCGCCAGAGCGGGGCCAGATCGGCCCGGGGATGGGCGACGGTGAGCTCCATGACCACCCGCCGGCGGGCGTGGTCGGTGAGGGCCAGGGCGAACGGGGCCAGGGCGGCGACGTTGTAGGCGACGTGGTGGCAGACCACCACGTCGGCGGGGCCGACCTGATCGGCGACGTCGGGCCATCGCCCCACCACCTCGACGTGAGCGACACCCAGCTCGTCGGCACGGGCCGCCAACGCCGCCAACATGTCGGCGCTCTCATCGACGGCGACCACCTGGCGGGCTCCTCCGGCCACGGCCACGGCCACGGGAAGGCTGGCGGCGCCCCCACCGGCGCCGACGTCGAGCAGCGTCCCCGCGTCGGGGAGGGCCTCGAGCGCTCGTCGCCGGGAACACCCGTCGCTGCCGTCGTCGGGATCCGGGGCCCGGAACATCGACGGCCGGAACCCCCAGGGCGACTCCGGAGCGGTGGCCAGGATCTCGTCGGGGATGGCCCACGCCTCGAGCTGATGGGCCCAGCGATCGGCTGCGCTCGTCACCCCATCTCCGCCGCCTAGCCGAAGAACTGTTCGGCCACGCCGTGGAAGAGCCCGGGGTCGACGCTCTTGGACTCGCCCACCGCCTCGGACAACGGCACCCGCACGATCCGGCCGGCCTGCAGGGCCACCATCTGGCCGAAGGCGGCGTCGTGGACGGCGTCGATGGCGGCGATGCCGAACCGGGTGGCCAGCACCCGGTCGAACGCCGTG
This sequence comes from Acidimicrobiales bacterium, assembly GCA_036264885.1. Classification (GTDB taxonomy): domain Bacteria; phylum Actinomycetota; class Acidimicrobiia; order Acidimicrobiales; family AC-14; genus DATAQC01. Next base: position 15,905 of record DATAQC010000025.1, on the reverse strand, counting down.
GGCGTGCCTCCCCGCTGGACGTGCCCGAGGATGGTGACGCGCGTCTCGAACCCCGTGCGCTTGCCGATCTCGCCCGCCACCAGGTTGGCGATCCCGCCGAGGCGCTCGTGGCCGAACTGGTCGACGTCGCCCGACTGCACGACCATCGTCCCCGCCTTGGGCTTGGCTCCCTCGGCCACCACCACCAGCGAGGCGAAACGACCGCGTTCGTGCCGGCGGCGGAGGCGATCGGCGACGGCGTCGATTTCGAACTCCTCTTCGGGGATGAGGATCTCGGCCGCGCCCCCGGCGATGCCGGCGTAGGTGGCGATCCAGCCGGCGTGGCGACCCATGACCTCGACCACCATGACCCGGTCGTGGGACTCGGCGGTGGTGTGGAGGCGGTCGATGGCGTCGGTGGCGATCTGCACCGCGGTGTGGAATCCGAAGGTGACCTCGGTGGCCGACAGGTCGTTGTCGATGGTCTTGGGGACGCCGACCACACTGACGCCTTCGCCCCCCAGGCGCTCGGCTACTCCGAGGGTGTCGTCGCCGCCGACGGCCACCAGAGCGTCGATGCGCTGATCGCGGAGCACGCCCACAGCCGTGGCGGGGCCGCCGTCGATCTTGTACGGGTTGGTGCGGGAGGTGCCCAGGATGGTGCCGCCCCGGGGGAGGATGCCCCGGCAACGCTCCACGTCGAGCCGCTGGACGTCGGCGTCGAGCACGCCTCGCCAACCGTCGCGGAAGCCCACGATCTCGTCGCCGTAGTGGCGTTCGGCCTTGCGGACGACGGCGCGGATCACCGCGTTCAGCCCTGGGCAGTCACCGCCCCCGGTCAGGATCCCCACTCGCATCGCCGTCACCCTACGTCAGGTCGGAATGGCCCCCAGAACCGGCGCCAGAGCACACCGGGGGGAGCGCCAGGCCCGGCGCCGGTGCCGGGAGCTCAGGCGAGCCGGGAGCTCAGGCGAGCCGGGACCCGGCCGTTCCTGCGGGGGTGCGATCGTGGACCATGGCCTCGAAGCCGGCCAGGCGGTGATCGGCGATCCTGGCCACCGCCCCGAGCTGGCGGCGCTCGCGGGCGCGGAAGGGCCGGCCGCGGCGGCCGACGACCAGGGCCATGCCTCCGTCGGCCAGACCGGCCCAGGCGACGTCGTCAGGACCACACTCACCCGAGACCAACGCCGCCGATGACCGGCTGCCATTGACGAATGCGATCAGCCATGCCGGGGGCGGCGGCGCCCCCTCGCAGGCCCTCAGGATGCGTTCGTCGATGCTGACGACGGCCGACCACTCGGTCTCGAAGTCGAGCCGGGCCCGGGCCACCAGCACATCGATTAGGAGCGAGGCGCTGGTGGCCGCCACCAGGGCCGACGCCGTCTCCAGGGCGTCGAGGCGGGGGTCGTGGAGCCGCTCCGGGGCCTGGCGCACATCCTCGACGTCGACACCGTCGACCTGGTTGATCTCCGACACGAGTAGCGGCACCAGCCCGGCGTCGCCAACTTGGATGACCAGCTCGTCGATGGCCTGCCCGCCGTCGCGCTCGAGTATGTCGATGCCGATCAGGTCGCCGCGCACGGCGCCCACTCGGCTGGCCACGGCCCCCAGCGCACCGGGGCGATCAGGCAGCCACACCCGGAGGAGGTAGGTCTCCATCTGCCCCAGGCTACGGCCGGGGTGTGAACGGCCGGTTTCCAACCGACGACGATGCCGTTACTGCCGGGTCAGGGGGCGCGATCCGTCCGGGCGTCGTCGACGAACAACAAGAACTCGTGGGCGTCGGTCATCTGGGCCAGCTCCCAGCGCCACCGGGCAAGGACAGGGTCGTCGTCGGCGACGACGCCGAAGGCGAAGGGACCCCGGTAAGGCAGCCACGGCTGGCTGCCGAAGAGCGCCACGAAGGAAGGGTGCGTGGCCCAGGCCCGGCTCACGACCACCGCTCCGGGCGCACACTCGCAGTGGTGGGCGAACACGACCCACCCGGTCACGCCGTGGTCGTCACGCTCCACCTCGGCGGTGGCCACCCGCTCCAACTCCAGAGGCCGCCGACACGCCGTGCACCTGAAAACCGCCACCGCCAGGTCGTGCGCCGGCCGCGGCCGGCGCTCGACACCTCGAGCGAACATCGGTTACCCCTTCGTCGAGAAGACCCCCGAACGCCCTGGTGGGCGCCCGCTTCACCCCATGAGACTCCTGGGACCCTTCCATTGATACATCGCCATCGCCCCGTTTGTTCCGCACGGTCACGGACGGAGCGAGATTCCCTCGAGCACGAGGTCGGCCAACCGCTCCGGCATGTCGTCGTCGATGACCATTCCCGTGACCATGAGACGGTGCTGGAAGACGCCTACGGTGACGTCCACGACGAGGTCGACGTCGATCTCGGGACGGATCTCCCCCCGGTCGATGGCTCTTCTGAGGGCCTTCACCATCGACGCCCGCCGGGGCTCGACGAACCCCTGGCGGAAGGCCTGGGCCAGCTCGGGGTTCCGGGCCAGTTCGACCAGGATCCCGGGCATGATGCGCCCGGCGTCGGACCGCCGCATCTTGTCCACCATCTGTCCCATGAACGCCACCAGGTCGTCACGGACCCGGCCCGTGTCAGGGGCGGTCTCCAGCTTCTCGGTGAGGCATCGCAGACAATGGACCACCAGGTCGGACTTGCACGGCCATCGCCGGTAGATCGTGGTCTTGGCCACGCCGGCGTGCGCCGCCACCCCCTCCATGCTCAGCCGCGAGTAGCCCTCCTCGGCCAGCAGGTGGACGGTGGCGGCCACGATGGCCCGGTCGGCCTTGACACTGCGAGGACGCCCCGGTCCGTGACCCGGGCCGTGAGTGTGGACGGCGGGCGTCTCCGGGACCGGGGTGTCGACGCCGGCCGGGGTCATGCGCCGGCCCGCTCCAGGGCGGGAAGGTCGTCGTCGCCGCCGTCGTCGCCGCCGTCGCCGGCCAGCCCGCCGATCTCCTCGCCGGCCGGGGCGGGCGGCTCCGGCGCCCGGGCGGGCAGGAACACGACGGCGATCACCGCACCGATGAGGGCGGCGATCCCCGCCACCACCACCGCCGGGGCCATGGCGTCGACGTAGGCCACGCGTGCGGCGGTGGCCAGGGCCCGACCGGGCGCTCCGCCCACCCCCTGGGCCACTGCCACCGCGCCGCCGATGGAATCACGGGCGGCGGCGACCCCCGGGCCCCGCACCCCGCCGGCCCGGAAGGCCTCCACGACCCGGGTGCCGTACGACGACGACACCAGGCTGCCGAGGATGGCCACCCCGAGGGCGCCTCCCACCTGGCGGGTGGTGTCGTTGACCGCCGAGCCCACGCCCGCCTTGCCGAGGGGCAGCGAGCCCATGATCGACTCGGTGGCCGGGGCCATGGTGAAGCCCATGCCCGCACCCAGGATCACCAACGACAGGAGCACGGGGCCGTACCCCGAGCCGGCACCCAGGGTGGACATCACCCCCAGGCCGGCGGCGACGCCCACCAGCCCGGCGGCCACGATCACCTTGGTGCCGACCCCTTCGACCAACTTGGCGCTCAGGGGGGCGGACACCATCAACACCGCGGCGACCGGGATCAGGGCGGCGCCCGCCTTCAGGGCGCTGTAACCGAGCACGATCTGCAGGTACTGGGTGAGCAGGAACAGGGCGCCGAACAGGGCGAAGAAGGTGAGGGTCACGGCCAGGCTGGCGGCAGTGAAACGGGGATTGTCGAAGAAGTGGACGTCGAGCATCGGGTGGTCGCTGTGCAACTCCCAGGCCACGAACGCCCCGAGCAGCACGACGGCCAGGGCGAAGGCGGCCAGCGTGGTGGAGTCGCCCCACCCGTAGGTGGGAGCCTCGATGATGCCGTAGAGCAGGGCGGTGAGCCCGGCGATGGACAGGGCCGCCCCCATGGGGTCGAGCCGGGGCGCCGACGGGTCCTTGGAGGTGGGGATGAACAGACGCCCGCCGATGAGGGCCACGACCACGATGGGCAGGTTGACCACGAACACCGACGACCAGGAGAAGTGCTGGAGGAGGTAGCCGCCACTGATGGGCCCGAAGGCGATGCCCATGGCGGAGAACCCGGCCCAGATGGCGATGGCCCGGGCCCGCTCGGTGGGCACGGTGAAGACGTTGGTGAGGATCGACAGGGTGGCGGGCATGATGAAGGCGCCGCCGATGCCCATCAGGCAGCGGGTGGCGATGAGCTGGCTCGGCGACGCCGCCAGCGCCGACAGCAGCGACCCCCCGCCGAAGATGACCAGACCCAGGGTGAGTGCCCCCCGGCGACCGAACCGGTCGCCCAGGCTGCCGGCGGTGAGGAGCAGGCCGGCGAACACCAGCGTGTAACCGTCGACGATCCACTGGAGCTGGGTCGTGGTGGCGTGCAGCTCCCGGGTGAGTGTGGGCAGGGCCACGTTGAGGATGGTGTTGTCGATGCCGATGACGAGGAGGCTCATGCAGAGCACCCCGAGGGTCCACCACCTCCGGGCGTAGATCGCCGCTGCGTCCATGGGCTGTCCTCCGCTTCCTCGTTGCTGTCGCGCCGTATTCCGATACGCTACAGTCTCGTTTCGTAGAGAGTATCACCGAAACGCCCCCGTTTCGTATCTTTTTTTCCGAGGGGCTACAGCTTTGTGAGGGCCCGGCGCAGGTTGCGGACGGCCTGGCCGATGCGCTGCTCGTTCTCGATGAGGGCGAAGCGCACGTAGCCGTCGCCTGTGGGCCCGAACCCGATGCCCGGCGAGGTGGCCACCCTCGCCTCGCGGACGAGGAAGGATGCGAACTCGAGCGACCCCATCTCCCGGTAGGGCTCGGGGATGGGTGCCCACACGAACATGGTGGCCTGGGGCCGCTCCAGCGCCCACCCGATGCGGTTCAACCCGTCGCACAGGGCGTTGCGCCGGTTCCAGTAGATCTCGTTGACCTCCTTGGGGTAGTCGGGGGCCTCGTTCATGGCCACGATGGCGGCGATCTGGATGGGCTGGAAGGTGCCGTAGTCGAGGTAGGACTTGATCTTGGCCAGGGCGGCGACGATCTCGGGGTTGCCGGCGCAGAACCCCACCCGCCAACCGGCCATGGAGAACGACTTGGTGAGCGTGTAGAGCTCCACGGCCACGTCCTTGGCCCCGGCCACCTGCAGGATCGACGGCGGTTGGTAGCCGTCGAAGGCGGTGTCGGAATAGGCGAAGTCGTGGACCAGGATGACATCGTGCTCCCGGGCGAAGGCGACGATGCGCTCCAACCAGGCCAGGTCGACGCACGTGGTCGTGGGGTTGTGGGGGAACGACATGACGATCACCCGGGGATGGGGCCAGGCGTTCTCCCAGGCGTCCATGAGGTTGGCGAAGAAGTCCTCGCCCTCGCCCAGGCGGACCTGGCGCACGTCGGCTCCGGCGAACAGGGGTGCGTAGATGTGGATGGGGTACGACGGCGTGGGCACCAGGGCGGTGTCACCGGGCCCCAGCAGCACCCACATTAGATGCGACAGCCCCTCCTTGGCCCCGATGGTGTTGATGACCTCGGTGTCGGGGTCGAGGTCGACGTCGAACCGGCGCTTGTAGAGGTCGCACACCGCCGCACGCAGTTTGGGGATGCCCCTGCTCGACGAGTACCGGTGGTTGCGGGGGTTGCGGGCCGCCTCCGCCAGCTTGTCCACCGCCACCTCTGGAGAGGCGATGTCGGGGTTGCCGAACCCCAGGTCGATCACGTCCTCGCCCGCCCGGCGGGCAGCCATCTTCAACCCGTCGATGACGGTGAAGACGTACGGGGGCAGGGCATTGATGCGCCGGAATTCCATTGTGTTCCTCTCGGCCTGGCGGCCAGGCGAGGCTACCGGGCGGCGGCGGCCGCTTCGGCGACATAGTCGACCGCCAGGGGGTCGGAGCCGACGTCGAGCGGGGCGCACACTGCCCAGGCGGCACCGGCGGCGGCCAGCGCGCCGAGGTGGCGGGCCAGGTCGTCGATGGTGCCGTGGACGAGGCCGGGACGGTCGCCGAGGCGCGCCAGCTTGGCCCGCGCCTCGTCGGGCGTCCGCCCGATGAGCACTTGTCCGCCCCAGCTGGCCGCAGTAGGGATGCCGTGGGCCTCGGCGGCGAAGCCGGCGGCGTCGACCCCCCACAGGTTCCAGCCGTCGGCGGCGCCCGTGACCCGCCGCACCGCCTGCGACCGGCCTGCCACCCAGGTGGTGACGCCCGCCCCCCGCAGGCTCCGGCAACAGCCGACCATCGACGCCACCCTGTCGGCCACCGGAGCGAAGCCCACGCCGTAGGCCTCGTTCTCGGCCCGGTTGGCGCCGTCTCCGGTGCCGAGGGTGACCACCAGGCGGTCGCCCAGCATCTCGTGCAGGGTGACCATGGCGTTCACCAGCACGGCGTCGGGCACCACCCCGACCCGAGCCACGAGAGGGCCCAGGACCACCCGAGCGGTCTCGGCGGCCAGTGCGCCGAGCAGGACGTTGCAGTACAGGGCGGGCCGGTCGGGGCTACCCAGAGGCCACAAGTGGTCGAACACGAAGACACCGTCGAGGCGCGCCGCCTCGGCTGCCCGGGCCGCGGCCATGGCCGGCTCGGCGTCGTGGCGGAACTGAGGCAGGGTGATCCCGACCAGCACTCCGAAGAATCTAGTGATGTCCTCCGGCCAGGAAGGCGGCCCCGATGGCCCCGGCCCGTTCGCCCAGTTGGGCGGCGACGACGGTGATCTCGGGGCGGTGCCCCGCTCCGAGGTACAGCTCGGTCAGCGCGGCGCGGGTGGGCGCCAGGAGGGCCTCACCCGCCCTGATCAGGCCGCCGCCGAGCACGAACGCCTCCGGGTCGAAGATGTTGGCCAGGTTGGCCAGCCCCAGCGCCGTCCACCAGGCGAAGCGGGCCAGCACCTCGCCGGCCTGGGCGTCACCCTCGGCGGCGGCGGCGGTGACGTGCTCACCCCGCACACCGTCGACGTCGCCGCCGGCCAGTTCCAGGATCCTGCTCCCGCCGGGTGCTTCGCTGACCGCCTCCCGGGCCAGGCGGCCGAGGCCGTTGCCCGACGCGAAGCGCTCCCAACACCCCTGGTGGCCACAGGGGCACAGGGGCCCGTCGGGATGGATCACCATGTGGCCGATCTCGCCGGCGAAGCCGTTGGCGCCGCGATGGAGCCGTCCGTCGCTGATGATGCCTCCGCCGATCCCCGTGCCCAGGGTGACGAGGATGACGTCGTCGAAACCCCGGGCGGCGCCGACCTCGCGCTCGCCCCATGCTGCGCAGGTGGCGTCGTTGTCCACCACCACGGGCACCCCCAGGGCGGCCTCGAGGATGGTCCGCAACTCGAGGTCGGGCTCCACCGCCAGGTTGGGCGCCACCCGGAGGACACCGCGGCGATCGACAAGGCCGGGGGCCCCGATGCCGACCCCCTCGATGGCGGCCGAGCCCGGATCGCGGAGCGCGTCGACCACCCCGGCCAGCCCGGCGACGAGGGCATCGGCACCGCTGGGCGTCGGCACCCGGGCCTCGGCCACGATCTCGCCGCCGTCGACGAGCACTCCCAGGCACTTGGTGCCGCCCAAGTCGATTCCGCACAGCGCCATCGGGTGTCCGATCAGCTCGACAGTGGGCGGGGGGTCACGAAGCGCCGGGTGTCCTGGCGGTCCTCGGCCTTGATCACGTGCATGAGGGCGTTGATGAGGGCCAGATGGGTGAAGGCCTGGGGAAAGTTGCCGAGGTGACGGCCCGACTTGGGGTCGATCTCCTCGGCGTAGAGCTGCAGGGGGCTGGCAAAGGACAGGAGACGCTCGCACAACTGGTGGGCCCGGTCGTGCTCGCCGATCTCCGACAGCGCCGACGCCAGCCAGAACGAGCAGATGGCGAACGTGCCCTCCTCCCCCGACAGGCCATCGTCGGTCTCCTCCACCCGGTAGCGCAGCACCAGACCGTCGACGGTGAGCTCGTCGGCGATGGCCAGCACCGTCGCCCGCACCCGTCGGTCGTCGGAGGGAAGGAACCGCACCAGCGGCAACAACAAGTTGGACGCGTCGAGGGCCTCGGTGTCGTAGTGCTGCACGAAGACGCCTCGCTGGTCGACTCCGTGCTCGCAGATGTCGGCGTGGATCTCGGTGGCGACCTTTTCCCAGGCGTCGGCCAGGTCGTCGTCATCGTGTAGGCGCGCCAGGCGCATGCCCCGATCGACCGCCACCCAGCACATCATCTTCGACGAGGTGAAGTGTCTGGGCTCGCCCCGTACCTCCCAGATGCCGCGGTCGGGCTTGGCCCAGTTCTCGATGGCCGCCTCGACCTGGAGCTTCAGGAGGGGCCACACCCGCTCGGGCAGGTAGTCGCGCGACTTGGTGTGGATGTAGACCGAGTCGAGCACGGCACCCCACACGTCGTGCTGTTCCTGGTCGTAGGCGCCGTTGCCGATGCGCACCGGTCGGGCGCCCTCGTAGCCGGACAGGTGATCGAGGACGTGCTCGTCGAGGCGCCGCTCACCGCCGACGCCGTACATGATCTGCAGGGGGTGGTCGCCGTCGCAGGCGTCGGCGATGAAGTAGAAGAAGTCGTTCGCCTCGGCGTCGAAGCCGAGGGTGTAGAGCCCCCAGAGGGCGAAGGTGGAGTCGCGGATCCAGCTGTAGCGGTAGTCCCAGTTGCGCTCGCCGCCGGGTGTCTCGGGCAACGACGTGGTGGCGGCGGCCAGCAGGGCCCCGGTGGGCGCGTAGGTGAGGCCCTTGAGGGTGAGGGCGCTGCGCTGCAACTGGGTGCGCCAGGGATGGTCGGGGAAGTCGCCGTGGTTGAGCCACAGGCGCCAGTACTCGGCCGTCCTCCAACTGCGGTCGTAGGCGTCGTCCCAGGTCGTGGGGGGCGCCTGCTCTCCCCAGGCCAGGGCGACGAAGACGTTCTCGCCCTCCTTCATCTGCGTGCGGGCATGGGCGCCGCGGCCCTCGAAGCCCAGACGCATGTTGGTGGTCAGGTGCAGCTCCAGATCACTGCCCTCCACTGCCAGCACCGCGTCGCCGTACCCGTCTCCCTGGTACTCCCAGTGGCCGGCCCGCCGGCCGTAGTCGAAGACCGGCTCGCAGGTGAGGCTGACCTCGGCCGTCCCGCTGACACAGCGGACGGTGCGCAACAAGACGTGCTCGGCTTCGAAGTCGGTGGGCGACCGGCGATAGCTGTGCGAACGATGGGTGTCGTGGTACCAGGGGCGCACGCACAGCGCGTCGCGCGTGATGAGCCAGCCCGTGGGCAACTGCCAGGTCGTCTCGATCACCAGCGTGCCCGGCAGGTACCGCCGGCCCGCCGGCACGGTGACATCGGTGGGCCCGATGCGGAAGCCCCCGGCCGAACGGTCGAGCATCGAACCGAAGACGCTGGGGCTATCGGGCCGGGGCAGGCACAGCCACTCGACGTTGCCGCTGGGAGCGATCAGCGTCGTCGTCTCGCAGTCGGAGAGGAACCCGTAGGACGCGATGGGTGGGAAGGGGCTACGTCCCGCAGGCGTGGGCCGCCCCCGGCGCCGTGCGCTGAGCTCGCCGCCGTCGTCCCCACTGGTCATAGGGCCTCGATCGTAGTGAGGCGCGCCCTCGGCGCGCCTGGCCGCGGATGAGGCTCAGCGCGTGAGCCGGACGTCGACCTCGCGCTCGACGAACGACCATTCCTCGGTGGTGCGCAGGCGGGCGACGAGCTCGTCGAACGCCTCCTGGTCGGCGGGCGAGTACTCGAACCAGCTGAGGAAGTCGAACGGCTCGGTGAGCTCGTGGGCGTGGTGCAGCCGGCGGGCCACGGCGGGCAGGTACTCGAGCCCGGTGGCGATGTGGTGCGACCGCTCCTCGAGCACCGCCCGGCGCTCGTCGTGGGGCAGGGCCCACCACGCCGGCGACTTGCGTACGGCGACGAGCGCCGCGCAGCGGGCTTCGGGACGCCCCAGCGGCGGCTGCTCGGCAACCAGGGCGTCCTGTTCGGCGTCCTCGACATAGACCTGTGGGCCCACCATCCCCCGCAGGACCCACCGCTGCTGGGCCCCGTCGGCGGCGTCGCCCTCGACCACGGCCAGGCGGGCGGCGGGCGGAAGCGTCTCGCCCTTGGGGGCGAGGATGCCGTCGATCCGCCACAGCCCCTCGGTGCCGGCGACGAAGGAGACCAGCTCGGATGCGACGACGTCGTTGTCAGCCATGGCCCATTGTGTCCCGTCCGCCCGTGGCCGTGGTGCTCAGCGGGACAGGAACGACGGGCGGGGGTCGCTGCTGGCCCGCACGTGGGCGATGACGGCCGAGTAGTCGAGATCGCCCAGGCCGGCCCGCTCGGCATCGTCGTAATGGGCCCGGGCGGCGGCTGCCACCCAGGCGTCGACACCGACACCACGAGCCGCCTCGTCGACCAGGCGCAGGTCCTTGGCCGCCAGCGTCAGTGCGAAGTTGGGTCGGTAGTCACCGCTTTCGATCAGGGCGCGCTTGGACTTGACCGTCGCCCCGACTGGCGATTCGGCCAGCGTGTCGAGGACCAGAGCGGGGTCGAGCCCCAGACCGTCGGCCAGGGCCAGGGCCTCGCCCACCGCCGACATGACGGCACCGAGGGTCGAGTTGGCGACCAGCTTCATGGCCGCCCCGGAGCCGAGGGGCCCGAATCGCACCGGCCGGCCCATCGCCTCCAGCACGGGCCGCCACCGCTCGAAGGTGGTCTGGGCACCACCCACGAAGATCTCGAGGCTGCCGTCGGTGGCCTGGGGGACGCTGCCGAGCACAGGTGCGTCGAGGACCTCGGTGCCCTCTGGCAGGCGCGGCGCCATCCGGCGGACGGCATCGGGGCCCACCGTCGACATCTCGACGAGCGTCGCCCCCGGCGCCAGCCCCGCGGCCAGGCCCTGGTTGTCCTTCCCGGTGTTGAACACGACGTCTTCGAGCGCCTCCGGAGTGGCCAGCATGGTGATCACCGCCTCCGCCTCCCTCGCCGCCTCGGCCGGCGACGACGCCACGCGTGCGCCTTGTTCGACCAGGCCGGCGGCCCGCTCGGGTGAGCGGTTCCAGACCACCAGATCGTGGCCTGCCTCCAGCAGGCGACCGGCCATGGGGCCGCCCATCCGCCCGAGTCCGCAGAACGCCAGTGTGGTCATCAGGAGCCTCCTTGCTCGATGGGGTGCTGGCCGGCCAGCACGGGGAGCTTCTCGCCTGCCTCGGACTCATCTTCGTCCCCGGTGGCACCGCCACGGATGCCGAACAGCCTCTTGGCCCACAGCAGGTAGACCAGAACGGCCAGGTTGACGACCAGCGCCAGCACCCGCCCCACGCTCACCCTCTTGATCAGCTCGTCGATCTCGAGGGGCAGGAAGCCGGCGGTGGCCAGGGCGGTGAGGTACTCGGCCCACCTGCGCCCACGCCACAGGCCGAACGCTTCCACCCCCTCGAGCACGGCATAGACCACGGCGGTGAACAGCAGCAGGCGCAGCGTCTTGGGGTTGAGGCCCACCAGACGGTTGAGCTCTTTGAGCAAGAAGGTGCGACTGCTCGCCTGACCGGTGCCGGCCAGACCGCTGGTGGTGTTGTCGACGATGGCCCGGGCCTGGTCCTGCAGGGAGCCGAGGTTCGACCGGAGGAACAGCAGACCCACGGCCAGCAGTCCGAACACCAGGGCGTGAATGCCGCGATCGACGGCGATGACCTTGAGGACCAGGGAGTCGCGCAGCTTCTTGCCCCGTTCAGGCACGTCGAGGTCGGCCGCGCCGAGGTCGTCGCGGGTGGCCGTCCCCGGGTCGGCCAGGACCCAGGCGTCACAGCGCAGACACCGCCCCAGGTGTCCGCCGGCGGCCGCCTCGGTGGCTACCAACCAGTCGTCGGGCCGCAGGCGCCGGACGTCGGCGGCCGGGGCCCGGTGCCCGCGAAAGGCGCAGACGAACGTCTCCGGATGCCAGCGCCCGGCCTTGCGGCCCTCGATGGGCGGCCCCGCCGGCGTGGAGGCATCCCCGCGTGTCACTCGGACACGGGTATGTGCTCGACGCCGCCCGAGCCGTCGTCCTCCCCGTCACCGCTGTCGTGACCGGCTCGCGCCCGCCCCGCCAGCGAGGCGGCCAGGTTGACCGCCGCGCCGGGATCGCGCAGCACCCCTTCGGCCGCGTCGAGCAAGGCCCGCACGGCGGCGATGACCTCGAGGGCGGCGGTCTGGAGATGGACGACGACATCGTGGCCGGGGACGCGCCCGTCGCCATCGCCCTCGCCGGCGTCGTGATCGACGGCGGGCATGCTCAGACCTTCGAGGCTCCGGCGTCGGCACCCGCCGCCGGCCTCGTCCCGAACGTCACTTCGAGGCGGTTGTCGGCCATACGGGCGGCGTCGACGGGCCGGTGGCGGAGGGAGTCGGGGAGCACGATGGCCCGACGGTAGCTGCCCACGCGCACGAACAACTCGTCGTGGCGCCGACCCACCTCGAGGTCTGCAGCCTCGGCGAACGGCAGCTCGAGCGAGAGCAGGTACCGGCTTCCCCTCCGCTCGATGCGCAGAGGGTCTCCTTCGTGCAGGACGGCGCTGGGATCGAGCCCGGCGTAGAGCGCGCCGCCAAACTGGCGGAGTCGCTCCAGACCCACCACTTCGGTGGCCGCCAGCTCGGCCCGCAGCACGGGCAGGGGGGCGAACCCGTCCACGATGGTGGCCATGTGCTCGGCGTGGGTGGCCTTCCAGGCCGCGAACCAGGGATCGGTGACGGCGTCGGGCAGGAGACGGTTGGCGATCACCGCGTCGGTTCGATAGCCGAACAGCGACAGGTAGGTGTAGGTGCGGCGGGCCTCGGCGACCACCATGCGCTCGGGGTTGACCACCAGGCGCACGCTGGTGTGCGAGCCGTCGGTGAGCAGCTCTCGAACGCCGTCGAGGCGGTCGTAGAACCGGCGGGCGGCATCGAACACGTCCTCGCCGGCGACGGGCATGGTGGTCACGCGCGACAGCAGCGGACGCACGGCGCGCACCACCCTGCGCTCCACCGGGAAGATGCGCTCCATGTACCACGACAGCACGTCGGGGAGGGAGAGGAACCGTATCGTCTCGGCCGTGGGCGCGCAGTCCACCACGATCACGTCCCACTCGCCGGAGGCGGCGAAGGCCTTGATGTCGCTCAGGCCGAAGACCTCGTCCAAGCCGGGGATGACGGCCAGCTCCTCGGCCTCGATGGCATCGATGCCCGCCCAACCCAGCACGGCCACCACGTAGGCCTGGATGTCCGCCCACGCCTCCTCCATGCGCAGGTGGGCATCGAGTTGCTGACCCCAGAGCCCCGGGGCGACGGTCGTGGGCGTGGGCCCGAGGGCGACGTCATAGGCATCGGCCAGGGAGTGGGCCGGGTCGGTCGACAACACGATCGTGCGCCTGCCGGCGTCGGCACAGGCGAGGGCGGTGGCGGCCGACGCCGTCGTCTTGCCGACTCCGCCCTTGCCGGTGAACAAGAGGATGCGCGGGGTGCCGGGCCTGAGCGGGGTGCCGGGCCCGGCGCCGGTGGAGCTCATGAACCGTTGACGCTACCGGGATCTTCGTCGTCGTCATCGGTGGGCCGGGAACCGCGCCTGGGTGGCCGTGCCGGAGCTTGCCTGGGCGGGAAGACCCCGTGGCTCGCCGACCACAGCCCGCACAGGCCGAGGCCGTACATGGGGACGAGGGCGCCGGCGGCCAGGCTGGTGTAGGGCCGGGCGGTGGCGGTGGCCAGGGCGACCGCCACCTCCACACCCAGCGAACCGAGCAGGCTGCGGCGTACTCCCGGGGGGACGGCGCCGGCCAGGAAGTACAGGGTGGTCACGGCCACCTCGTCGGTGCGGCTGCGGGCCACCCCGCGGGCGTAGGCGGCGAAGAACAGCAGGCAACCGGCCAGGAACAACGCCACGGCCACGGCGAAGGCCACCGCCTGGAGAAGGGCACTGCTGCCCGTCACCGCCGCGGCGGCGGCGGTGACGGTGAACGCACCGGTGCCCCACCACGAGGCTTTGCGCAGGCCGGCGCCCGGCCCGCCTCGGTCCGCTCGGGCTGCGCCCCCCTCCGGCGGCGCCTGGTCGCCTGGCCCCGTCATTCGAGCGGGGCCAGGGCGTGGTCGAGGCGGGTGGCGAGGGTGTCCCAGTCGAACTCGGTCTCGACGCGTAGGCGGGCCGCTCTGCCCTGCTGCCGGCGCAGGGCGGCGTCATCCAGGACGGGGACCAGGGCGGCGGCCACGGCGGCGGGATCGTCGGGGCGTTCCACGACGGCGCCCGTGTGCCCGTCGGCCACCGCCTCCGCCGCGCCGCCACTGCGTCCGGCCACCTGGGGCACCCCACAGGCCGCCGCCTCGAGGAACACCATCCCGAACCCCTCCTGTTCGAGGCCGCCCCAGCGGATCCGGCAGGGGACGGCGAAGACGTCGGCGGCTCCGATGAGGGCCGGCAGCTGCTCGTCGGGGACGAGTCCGAGGAACCGCACCGGGGCGCCGCTGTCGGCGGCGAGGCGTCGCAGGCGGCGGCGGTCGCGCCCGGTGCCGGCGATGGCCACGACCAGATCGGGGCGACTCGGGGCGAGGAGGGCGGCGGCGGCGATCAACGTATCGAATCCCTTGCGCGGCACCAGCCGGCTGAGGCCGACCACCACCCGGCCGTCGACGGGCAGCCCGGTCGCGGCCCGCGCTGCCACGCGCTCCTCGTCGTCGAGGGGGCGGAACCGGTGCAGGTCGACCCCGGGCGGCACCAGCGTGAGCCGGAGATCGTCACCCGCGGCCCGCCGGGCCTCGGCCGCCGGGTAGCCCCCGCCGGCGACGACGAGGCCAGCGTTGCGCAGGGCGCGGCGAACCAGGGTGCGGCTGCCGGGCAGGCGGCACGGCACGGTGAGCTCGGCGCCGTGCACGATGAGGGCGTAGGGAAGGCCGAGGCTCGGCCCCACCAGCCCCAGGGGGAAGGCGGGGTCGAGGATGATGAGGCTCGCCCCGACCTCGGCGGCGAGGGCGCGCAGCCGCCGGGTCAGCCCGGGATGGGGAAGCAGGACCCGATCGGGCAGGCGGACCACCCGAAACGATTGGCGGGCGTCGAACTCCCGATCGCCCGCCTGAGGTGTCGTCGCCACGACTACCCGCTCGGGCGGGAGCCGACGCCACAGCTCCCAGAGGTACGACTGGATGCCGCCGACCTTGGGGGGGAAATCGTTGGTGACCAGCAGGTGGGTCACCGGCCCGGAGGGGCGATCAGCCGGCGCCCATGGGCCACGCCGACAACGGGTGGGAGGTTCCGGTGATGGACGACTCGGTCGGGGTGGCACGGGGCGCCCGTCGTGCGCTGATGCGCGAGCGGCGGCCGGTGCCCGGGTAGGCCCTCGCCGGCTCGTCGAAGTCGACCGACTCGAGCAGGTCGTCGATCTTGAGCAGATCGGAGGGCTCCTCGGGAGCGCCGGTGCCGGTGCCGGCGCCGGTGCCGGTGTCGGTGTCGGTGCCGGGGTCGGGGGCATCGGCGGCCTCCGGCTCGGGAGAGGCCGGCCGAGCCGGGGCCGGGTCGGAGACCGCGTTTGGTCGCCGCGGGGGTGGCGCAGGCGCCGCCTGCCTGGCAGGCACCGGTTGCCGTCGGACGGCCGACGGAGCAGGCTGCGGGGCCGGTTGTGCCGGGCTCGACGCCGGGACCGGTTGGGGTCGGGCAGGCGCCGGACCCGGAGCCGGAGCGCGTGGCGGCATGATCGACCCCCCTCCCCGAGGAGGCGCGCTCACCGTGGCGGAGGCCCGCGGCGCAGGCTCGCTTCGCCGCAGCGGGCGTATCGATGCCGGGGAGGGATCGCCGCTGGGCACCGGATTGGACGGTCGTCGATCGCCCGACAACTTGCCCGCTGCGGCCCGGCTGGCGGCTACCCGGGTGGTGGCCAGCCGGTTGATGGGCGTCCGGGAGGGCTTCGAGGATCCGGCGCCCTCGTCGGCGCGTGCCGGCCGGCCGTTGCCCATCGACGAGGTCTGGAGGCCGGCGGAGCCGTCCGTGCCGATCCGCAACCTGGAGGTGCCC
>DATAQC010000012.1:0-10654 GCA_036264885.1 Acidimicrobiales bacterium | reverse complement strand
AGAACGAGGGGTGGGAAGGCGGCCGATCTTGGCGGTTCGGTCCCGGGTTCAGTACGCTCAGCCGCGTGTCGGCATTTCTGCGCCAGTACCTGACCGTCGCCATCTTCTGTGGCGCCGCCTTCTTGATGGTGGGCGGCATGCTCGGGATGGGCAAGCTGATCCGACCCACTCGGCCCCAGGCCCAGAAGTACATCAACTACGAGTGCGGCGTCGACCCGGTGGGTGTGGGCTGGTCGCAGAGCCAGATCCGCTACTACGTCTTCGCCCTGCTGTTCGTGATGTTCGACGTCGAGGCAGCCTTCATCTTCCCCTGGGCCGTCCGCCTCGAAGCGCTTTCGGTGTTCGGCCTGGTCGAGATGGTCGTGTTCATCTTCATCCTCGCCCTGGGCCTGGTCTACGCCTGGCGCAAGGGTGTGCTGCGGTGGGTGTAGTCGAGCGGGGGGGCCTGTCGGGCAAGGCCTTCAAGCCCCTCACCTGGCTCCTCAACTACAGCCGCAAGTACTCCCTCTGGGTGTACCAGTGGGGCCTGGCGTGCTGTGCCATCGAGATGGGGGCGGCCTTCGGGTCGCCGCGCTACGACGTGATGCGCCTCGGGGTGATCCCCTTTCCGGCCGGTCCCCGCCAGGCCGACCTGGTCGTGATCTCGGGCACCGTCACCGACAAGATGGCCCCGGCCATCCGCCGCCTCTGGGAGCAGATGCCCGACCCCAAGTACGTCATCTCCATGGGATCGTGCGCCAACTGCGGCGGCCCCTACTGGGACTCGTACTCGGTCACCAAGGGCGTCGACCAGATCATCCCCGTCGACGTCTACGTCCCCGGCTGCCCTCCCCGCCCCGAGGCCCTGCTCGAGGGCATCGTGTTGCTCCAGCAGCGCATCCAGGACGAGGACATGGCCGAGCGCTGGCGAGGTGAGCCGATTGTCGTCAGCTGAGCCGCCCGCCGGCGACGCCACCGAAGGCACGGCCGACGACGAGCGGGCAGCGGCCGGCGCCACCGACGAGCCCGCGGCCGCAGCCGCTACCGACGAGCCCGCGGCCGTAGCCGCTACCGACGACACCGGCGACGCCACCCCGGGGCCCCTGCCCGACGGGCCGCCGGTCGACGACGGCCGCCTCGTGGTCCTCGACGCCCTGACCGCCGAGCTGGGCGCCCATCTGGTGACCACTGAGACCCATCGCGACGACATCTGGGTGCGGGTCACCGCCAAGGGCTGGAAGCGCGCCGCCGAGGTGTGCCGGTCGTTGGGCTTCGACTACTTCTGCTTCCTCTCCGGCCTCGACTGGATGCCGTCGGTCTCGGTCATGCGCGGCGAGGTCACCTCCGAGGTGGCCGAGGGCGAGACCGATGAGGCCGAGGCCGTCGAACAGGCCGAAGCGGCCTACCCGGCCGCCGCCGGTGCCGAGCCCGACAGTGCCGAGACGGGCAGCGCCGGGACCCAGCCGGACGGCGAGACGGGCACGTGGAAGACCGGCCACGCCGGGGGCGACACCCGCTTCCAGGTGTTCGCCCGCCTCTACTCCATCGAGCGCCATATCGGGCTCACCCTCAAGGCCGACCTCGACGACGACGCCCCTGCTGTCGAGACGTGGTCGCAGGTGTACCCGGGAGCCGACTGGCACGAGCGCGAGACTTGGGAGATGTTCGGGTTCGACTTCATCGGCCACCCCCACCTCGTCCACCTGTACCTGCCCGGCGAGTTCGAAGGCTTCCCGTTGCGCAAGGACTTCCCCCTCCTCGCCCGCGAGGTCAAGCCGTGGCCCGGCCTGGTCGACGTGGAGCCGATGCCGGGGACCGAAGAAGACGCCACACCCGAACAGGTGAGCGAGCAAGGGTGACCGCCGTCAGCGAGCAGCAGAGGATGGCCTACATCGCCGGCCAGGCAGCCGACGCCCGCGTCAACGTCGAGCTCCAGACCGAGGAGATGACGCTCAACCTCGGGCCCCAGCACCCCGCCACCCACGGCACCCTGCGCATCATCGCCCGCCTCGACGGCGAGCAGGTGATCAACGCCGAGGTGGTGTGCGGCTACATGCACCGGGGCTACGAGAAGCTCACCGAGGTACGCACCTTCCCCCAGGTGACCACCCTGATCAACCGCATCGACTGGCTGTCCTCGTTCGCCAACGAGGTGCCGTTCATCCTGGCTGCCGAGCAGTTGATGGAGGTGGAGGCGCCGCCGCGGGCCCAGTACATCCGCACCATCATGTTCGAGCTGAGCCGCATCGCCAACATCACCCTGTTCATCGGCGAGATGGGCGTGCAGCTGGGCGCCATCACGCCCGTGTTCTTCGCCTTCCGCGACCGCGAGTACGTGCTCAACCTCATCGAGGCGGCCACCGGCGGACGCTTCCATCCCAACTACGACCGCATCGGTGGCCTCAAAGACGACCTGCCCCGGGGCTGGGTGTCGGAGACCCACGAGGCCATGAAGCGGATCCGCACGTACTGCGACCAGCTCGAAGACCTGCTCATGGGCAACGAGATCTTCGAGGCCCGCACCCGGGGCGTAGGGGTCATCCCCGCCGACGTGGGCCTGTCCTACGGGCTGTCGGGGGCAAACATCAGGGCCAGCGGCGTCGACTGGGACCTGCGCCGCGACTCGACATCGCCGCTGGTCTGGAAAGACCTCGACTGGAAGGTCTGGACCCACCCCGACGGCGACTCGTTCGCCCGGTACTGGGTGCGCCTCCAGGAGACGCGGGAAGCCACCAGGATGGTCGACCAGATGCTCGACGGCCTGCCCGCGGGGCCCATCCAGGCCAAGGTCCCGCGGATCATCAAGGTGCCGGCGGGCGAGGCGTGGGCCCACACCGAGAACCCGTCGGGCGAGATGGGCTACTACGTGGTGAGCCAGGGCGGCCTCGGCCCCGTCCGCTGCAAGATCCGCTCGGCGTCGTTCAACAACACGTCGATCGTCCCCTGGCTGTTGAAGGGCGTCTACGTCCCCGACATCATCACCATCTTGTCCAGCCTCTACTTCATCCTGGGCGACATCGACCGCTAGGTCCCATGGCCCCTGGCGGGGGTCGCCAACGGCAGCGAGCTACAGGATGTCCCGGTCCCGTACGACCGTGCCGCGGCCGTGGAACCCACCCCAGCTGCTCCAGAACGCCAACGACAGCACCAGGCCGAGGGCGCCGCACACCATCAAGATGACACCGATGGTGTTCAGGTCGATGCCGGACGGATTGGTGACGTTGACCGCCCAGGTGAGGATCGCCCCGACAGCGAGCAGGAACACGCTGACTCCGATTCCCATGGTTTCGTTCTCCTCCGTGATCAGGGTCCGCAGGTCGTGATGCCGGACCGTCTGCCTTTCACCCTCCGCCAACGCCGAGGGCGCTCCGGGGGATACGGCGGGATGCGATAGGCGATGCGCGTCGAACTGTTGGAGTCGACCCTGGCCGCCGGTTCAGGACACCGAGCGGAATGCCGATGTTGCAGGGGTGCCCCGGGCGGACATGACCAGTCGATGACATTCGGGCCCGCGTTCGACGGCGTGTTGTCGGCGGCGAGATGCGGCGCGCCGTGGGCGATGGAGAGGCTCTACCGGGAGCTGGCTCCGGCCGTGGCCGGATACCTGCGGGTTCAGGGCTCACCCGACGCCGACGACCTCACCAGTGACGTGTTCGTCAAGGTCTTCGGCGGGATCACCGGGTTCGCGGGGTCCGAGGAGCGGTTCCGGTCCTGGGTGTTCACCATCGCCCACCATCGCCTGGTCGACGAGCGACGCCAGCGGGCGCGCCGGCCGGTGGCCGACGACGCCGAGGTGAGCGAGCTGGCCGACGCCCGAGGCGGCGACGCCGAGGCCGAGGCGCTGCGCCGCCTCAGTCTCCAACGGGTGCAGCGGCTGTGCGATCGCCTGGCTCCCGACCAGCGCGACGTGCTGCTGCTCAGGATGGTCGCCGACATGACCCTGGAGCAGACGGCGGACGCGCTGGGGAAGTCCGTGGGCGCGGTCAAGGCCCTCCAGCACCGGGGCGTGAGCGCGTTGCGCCGGCTACTCGAGCGCGAAGGCGTATCCCTGTGACCGGGAAGGGCGTTCACGACAGCGACATGCCCGCACCCCATGATCTCGACGAGCGAGCCGTAGAAGCCTTCCTCGCCGGCCGCAGCACTGCCGCCGGCGTGGGGCCGGCGTTGTTCGCCGAAGATCTACGAGTGGCGGTCAGCGGCCCGGCGCCGGCTCCAACGGCGCAGCTGGCCCGGCTGCTGACCGAGGGCCTGTCCATCGACGACGGCGAGCCGGCGGCCACGGCCGGCACCGATCCGGCCAGCCGAACGACGGCCGGCCGACCCGCACGGAGGAGACGCAGGATGACGATCAGCGAACTCTTGGCTGCACTGGCCACCAAGCTCGGCGCTCTGGGCGTGGCCGCCAAGCTGGCCTTGGGACTGGGTCTGGCCACCGCCATGGCGGCGACCGCGGGCGCCGCCGGCGTGCTGCCCACTCCCGCCCAGCACGCGGTGGCGAGCGTGGTGAACGCCACGCCCCTGCACATTCCCGACCCGAGCGACGACCACAACGCCCCACCGACGGTGGGCGGCGCCGGAGACACCGTCGCACCGGTGGTGGGCGACACCACGGGAACGGGCGACGAAGGCACCGACACGGGTACCGACCAGGGCACCACGCCTTCGGACGCCCACGGCGCCTGCGTCTCCGCGGTGGCCAAGAGCGCCCCGACCGGAGCGGGAGGCGTCCACGGCCAGGCCGTGTCGGACGCAGCCAAGACCTGCCCGAAGACGACGGGGGCCGGCGACGAGGTGACCACCACCACGACGACGACGGTCGACGATGGCGGAGCCCAAGGCGCGGTCACCCCCGAGATCGAGGGTGCTCAGGGCCATGGCCAGAGCGCTGCCGACCACGGCCAGAGCGCTGCCGACCACGGCCAGAGCGGTCAGGTCCACGGCCAGAGCGGTCAGGACCACGGGAGCTCGGGACAGCACGGACGCTAGGTCAGGTACTGGCCGACGGAGCTCCGCTCTTGCGCCCGGCGGCCTCGGCGATGACCTCGAGGGCGGCGGTGCGGCCCTCGTAGCCGTCCGGGGTGGGGGTGCGCCCCGGCTCGAGCACCTTGTAGACGTCGAAGAACTGGCTGATCTCGTCTCGTAGGTGGTCGGGCACGTCGTCGATGTCGTGGACGTCGTCCCACGTGGGGTCACCGTCCGGCACGGCGAGGATCTTGGCCTCCCGGGCCCCGTCGTAGGCGATCCAGAACACGCCGATGGGCCGGGCCGTGACCCAGCACCCGGGGAAAGTGGGCTCCTGGGTGAGGACGAGGGCGTCGAGAGCCTCGCCGTCCTCTCCGACGGTGTCGGGGATGAGCCCGTAGTCGGCGGGATAGACGGTGGCCGAGAACAGCCGCCGGTCGAGCCGCATCCCCTTGCGCTCCTTGTCGTACTCGTACTTCTTGCGGCTCCCCTGGGGGGTCTCGACGAGGACATCGACCAGCTCATGCTCAGCGCCCATGAAAGCGATCCTGCCACGCCGGGGCCCGAATCTGGCAACCGCCTGACCTCCTCGTTAGTCTCCCGTCCGTGAACGTCCGCCGCCGCCATCTCGCCGGTCCGTCGACCGCACCTGCGACAGTTCGCATGACGAGGCGGGTTGCCACCCGTCACGCCCGGCGGGCCCACTAGATGCTCGCCATCGGCCTCAGTTACTGGGAGCTCACGGCCATCAAGACGGTGATCGTCCTGGCCATCGTGCCGGCCGGCGCCATCATCTTGGGCTATGTCTTCCTGCTGAAGATGATGGCCCACATGCAGAGCCGGCTGGGGCCCATGGAACCGGGAGGGTTCCACGGCTGGTTCCAGCTCATCGGCGACGGGATCAAGTTCATCCAGAAGGAGGACATCATCCCGGCCGAAGCCGACCGCCGGGTGTTCGCCCTGGCCCCGCTGGTCATCCTCATGTCCACGTTCCTCATCTACGTCGTCGTCCCCGCCGGCCCCCGCCTGGTCGTCCAGGACCTCGACGTGGGCATCTTCTTCGCCCTGGCGGTGTCGTCTCTGTCGGTGATCGGCGTCCTCATGGCCGGGTGGTCGTCGGCCAACAAGTACTCCCTGCTGGGGGCGCTGCGAGCCGCCGGCCAGCTCATCGCCTACGAGTTGCCCCTCGTGCTGGCGGTCGTGGGTGTGGTGATCCAGGCCGGCACCATGAGCATGCAGGGCATCGTCCACGCCCAGGCCGACCAGTCCATCTTCGGGGTCAACCTCATCGGCAATCCCTTCCTGTTCACCCAGATTGTCGGGTTCATCCTGTTCATCGCCGCCGCCCAGGCCGAGCTGAGCCAGACCCCGTTCGACATGCCCGTCGCCGAGTCCGAGCTGGTGGCCGGGTTCATGACCGAGTACACGGGCTTCCGGTTCCTGTTCTTCTTCATCTCCGAGTTCGGCACCGCCTTCGCCCTGGCCGGTATCGCCGCCACCCTCTACCTCGGCGGCTGGTACCAGCCCATCTTCAAGACGGGGATCATGGCCGACCTGCTGGGCCCGATCGTCCTCGGGATCAAGGTCATGGTCGTGGCCTTCTTGATCTTCTGGATCCGCTTCACCTTCCCCCGCTTCCGGGAGGACCAGCTGCAGACCTTCGCCTGGAAGTACCTCATCCCTCTGTCCCTCGCCAACATTCTGGTGACCGGCGTCCTCAAGGTGGCCCTCTGATGCCTCTGCCCAAGATCCCCGGCTCCGGCCTGGTCAAAGGCCTCGGCGTGACGTTCAAGACCATGCTCGAGCCTCCTGTGACCGTGCAGTACCCCCACGAGAAGGAGGCGCCCCCCACCCGGGCCCGCGGCGTCATCGCCCTGAAGGAGGAGAACTGCACGGCGTGCATGCTGTGCGGGCGGGAGTGCCCCGACTGGTGCATCTACATCGAGGGTCACAAGGAGAAGCGACCGCCCCGTCGCGAGGGCGGCAAACCCCGCACCGTGAACATCCTCGACCGTTTCGACATCGACTACGCCCTGTGCATGTACTGCGGGATCTGTGTCGAGGTGTGCCCGTTCGACGCCTTGTTCTGGTCGCCCGAGTACGAGTACTCCGAGGTGCGCATCGCCGACCTCCTCCACGACAAGGACAAGCTCGGCGAATGGATGGGCACCGTCCCCGAGCCGCCTGCCCTCGAGGTCGGCGCCGTGAAGAAGAAGTAGCGGGCCGCCGCGATGGTCGTCGAGAACATCGCCTTCGGCCTGCTCGCCGCCGCCATGGTGGCGGCCGGCTTCCGTCTGGTCACCACCAAGAACGTGGTCCGGGCCGCCCTCTTCCTGGCCATCGTGCTGGGTGGCGTGGCCGGGATCTTCACTCTGCTCGGCGCCGAGTTCGTGGCGTGGGTCCAGGTGCTGGTCTACATCGGCGCCATCGTCGTCCTGCTGCTGTTCGGCGTCATGCTCACCCGCGCTCCCATCGGCAAGGAGGGTGACCTCGACAACGACCAGCGCTGGACGGCGGCCCTTGTGGCCCTGTTCGTGCTGGGCTCCCTGGCCGCGGTGCTGGCCGACGCCTGGGGCACCCAGGAGATCAAGTTCCAGGGTGTGCAGCGCACGGCGGCGGTGAGCGACTCCATCTTCGGCACCTATGTGGTGCCCTTCGAGGTGGCGTCGGTACTGTTGCTGGCCGCCCTGGTCGGGGCGGTCGCACTTGCGAGGCGGGACTGACCATCAACGTGACCCACAACGACATGACGAGCGCCTGATGTACCTCAACCAGTTCCTGATGCTGGCGGCCGTCCTGTTCGCCATGGGTGTGTACGGGGTCCTGGCCCGCAAGAACGGCGTGCTGGTGCTCATGTCCATCGAGCTCATGCTCAACGCCGTCAACATCAACCTGGTGGCCTTCGGCGCCTTCAACAACAACGTGGCCGGCCAGACCTTCGCCCTGTTCGTGATCGCCATCGCCGCCGCCGAGGTGGGCGTGGGTCTGGCCATCATCCTGCTCATCTTCCGGAACCGGGCCAGCGTCGACATCGATGAGATCGACGCGATGAGGGGCTAGGCGAACGATGCTCCGCAATGCCTGGCTCATCCCGCTCATCCCCGCGGTCTCGTTCGTGCTCATCCTCGCCTTCGGTCGGCGCCTGCCGGCCAAGGGAGCGGAGATCGGCATCGGCGCCATCGGCATCTCCTTCCTGCTCTCGCTGGTAGCCGTGGTCCAGTGGGTGGGGCGGTCCGAGCCCCGGGAGGCGGTCGAGCGCCACCTCACGTGGTGGAAGCTGGGCGGCGTCGACATCGGCGCCGGCATCCATGTCGACGGGCTCACCGTGATGATGCTGGCGGTCGTCACCTTCATCTCGTTGCTGGTGCAGGTGTACTCCACCGGCTACATGGACGGGGACCGGCGCTACACCTACTTCTTCGCCGCCTTGTCGCTGTTCACCGCCTCGATGCTCCTGCTGGTGGTGGCCGACAACACCCTGCAGCTCATGGTGGGCTGGGAGCTGGTGGGCATGTGCTCGTTCATGCTCATCGGCCACTGGTGGGAGGAAGAGGCCAACTCCAGCGCCGCCATCAAGGCCTTCCTCACCACCCGCACCGGCGACGTCGGCCTCATGCTGGGCGTCATCACCCTGTTCTTCGCCGCCGGACAGAACTTCAACATCGCCAACCTCAACCGCCTGGCCCTCACCGGTGGCATCAGCCACGGGCTCCTGCTCACCGGCGGCGCGCTGCTGTTCCTCGGCGTGATGGGCAAGAGCGCCCAGTTCCCGCTGCACGTGTGGCTGCCCGACGCCATGGCCGGACCCACGCCGGTGTCCGCCCTCATCCACGCCGCCACCATGGTGGTGGCCGGCGTCTACCTGGTGGCACGCGTCTACGGCGTGTTCTGGGCCGGGTTCTCGATCGGGGACGGGGGGATCAACCTCATCGCCCTCATCGGGGGCATCACGGTGATCATCGCCGCCGCCCTGGCGTTCGTACAGGACGACATCAAGAAGGTGCTGGCCTACTCGACCATCAGCCAGCTCGGCTACATGGTGATGGCCCTCGGCGTGGGGGCGTGGACGGCGGGCGTGTTCCACCTGTTCACCCACGCCTTCTTCAAGGCCCTGCTGTTCCTCGGCTCGGGCTCGCTGATCCACGCCGTGCACTCCAACAACATGAGTGAGATGGGCGGCATGAGAAAGCGCATGCCCACCACCTTCTGGACCTTCATGGTGGGGTCCCTGGCCCTGGCCGGCATCCCGCCCCTCGCCGGCTTCTGGTCGAAGGACGAGATCATCAATGGGGCGTCGCACGGTTACTCGTTGTTCATGGTGGTCGGACTGGTGGGGGCGTTCATGACCGCCGCCTACATGACCCGGGCCGTCTACCTGGTGTTCTTCGGTGAGTACCGGGGCCACGCCCACCACCACGAGTCGCCGAAGTCGATGGCCGTGCCCCTGCAGGTCCTGGGCGTGCTGTCGGTGGTCGGCGGCCTGGTGGGGACGGGGCTGGCGGGCAGCAAGTGGCGCTTCTCGAACTGGGTGCGCTTCGACATCCCGGGCGCTTCGGAGATCGTGAAGGAGCACGCCTTCAACTTCCCCGTCGCCACCCTGTCGGTGGCCCTCGGCCTGATCGGCATCGGGATCGTCGTCGGCTACTACCTGCGCAACATGTTCCCGAGGGGTGCGGCCGAGAAGAGCGGGTTGGTCCGCACCGGCTACAAGGTGCTGGTGAACAAGTACTACCTCGACAACCTCTACATCGACGGCGTCGTCCGCTCCATCCAGTACCCCATCGCCCGAGCCGCCTACTGGGTCAACCAGCACGTGCTCGACGGCGCCGTCAACGGCGTCGGCATCGGCGCCCGCAAGACCGCCCAGGTCGTCTACGACGTGGTCGACCAGAAGGTCATCGACGGCGCCGTCAACGGCGCCGGCTTCACCGCCGAGGAGGGAGGCATCGTCCTCAGGCAGACCCAAACCGGGCGCGTCCAGACGTACGCCGCCTTCCTGTTCGGCGCCAGTGCCCTCATCGCCGTGGGCCTCGTGTTCTTCACCTAGGGGAGATGTGACACTGACCGAGTCGAGTCATCCGTGCTGGCTGCGTGGCCGATGCTGCTGGAGCAGCCCGTGTTGAGCGTCGCCGTCTTCCTGCCCATCGTGGGCGCCCTCGTGCTGGCCGCCATCCCCAAGGGCCGCGAGGACGTGCTCAAGGCCTGGGCCCTGCTCGTGTCCCTGGCCACCGCCGCGGTGGGCGTGTACCTGCTGGCCGCCTTCGACTACGGCGACGCCGGGCGGCTGCAGTTCGCTGTCGACACCAAGTGGATCCCGGTCATCAACAGCCGGTACCACGTGGGCATCGACGGCATCGCCTTGCCGCTGCTGGTGCTTTCGATGGTGATCACCGTGCTGTGCGTCGTCTACTCCTGGGACCACTTCCCCGAGCCCCACAACCCCAAGGCGTTTCTCATCCTCATGCTCCTGCTGGAGACGGGCATGAACGGCACATT
This sequence comes from Acidimicrobiales bacterium, assembly GCA_036264885.1. Taxonomy (GTDB): domain Bacteria; phylum Actinomycetota; class Acidimicrobiia; order Acidimicrobiales; family AC-14; genus DATAQC01. The sequence continues at coordinate 217 of DATAQC010000012.1, read as the reverse complement.
CGCGGCCGAGGACCTGATCCTGTTCTTCGTGTTCTTCGAGCTGGTGCTGCTGCCGATGTACTTCATGATCGGCGTGTGGGGCGGGCCCAACCGCCAGTACGCCGCCATCAAGTTCTTCCTGTACACGCTGTTCGGCTCCGCCCTGATGATCCTGTCCTTCCTCGCCTTGTACTACAAGGGGGGCCAGACCTTCGACATCCCCAGGCTCATCGCCCAG